>JAGIAQ010000029.1:22727-39601 GCA_017744795.1 Niabella sp. | reverse complement strand
ACCAAAGCCTGATCAAGGCCCCGGTGAGGACGCCGATGACTAGAATTCCTTAAAAAATCTTCGTTTTACACTCAATTGCGTTACCTTTGCCGTCCAATTTAAGGGATAGGTGAAGAAACCCCAGATTATAACAGTAGCAATAGCGGCGGTAGCCCTGGTAGTGCTTTTGGCATTTGGACGTACAGTGCCAAAGCCAGGTGCTAAAACGGCACCTGCTATGGCCGGTAAAAGCGCGGCGCCTGCTGGCGATGCGGCTGCAATTGCGGATTTTTCTATTGATACCGTGCTGACTTTGTCTAAAAAAGACTTGAACCCGGAACAGGCATTGCGCCTGGATCTGCTGGAAAAAAGCATTACCCGTGGGGCGGTGAAGCAAGAGCAACTGGATGTGTATCAACACTTAGCTAACTTCTGGCGCGATACGGCGAAAGCCTTTATTCCCTTTGCCTGGTATACCGCCCAGGCAGCCCGATTGGAAAATTCAGAAAAAAAGCTCAATTTTGCAGGCCAAATATTCGTGAATCAGTTGACCCGGCAGGATAATGACGCACAGCGGCATTGGATGGCAGAACAGGCGGCAGATCTTTTTGAAAAGACGCTGGCACTGAACCCGGCAAATGATTCTGCAAAAGTTGGTCTGGGCGCCACTTATCTTTATGGCGGCCTGGGCTCTCCGATGGAGGGTATTGGAAAGATCAGAGAAGTTGTTGAAAAAGACAGTAATAATGTTTATGCGCAAATGACCCTGGCCACGGCTTCCCTTATGAGTGGTCAAAAGGAAAAGGCAAAAGAACGTTTGGAAACTGTTTTGAGAATGCAACCCCAGAATCTTCAGGCGATCCTGATGTTGGGTGACCTGTTCGAAAAGAACGGAGATAAAAACCAGGCTGCAGCCCTGTATGCTAAAGCAGCCAAACTGGTGCAACGAAAGGATTTGAAAGAAGAACTGGAAAAAAGGATCGAAGAACTAAAGAAGTAAAATAGTTATTTAAAAATCATTAAAAAAGTTATTGAGTATGCCTTGTGGTAAAAAAAGAAAACGTCATAAAATTGCGACACACAAACGTAAAAAAAGACTAAGAAAGAATCGTCATAAAAAAAGAAAATAAGACCGCGTTTTCTTTTTGGGTATAGGAGTAACAGGTAATCTGAATAAGCAAATTACCTGTTACTCATTTTGCCGGTACACCGGTTATAGTAATGATGGGCACGTATGCTAACGTTTCTGCTGCCATTAAAAAGATTTTATTGCCCCTTCATTCTGCTGTTAGCCGGTTATTCTTTAACACTATCAAGATGAGTACTCATGGTGGTTTCTCATGAATAAGGACCTTATTATTAATGCCACGCCTGCGGGGGTGGATATAGCATTGCTGGAAAATAGCAAACTTGTAGAATTACACAATGAGAAAACAGATTCTCAGTTTGCTGTGGGAGATTTATACCTGGGCAAGGTAAAAAAATTGATGCCTGCACTCAATGCGGCGTTTATTGACCTGGGCTATGAAAAAGATGCTTTCCTGCACTATACCGATCTCAGCCCTTATGTAAAATCATTACTGAAGTTTACCCAACAGGCTATGAAGGCCCCTGGAGATGCTGTGATGGATTTTTCAAAATTTGAGATCGAACCGGAAATTATCAAAACCGGTAAAATTACAGAAGTACTTAATGGTAAGCCGCATATCCTGGTGCAGATACTGAAGGAGCCCATTGCAGCAAAAGGCCCGCGCCTGAGTTGCGAGTTATCCCTTCCCGGAAGATATATCGTCATTACGCCTTTCAATAATATTGTTGCTGTTTCAAAAAAGATCCATTCTTCGGAAGAGCGCAAACGTCTTCAAAAAATAATTGAAGCGGTACGGCCAAAGAATTTTGGTGTAATTGTGCGCACAGCGGCTGAAGGAAAAAATACGGCGGAGCTTTACGAAGACCTGACGAACCTGCTGAATTCCTGGAAAACGATCGAACAGAATCTTAAAGGGGCTGTAGCTCCGGCAAAGATCCTGAGCGAACAAAATAAGACGAACAGCATTTTAAGAGATTTACTCAATGCAGACTTTAACCGCATCATTGTTAACTCAAAGAATGTGTATAACGAAACGAAACTGTATCTGCAAAAGATAGCTCCCGAGAAAGAAGGGATCGTTTCGCTATACCAAAGCCCTGGCGGCATTTTTGATTCCTTTGGCGTTACGAAGCAGGTAAAAGCCTCTTTTGGCAAAACGGTGAACCTGAACAGCGGCGCCTACCTCATCATTGAACATACGGAAGCGCTGCACGTGATTGATGTGAACAGCGGCTATAAAAATGTGGGGAACAACCAGGAGCAAAATGCGCTGGCTACGAACCTGGAAGCGGCTGAGGAGATCTCGCGTCAGTTGCGTTTAAGAGATATCGGCGGCATTATTGTGGTCGATTTTATAGACATGAAGCTGGCGGAGAATAAAAGAGCTCTTTATGAAAAAATGGAAGAGTTCATGAAAACCGACCGCGCCAGGCATTCGGTATTGCCGATTTCAAAATTCGGACTGATGCAGATCACGCGGCAGCGGATGCGCCCCGAAGTAAACATCAACACGCAGGAAATTTGCCCTACCTGCAACGGCACCGGAAAGATCGGTTCTTCATTGATCCTCGAAGATGAAATTGAAAAGAACCTGAATTATTTAATTACGCACCGGCACACCGGTTTGAAGCTGGTAGTGCACCCTATTATGTATGCCTACCTTACAAAAGGCTGGTGGTTCAGCAGCAAGCTGGCTAAATGGAATAAGAAGTTTGGTCAAAAAATAAAGCTGGAACCCAATAGCGCCTACCAATTGGTAGAATACCGCTTTTTCAATAAGGAAAATGAGGAGATAAAGATGTAGCGGGCCGGAGGCCCTGAAGAAAAGTTGATAAGTTGAAATGTTTAAAGGTTGACAGGGCGTTGTCTGAAGATTGATAGGGAACAATTGTAGCCCCTTTTCAACTTATAAACTTTTAAACCAATAAACTGGTAGTTGATAAGTTTAAAGGTTAAAGGTTTATAAGGAGTTGCTTAAAGGTTGACGAGGAATTGTTTGAAAGATGATAGATGAACAGAAGTTGAACCCCTTTTTAACTTGTCAACTTTTAAACCTGTAAACCTGGATTAGTTCTTATTAAGAAGAAAATAAAAAGACCGTAGCCGGGACCGGTTTACCGCTTTTATAATTGATTTCCTTTTGCTGGTGATTGCGTTGCGTTTTACCAGTTCATGTGCAGTGCAAAAAGCTTCGTCATTGTCTACCGCTGCCACAATTTTATGTACGAATTCCATCTCCTGCTTCAGGTACTCTTTAGTGAAGCAGGTTTCTTTTAATAGGAAAATAATATCGCGGCTATAATCGTTCATCAAACTTACATGCAGATTGTGACTTTAAAGTTAAATTTTTTTATTAGTTAAAACAACTATTATTCTTATTTTATCACAATTTTAGTAATCATGGACCCCTTCAAAAAAAAGAATATCCTTTTGGCTCCGCTGGATTGGGGGTTGGGGCATACAACTAGGTGTATTCCAATAATCTACGAACTTATAAGTAGTGGTTTTAATGTTATTGTTGCGGGGAATAACGTCCAGATTCAATTATTAAGACAAGAGTTTCCCCTGCTTACTTTCATCCCGCTGGAGGGCTACAATGTACAATATTCCAAAAAGAAAAGCCGGTTTTTGGTTACCATCGCGCGGCAGTTACCCGGTATTGCGCGGGCTATAAAAAAGGAACATCAATGGTTGAAAAAGGCGGTTCACTCGTATCAGATTGATGGCATTATAAGCGATAACCGGTTTGGTTTATACCATAAAACTGTTCCCTCTGTTTTTATCACGCACCAGTTAAATATTCAAACGCCTTTTGGAAGATTAACGGGAGGGCTTACGCGAAGGATTAATTATAGCCGGATCAATAAGTTTACCCATTGCTGGATCCCCGATTTTAAAGAATACCCGGGTCTGGCTGGGGTGCTGTCGCATCCGCCAAAAATGCCGGCTATCCCCTGCAATTATATAGGTCCTTTGTCCAGGATGCAGGCCGTTACCGCCGGTGAGGAGAAAAAGAAGATACTCATCCTGCTATCCGGTCCCGAACCGCAGCGTACTTTGTTTGAACAGCTTATTTTTAGTCAGTTGCGGCCCACAGAACCATCCTTTGTTGTGGTGCGGGGGCTTCCAAATAGCAACGGCCCCGCTTTACCGGAGCTTCCAAATGTGGTTGTTTATGATCATTTGCCGGCGGCGGAACTGAACCGCCTGGCAGCCGCCGCCGCCGTGGTAGTGTGCAGGAGTGGCTACAGCACAATAATGGACCTTTGTGTAATGGCAGCCAAAGCTATCATGGTGCCCACGCCCGGGCAAACGGAACAGGAATATCTTGCAGGGTTGCTGGCGCAATCCGGAAGTATTATTGCGGCGGCCCAGGATGATTTTGATTTATATTCCTTACTGGAACGGGCGCAGCGATCCAATTGCCGGCTAAACGTTCCACAGCAGGAGCAATTGCTGAAAAGCGCGGTACGTGATTTTGCTGATAAAATCAGGAATAAGAAATCAGGAACGAGAATTTCTAGTCCATAGTAGCGGAGCTCCTTCCTTATTTCTCATTTATTATTTATTATTTTCACTCTATAGCTCCTTTGGAGAGAAAGTCGCAATCAACTTCTTTCGGGCGGTTCCCAATTGTGCCCAGTCTTCCAGGTCAACCTCCAAAACGGCCACGCCGGAAGTTGGGATGCCGTCAATTGACGAATGAGTGAGGTCTGTAACAAAATTCGTCACACCCGGATTATGGCCCACTACTGCTATTGTGTTTGCTTTTGACCCGCCATAAAGTTCAATGGTTTCTGATATCCCAAGTACATCTGCCAGGTAAAGACTTTCAAAGAAAAAAACTGCATCATTGTCGATGCCCAGTACTCCTGAAAAGAGCTGGGTAGTTCGTTTCGTCCGTTCCGAATTGCTCGAGAGGATCTTGTCGATCTTATATCCCTTTGATTTTAAAAGTTCTGCTACGTGGATTGCATCGCGATGGCCGGTTTCGGTGAGGCGGCGGTCGATATCTTTACCGGTTCCTTTCTCAGCTTTGGAATGACGAATGATAATTAACGTTTTCATGAATAAGAAAAGTTTTTGAAGAAGTGCTTTGCAAGTTTACTAAAATAAAACAAAATGCGTTGCAGATATTTTAAAGGGAATTGAATGAATCATTAAGGAGCGATTTAAGGACTTAGGGCGTTAGCGACGGGAATCTGGCAACGAGGGAATATTTGGGGTTATTTATTTGCAATGCCTGCCCAATCTGCAATCATTCAGGCGGGCAAAAACAATGAGGCGGCAACACCGTTGGGTATCGTCATTTCGATGAATTCGCCGAAGGCGGATGAAGGCAAATCTTATCATTAAAGAACGAGATTTCTCCGCTCACTGCCCCCGGCTTTTGGTCGGGGTTCGCTCCGTCGAAACGAAGACAATATTAATGATTGGTTTTCATTGCTTTATAACACATGTTGTAGGCAACGCTCAAAAAAAATATTGTGTTCAATCAACATAATAAAATTTGTTTTTTGTTAATGAAATGTTACCTTCATTTTCTAGCGAATAAATAAACCGCATTTCTAACTTTAAAATTGTCGTATGAAGAGAACAAAAGCTTTCTCCTTGCTTTTACTGCTTTTCTGCTTTGGGCTTGCCTTACGGGGCTATAGCCAGGGCAAAGCAATTACCGGAACGGTTACCGATGACAAAGGCAACCCGGTTCCGAATGTGTCCGTTATTGTAAAAGGAAGTACTTCGGGTACCTCCACTAACCAGGATGGAAAATTTACCATTAACGCCAAATCCGGCGACGTACTGGAGCTTTCCAGCGTTGGTTTTAAAGCCACAACTGCCAAAGTTGGGGCGGCAGCAACTATTGCTGTAACCTTAACATCAGATGTATCTAATTTAACTGATGTGGTGGTGATTGGTTACGGAACCACCAGAAAAAAGGACCTTACCGGTTCGATAGCTGTGGTAAATATGAATGAATTGAAATCGCAACCTGCAGCCAGCCCGCTGGAAGCTTTACAGGGTAAAGCTGCCGGGGTGCAGATCGTAAATGACGGATCGCCGGGCGCTACACCACAAATCCGGATCCGTGGTTTTAGTACTATTAATAATAATGATCCCTTATATATAATCGACGGAATGCCTTATCAGGGAAAATTAAGCTGGCTAAACTCCAATGATATTGAAAGCATGCAGGTGTTAAAAGACGCGTCTGCTTCTTCTATTTATGGTGCCCGAGCCAATAATGGGGTGGTTATTATTACTACAAAGAAAGGAAAGTCAGGCGCGCCTCGCGTAAGTCTGGACATGTATTACGGCACCCAGAACCCTAACAGGGGGCGGTTTCCCAAGTATCTGAACCCGCAGCAATTTGCTAATTTCCTGTATGCGGGTTTTAAGAATGCCGGGTTACCTATTGCAAATGATTATTATGGAACAGATCCTAATAATCCGACGTTGCCGGATTACTTGCTGGCTGGAGGCACCTATGGGCAGAAGATCACGGCGGCCCAGGCGGATCCCAGTTTGTACAACTATACGATGGATGGGAAAACATTTTACCAGATCACCAAAGCCAATAAGGCGGGTACGGACTGGTACCGGACCATTACCCAGAACGCTCCCATTCAAAACTATCAGCTAACCGTAAGCGGTGGTGCAGAGAAAGCCAATTATGCCGTGAGCGGCGGGTACATGAACCAGGAGGGTACTGTAAAATATACCGGATTTAAGCGCTATACCGTTCGTGCCAATAGCAATTTTACGGTATTAAATGACCGCCTGCAATTGGGTGAAAATATCCTGTATGCCCGCACGCAGAACCAGGGTTTTTCAACAAACGTAAATACTGCCGGTAGCTATATGGGCGAGGGCTCGCCAATCGGTTGGGCTTATCGTATTCAAACCATTATCCCGGTTTATGATATTAAAGGTAACTTTGGAGGAAGCCGGGGAAACCTGCTGGGTAATGCTGAAAACCCGATGGCTGCACTATACCGTGCCAAAGACAACGTGAGTACCTCTAACCGGTTCTTCGGAAGCGCCTTCGCCGATTTAAAGATTTTGGAAAGCCTGCACCTGAGAACAACCTATGGCGTAGAGTATGAAACATATAATGGTGTATCCGTAGGCTATCCCAATCCGGAGCGTGCCGAAGGAAGCTATAATAATCACACCTTTAGTGAAAATATGGGCTGGAATACAGACTGGACCTGGTCCAATACCCTTACCTATAAAAAACGGTTTGGAGAGAAGCATGACCTTACAGTGCTGGCAGGTACTGAGGCTGTGAAAGCCTGGAGCCGGTATCTGAACGGAACAGGTAACGGATATTTCCTGATGGGAGATATGAACTATTATTATCAGAATACTTCCAATTCCGCTCCGGTGGCTGACAACGGCACGAATATCGCCCAGCCCAGCTCGCTGTATTCCGTTTTTGGAAGAGTGGATTACGGGTACCAGGATAAATACCTGATTTCAGCAATCCTGCGTCGTGATGGTTCTTCCCGGTTTGCGCCCAGCCATCAATATGGCAACTTTCCTGCGGCCAGCTTTGCCTGGAGGGTATCTAATGAGGAATTTATGAAGAGTGTATCTTGGGTGGATGATCTGAAGCTGCGCGCCGGCTGGGGAGTAACCGGTAACCAGAATATCCCTGACTTTCAATACCTGAAACGGCAGCAGGCTGCTATAAAGTACTCATTTTATCCTATTACTGGTACCAGCCTCGCCAGTGGCATCTGGACCTCGGGCTATGATAACCCTAATATTAAATGGGAACAGGCGCAGTCCTTAAACCTGGGGCTTGATTTTACGTTGCTGAAGCATAAGCTGGATGGCTCTTTTGATGTGTATAACAAAAAAACAAAGGATCTGCTTTACCCCCTGGATCTGCCGGCACAGGTCATTGGAGGCGGATCTTCTCCCTGGGTAAACCTCGGGCAGATGAGCAATAAGGGCTTTGAATTGGTGCTGAACTATCACTATAATAGTGCTTCTTCCGCTAAACCGTTTCATTTGGATGCAGGTGTAAATTTTTCAAGAAACGTAAACAACCTGGTTTCATTGTCGTCCGGGGTTAAAAAAGTGAACATGCTCAGCAACCGCTCGGTAATACCTTCTGTGATTATGGCGGGGCTTCCATTTGGCGCTTTCTATGGATACAAAGTGCTGGGGCTGTTCCAGACCGCTGCTGAAGCCAATGCTTCAAAACAGCCAGGAGCGCATCCGGGTGGCTTTCGCTATGCAGATGTTAACGGGGATGGTGTTATCGATAACAACGACCTCACCTATATTGGCAGCCCCCATCCGAAATTTATCTATGGTATTAATCTGAATGCCAGCTATTGTAATTTTGATCTCTCCCTGTTTTTTAACGGAAGCCAGGGTAATAAGAACTTCGATATGACGCGTTTGTACACGGACCTGAGCCTGTTTGACGGTGCGGTGAGCGATCGCATGCTGAATGCCTGGAGTCCCACTAACACCAACAGCAGTATACCCGCACCTTACCGGAGCCGGAACTCTATTGAAATGTTGTCCAACAGCTATTATGTGCAGGATGCCAGCTACCTGAAATTAAAACTGGCACAGCTCGGCTATAATTTTAAAATGAATGGTATGCTGAAGGAAAAAATCAAAAACCTGCGGTTGTATGTAAGTGGCACCAACTTGTTTACTATTACTAAATACAGCGGGCTGGATCCTGAAGTTACTTCTGCTCCAGGCACCTTCGCTGCTCCAGGGGTAGATGAGGGAATGTATCCAATGTCTCGCCAGTGGTTGGTTGGTTTAAACGTTACATTCTAAACTTTGACTTAAAACATTATTGTATGATAAAGAAATTATATAAAGCAATATTTCTCCTTTCGATTCTTGCCACGGTGTATTCCTGTGGAAAGGGATTTCTGGAGCCAAAGCCTCAAGGAATACTTTCGCCTACCCAAGTGAACAATACGCAGGGGGTGGAATCGGCGCTGATCGGCGCTTATGGTATCATGAATGGTAATATCAACGGTACCTGGGGCAACTATTCCAGCGGACCCAGCCAATGGCTTTTTGGAGAGGTGGGGGCCGATGACGCCCATAAAGGTAGTAATAGCTCGGATCAGGCGCTGATGAGCGATATAGAGCTGCATAATGTGCAGTCTACCAATGATGAACTACCCGGTATGTGGCGCGTGTATTATGAAGGCGTAACCCGCTGCAATACTACCCTTCGGCTTCTTAAGGAGGTACAGGCTGGTACCGGCGATAAATTTAGTGCTGATCGAGCCACGCAGATCGCCGCAGAAGCAAAAATGCTGCGGGGCCACTATTATTTTTTCCTGGCACGGTTGTTTAAAAACATTCCTTATATTGACGAAACCATGTCCGATCCGGACAAGGCTAAAGTGAAGAACGACAAGGATGTATTTCCGATGATCGAAGCTGATTTTAAAGCAGCAATAGCAGGCTTACCCGCGGATTATTCAAAACCTTTGGGCCAGGTGGGTCGTATGGATAAATACGCCGCCGAAGCTTATTTGGGAAAATTATATCTCTACCAAAAAAGATATGCAGAAGCGCTACCCCTGCTCACCGATGTCATTAATAAAAAACCGGCATTAACAAGCCTTTCATTTACGGCTAATTTTAATATCAAAACAAAGAATGGCGCAGAAGGGATCATGGTCGCCCAAAGCATTATTAACCCGGATGGAAGCGGGGATAATGCAAACGTAGGTGATATGCTGGCGGGACTTTATGGTAATTCCCCCGGGGGTTGCTGCGGCTTTTTTCAGCCGTCGGTGGACCTGGTGAACGCCTTTAAAGTAGGGCCCGACGGGCTGCCTTACCTGGACGGCAGTTACCGCACCAATCCTTATATATCAGATCAAAAACTTACTGGCGCAGCTATCGATAATTATAAAGTTGATACGACCCTGGTTTTTGACCCTCGTTTTGACTATACTATCGGCAGAAGGCAGGTACAGTACCGCGACTGGGGCCCACTGGTGCCCGGCTGGATACGAGACCAGCCTTTTGGCGGGCCTTTCGTAGCCGTAAAACAAAATATTAACCAAGCCGATTTTTCGGGAAATGTGGCAACCGGAGCCAATTATCTTACCGCACAGAATATTAATATCATCCGCCTTTCTGATGTATACCTGATGGCGGCTGAATGCGCGGTAGAAAACAGCCAGCTGGGACAAGCCCTGATTTTGGTGAATATGGTACGTACGCGTGCCGCTCAATTACTCTCCACCCCCGTGTTAACGGCTTCGGGAAATCCGGCTGCTGTATACAAGATCTCAAACTATCCTGCTTTCCCCAGCCAGGATTACGCACGGAAGGCAGTGCAGTTTGAAAGAAGGCTGGAACTGGCCCTGGAAGGCCACCGCTACTACGACCTGGCGCGCTGGGGCACTATCCAAGACGTACTGACTTCTTACCTGAATTTTGAAAAGAACTATGTAAATGCGTCGGCAGTAACTCCAACGCTTACCTTCCCGGATTGGAGCAAAGGGATGCCGATTCCCCAGGAACAGATCGACCGCGCCCAGGGAATACTGAAACAAAATCAATAAGAATTAAAAGGAGGAATGCTTAAATAAAAAACCCCGTTCACTTTTAAGAAGGACGGGGTTTTTAAGTTTTATGCTGAGGAAAATTTTTTATTTCTGAAACCAGGTCTGCTTTTACATTTCTTATTCAATATTTATTAAGCTACATTAATACCCGCGTTCGTTGCTGCCTTCCATATAATTCATAAACGCCTGGTTAACAACTTTGTTACCGCCAGGAGTGGGGTAATTGCCGGTAAAATACCAGTCGCCTAAATTATTGGGGCAGGCCTTATGCAGGTCGTCGATACTCTGGAAGATCACCTGCACCGGGATGTTCAGCCCGGCGGGCGTGATCATTTCTGCGATCTTATCGGTGATCTCATCCACCGTACTGCTTTTATATAATTGTTTTACAACATTTTCGGTATGCAGCAGGTTCTTTTCTTTCAGGTCCTTGCATTTTTGCAGCAGCTCATCCAGCAGCCCCTCCTGTCCCTTGTCTTTTAACACATTTACGGCGGCATTAAAGGCGATAAAATCCCCCATTTTGCTCATGTCGATCCCGTAACAATCAGGGTAGCGGATCTGCGGGCAGGAGGAAACCACGATTATTTTTTTGGGTTGCAGGCGCGACAGCATTTTAATAATGCTTTCTTTTAGCGTAGTACCTCTTACAATGGAGTCGTCGATCACCACAATAGTATCAATGCCGGGGCGCACGGTGCCGTAAGTAATATCGTAAACGTGCTGCACCATCTCATTACGGCCGGCGTCTTCTGTAATAAACGTGCGCATTTTTACATCCTTGATCGCAATTTTATCGATGCGGATGCGCCGATTGACCATCTCGCTTAATTTCTCTTCATCGAAATCCTTTCCCCAGCTCAGGATGCGCTCCGTTTTTATCTTGTTCAGGTACAGGTTCATTCCCTTATGGAGGCCCAGGAAGGCTACTTCTGCCGTGTTGGGTATATAGGAGAAAATAGTATTTCTAAGGTCAAAATCGATCGCATTTAACACCTGCTCACTCAGGTTCAGTCCCAGCGCCTTACGCTCTTTGTAAATTTTTTCATCGCTGCCGCGGGAGAAATAAATGCGTTCAAAGCTGCAGGCCTTGCGTTCACCGGGGGTAACTACTTCAGCAATTTCATAACCGCCGTCTGCTTGCACAATCAGGGCATTCCCTGGCATCAGCTCCTTTACTTCATTTTCACCTACGTTAAAGGTAGTGCGGATGGCGGCTCTTTCGGAAGCAGCTACAATCACATCTTCGTCAATATAATAATAGCAGGGGCGAATGCCGTGTTTATCCCGGAATACGAATCCAAGTCCGTCGCCGGTAAGGCCGCCTACGGTGAATCCGCCATCAAACATCGGGATCACTTCCTGCAGCACTGCTTTTATATCTGCTTTTTCTGGGTTCTTTTTATCTGCCTCCACCAGGTAATGATGTACAATTTCCATCATTGCCGCCAGGTCGCTTTGTTTTTGAAAGGTTCCGGGCTCAATGCCCAGTTTTTCAAACAGCTCATTGGTATTCACCAGGTTAAAATTTCCGGCCAGTGCCAGGTTCCGGGCGGGGATGGTATTTCTTTTTATAAAAGGGTGACAAAAATCGGCGTTATTTTTTCCCTGTGTGCCATAGCGCAGGTGCCCCAGCATCAATTCTCCCAGGAATTTGATATGCCCTTTCATTAAGCCGGGATGCTTCAGTGCATCGGGGTTGTACCGGCACACTTCGTCCACTTCGTCGGCAATATTTTTGAATAAAGCTGAAATGGCCTGCGGCTCCGCGCTGCGCATCCGGTGCAGGAACGGATAGCCCGCTTCCACGTTCAGTTTAATACTGGCGATACCTGCCCCATCCTGTCCCCGGTTATGCTGTTTCTCCATCATGAGGTATAGCTTGTTCAGTCCCCACATAACGGTTCCATGCTTTTTCAGATAATGGGAAAATGGTTTACGGAGTCTTACAAAAGCAAGACCGCATTCATGTTTTATCGGATCACTCATAACATTTCAAAAAAGAAATGCAAAGTTACGATTTTGAAATATAAAGATTACTTAATGCAGATTAATTTCAGGGCGTCAATCAATGTCGCTTACTTAAGCTTTAATAATCTCGGGAATTGCTTCATTGTCAATAACATTTTTTCCGGGGGGATAGTTTTTTTAAGGTTGGGGCATTAAAAACAGTTTGGTTTCCTGGTGGGACACATAAGACCGGGGCGACGCGCAGCAGAATTGTACCCTCCCTGATTAAAAAAATATCAAAAAGAACGAATACTGAATGTTATTGAGCCAATGCCCTTTTACATTCTCTGGAATCCGCCGCTTAAGAAAACGACATTGGCTTATTATTCGTCAATGCCTTTGTTGATAAATGTGATTAATGGCTGAAGGGCCTGAAAAGCTTTTACTGTGTTGTTCAGTAAGGACTTAGACAATATATCTGTATCCGGAAGGTCCGAAACGGCGATAAAACTTTTATGCCTCAGGTATTCGGCTGCGGGATTATCCGGTTCATAGCCTTTGGGCAGGCGTGAAAGTAATTGCCCGTCCTCTACATACAGGCCGCCATAGGTGTCTTTGAATTTTTTTGCTTTCAGTATTTTTTCAAATTCTGGGAGGTTATAATCGATTTCCTGGCGCACTTTATTCAGATCGGCCGGCTGCGGGTGCCATAAACCGCCGCCCACAAAATGCTCGCCGGGGGAAAGATGGAAATAATAGCCTGCTTTCATCGATTTTTTGCCATCGGCGTTAATACTGGCGCCGAAGTTAGCCTTATACGGGCTTTTATCTTTGGAGAAACGAACATCGCGGTTGATGCGGAACATACAATCTTTCGCAGTTAGATGAGCAATTGAGGGATCGTACTTTCCAAATTCTTTGATAACAGTATTGATAAAATCTGCAAAATTATCCCGTGCGGCCTCATAATCGCTGCGATGGGCATCGAACCAGGGTTTGTTATTATTGGATTTAAGATCCCGGAGAAATTTTATGGTGGAGGATTGAATCATATAGTATAAAAGTACAAGAAATTTTTTAACAAGGATATCGTGTTGATCCTGCATCATATAACATCCATCCAGCTGGTGGGACTTGTATGACCCCGCATGAATGCGGGTGGCGACTCGTATCAATTTTGTAACTGTATCAGTCGCACGGGTCCCACCGGTCACCAGAAAGCATTGAATGCGTACAGGCGGAAAATTCTGTGCGGGTCTGCGAAGTCTGCGGGATTTTTTGTTATTGTATCATTTTTAAAAACTCTGCTTCCGAAATAATTTTTACCGTATTTAATTTTTTGGCTTTATCCAGCTTGCTGCCGGCATCTTCCCCAACCACCAGGTAATTTAGTTTGGAGCTGACGCCGCTCAGTATTTTGCCGCCCTGGGCTTCAGCCATTGCCTCCGCTTCGCTGCGTTTAAGCGTGGGCAGGGTACCGGTGAATAAAAAGGTCTGGCCGGTAAGGTTGCCGTCGGCGGTCAGCTGTTTGTTGGTATTGATTAGCTGCACGCCCAGTGTTTCCAACTCTTTGATCATTTCGATATTAGAAGGCGTGCTAAAAAAATGCACAATACTGCCGGCTACTTTGGGCCCGATGTCCTCCAGCTCCTCCAGCGCTTCCTGGTTGAAGGTTGCCAGGTCCAGCAGATGGTTGACTTTATTGGCCAGTACTTTAGCGGTTGTTTCTCCCACAAAGCGGATACCCAGTCCGAAGATGACGCGGTGCAGCGGCTGCTCCTTGCTTTTTTCAATGGCCTGCTGCAGGTTCTCCACCGATCTTTTTCCGAAGCCTTCCAGCGTGCCCAGTTTTTCATAATCCAGTTTATAAATACCCGGAATATCCGTCAGCCAGCCCAACTCATAAAATTTACGCACATTGGCTTCGCCAAAGCCACGGATGTCGAGCGCGTCTTTGCTCACAAAATGGACCATCCGTTCCACCACCTGTGCCGGGCACTCTATATTGATGCAACGCCAAACGGCTTCTTCTGCCTCTTTAAACAATTGACTGCTGCAAACGGGGCATGTTTTGGGAAACTCAATTACTGTTTCTGCGCCGGTTCTCAAAGCTTCCAGCGATTTTACGATATAGGGGATCACATCACCCGCGCGCTCTACTAAAACGGAGTCGCCGATCATCAGGTCTTTTTCCCGGATCACTTCTTCATTAAACAGCGATATGGAACTAACCGTAACGCCGCCGATAAAGACCGGTGCAATCTTGGCCACCGGCGTAATAGAACCGGTGCGGCCCACCTGGAATTTCACCTCCAGCAGTTTACTGGTTGCCTGCCGCGCTTTGAATTTAAAAGCAATGGCCCAGCGGGGATGGTGAGAGGTCATGCCCAACAGGTCCTGCAGGGCAATATCATTTACTTTAATAACCATGCCGTCAATTTCATAAGGCAGGTTGTCCCGGCCTTCCTCAAATGCCAGGCAATAATCAATCACCTTGTCGATATGATCCAGCAGTTTCATTTCTTTTACCGGACTTCTGAAACCCAGGTCCCATAATAGTTGTAAGGAGCCGGCATGTGTTTTTAGCGCCTCCGGCAGTTCATGCCCCGGCAACAATGTATAGTAGCCGATGCTGTAAACGAAGGCTTCCAGGTTACGCCTTCTTACTTCGGCCGGATCTTTTATGCGCAGGGTGCCCGAAGCCGCATTGCGCGGATTGGCCAAAGGGGCTAATCCTTTTTCTGCCAGATCCGCATTATATTTTTTGAAATTGTTTTTATTGATGAGCACTTCTCCTCTTATTTCTATTTGCTGTATCCCGTAGCGGCTGAAGGCGGCTGATAAGGGCACCGAGCGTATTTGTTTAATATTGGTGGTAATATCATCCCCCGCCACTCCATCGCCCCGGGTAGCGCCCCGCACCAGCAGGTCGTCTTCATAGATCAGGGAAATGCTGCCGCCGTCAAACTTGGGCTCTACGCAATACCGGGCGCTATCCCTTTTTGAGAGCTGCAATACTTTGCGGTCAAAATCTTTCAGGTCCTCGCTGTTGTAGGAATTGTCTAAGGACAACATGGGCACCAGGTGGGGAACGGTAACAAAATTTCCATTCAGACTTTTACCCACGCGCTGGGTGGGGGAATCCTTTGTGATCCAGTCCGGGTGCGTGGTTTCAACAGCTTCCAGTGTTTTAAATAATTGGTCATACTCGCCATCCGCCAGTAAAGGATCATCTAACACATAGTAGCGGTGTTCATGAAAGCGCAATACATCCCGTAGGGCATCCAGTTGTTCGGGGGTAGCGGGCTGCCCGTCTTCTTTAAGAAAAGACAGCGTAGCGTTTTGCAATTGTATTGTTTGTTCCTTTGTATACATATGGGTTGTTTGCGGGTTTAAAAGTATTTAAAATATTGCACGCAGCGACGCAGAGGAGCAAAGACGAGGCGAAATGTTTCTCACAGGCGCTGCAGATTTGTACAGATTTTTGAAACCCTTCTGTGTGAACATCCGTGAATCCGTAAGCTCTTCTTCTTTGAGTCCTTGTGTCTTCATGGTTTAAAATGTTTTACAACGAATAGTGATTATGTACAATTAACACGTCAATTGATTACATTTGTTAAGAAGTATCTAAAGCCATGACCAAGATCGGAAACCTTAAAACGGCGGCGCTTGAAAAAAGCAGCCACCTTGAGTATTTTAAAATAGCTGTATCAGTAGACTGTGTCATTTTCGGGTATGAAGAAAAGGAGCTGAAAGTGCTGCTGATCCAATCGGACCTTAAAGAATTTGCCAGCCTGTATTCCTTGTTGGGTGATCTGGTGCGTCCGGATGAGGATCTGGATGAGGCCTCTTACCGCATTTTAAAAGAACGCACCGATCTGGATGATGTATTCTTACAGCAGGTACATACTTTTGGCGCCGTAAGGAGGCACCCCTCAGGGCGTGTGGTATCAACGGCTTATTATTCATTGATCAATATTAACAGTCATAAACTTAAGATTGACAATAACGACCTGCATTGGCACCCCGTACAAACCATCGCCAAACTGGCTTTTGACCATAAGGAAATTTTAAATACCTGCCTGGAGCACCTGCGGGGTCAGATAGAGGAGCACCCGGTGGTGCACAACCTTTTAAACGAAAAGTTTTCCCTCCGTGAGCTACAGGAATTATACGAGGCGATTTTGGCTACACCGCTGGACCGGCGCAACTTCCGCAAGAAGATCACCATTAAAAAATGGCTGGTAGACCTGAATGAAATGGAAGACAATGTATCGCAC
>JAGIAQ010000029.1:22345-22717 GCA_017744795.1 Niabella sp. | reverse complement strand
TAAAGCAAAACTTTCTCCAACGAAAAGCTAAATAACTTTCTTTCTTTAACTTTTTTTTTGCAAATTAAAAATATTGCTTACTTTTGATTTATAATGTGTAGTTGTTACACATTGGTACATGAGAGGTGCTGTCTGTGATTATTGACGCTTATGTTTGTTGCGTCCTCTTGCCGTGTTTCGATCAGAGTATTGTAGTTATTGGTTTTTTATAAATAAAAAATAAGCTTATGTTATGCAAACGATTGCGCAAGGCAATGCTGGCGTCCGTTCTGTTCTTGGGCACCCTTTCTGCAAGTGCGCAAAACAAACCCGTTAGTGGGCGCGTTTTTGATTCCAAGGATGGATCTCCGGTTTCGGGGGCGTCAATTCAGG
>JAGIAQ010000029.1:0-22335 GCA_017744795.1 Niabella sp. | reverse complement strand
AAAGGGGCGGCGTTGGGAACGGTCAGCAGGGCCGATGGTACGTTTTCGATGTCGGTACCGGCAAGCGCCAAAAGCCTGGTGGTATCCTTTGTAGGCTATACCGATCAAACTGCAGCTATTTCAGGAAAAGACAGCGTATTGGTTTCTTTAGTGGCTTCTTCGGCCGGCTTGAACGAGGTGGTGGTGATTGGTTATGGTACCGCCCGTAAAAAAGATGTAACGGGGTCTGTGGCCCAGGTTTCGTCGAAAGATTTTACAACGGGTAATTTGCAAAATACGGCACAAGCCATTCAGGGAAAAGTGCCCGGCCTGGTGGTTACGATTCCAGGTGGGGACCCCAATGCAAACATATCTATACGGTTAAGAGGTCAGACTTCTCTATCAGGCGGACAGTCGCCATTGATAGTAGTAGACGGGGTGCCTTTGGATGACGCGAACCAATTTGCCAACATTCCATCGGATGAAATTGCTTCTATTGACATTTTAAAAGACGCATCTGCCAGCGCCATCTATGGTTCCAGAGGATCTAATGGTGTTATTAACGTGATCCTGAAAAAGGGCGCGGCCGGCAGGACCCAGGTTTCTTATACGGGATCCGTAAGTGTGGATAAGGTTGCCAAAATATATGATATGGCCAATCGCGACCAGTGGATTGCGGGCGTGCGGAAACTGGGGCAGATTATTGGCAATTCACCGGGAAAGATTGATTCTACCGTTCAGGGGTTTGATAAAGGAGGAAACTCCAACTGGCAGGACGCCTTGTTGCGCACGGCGCTTTCAACGAATCATGCCCTTTCCATTTCCGGCGGGTCGGGTGGTTTCAGCTATCGGGCTTCCGGCACTTATCTGAAACAGGATGGTATTGTGATCAATACCGGAAAAGAGCAGGTGGGGCTGCGCTTCAATGCACAGCAAAAAGCGCTGGATGATAAATTAACGATCTATGTAAGCGGGGTAAACACGGTTACCAACAGGAAACTGGTCGTTCCGCCCGTATTCTATTATGCGTATAGTACCCCTTCTGTTTACCCGGTTTATAATTCCGATGGGTCTTATTATTCTTACTTTGATTTCGCTTTGCAGAACCCGGTGCAGACACAAATGCTCACTACAAATAAAGGTACTGAAAAATTGACCGTGCTCACCGGCAAAGTAGACTACCAATTGTTCAAAACTTTTAGCGTTGGAGTACTGGGCGCCTTAAACTATTTTAGCAACCAAACGGAATTTTTCCAACCTGTATTCCCAGTTGTAAATAATCCGAATTCTGCCTCCTTAAAGACGGAAAATAATGATTCCAAACATGGGGATTTTCACATGAATTATGTGAATAGCTGGGGAAAAAGCAATTTTAATGCCACTGCCGTTTACGAGTATAACTATTACACCTATGAACGTTTTTCGCCGGGAGCCAGCCAAATGCTATTGGACAACCTGGGTGCCTGGAACCTGGGTGCCGCGCCAAAGGCGTTTCAAACGGCCGATTCTTATAAAGAAGAAAATAAGCTGATCTCCTTCCTGGGCAGGTTCCTTTATAACTGGGATCAGAAATACTATGTGACTGCCAGTGTGCGCCAGGACGGTTCTTCCAAGCTGGGCAAGAAATGGGGTACCTTTCCATCGGCATCTGTTGCGTGGCGGCTGAGCCGGGAAAATTTCCTGAAAAATGCTTCCTGGATCAATGAGCTGAAGTTATCCGCCGGATGGGGTATTACCGGTGACCAGGAGAATATTTTTGACTATTCCAAGTACAGATTATATGGGCTTCCCATTACCGGCGCTAAATCATTTTATGATGCAGTCAGTGGCCAGTGGCTAACCCCCTATGCTTCTATTCAGAATGCCAATCCTAACCTGCAGTGGGAACAGAGAAATGGCCGTAATGTTGCGTTAGACTTTGGTCTTTTGAATAACCGCCTTACCGGTAATATCAACTATTTTAATGATATCAGTAAAAAGTTATTGTACATCTATACACTGCCTTTCCCCGGCCCGGGACTGGTGGTAAACACAACGCTTGCCAACGTAGGCACGCTGACCAACAAAGGGGTGGAGCTGGCATTGAATTATGCAGTTATCCGGAAGTCCGATTTTTCCTGGAATGTTGGCGGTCAGTTCAGCACGGTTAAAACCAGGGTGACCAACCTTTCGGGAAAATATAATAATGGGTATGCGGAATTTGATCTTTCTACTCCTTCTATTCCCCAGGGAAATGCCCAGGGACGGGGGTTGAGTGGCGCGCCCATTACATATATTCTAAACGGTTATACACCCAATGTATTTTACATGGCCCATTATGTAGGACTGGACTCCAAAGGGAATGAGTTGTTTGACATGGGCGATGGCAAAACCACTACGGATAATACCAAGGCAAAATTATATTATACAGATCCTGCCCCTAAATTTACTTATGGGTTCCGGACAGACTTTACTTATAAGAATTGGGCACTGGGTTTCTTCTTCCGGGGCGTTGGTGGAGCGAAGATTTATAATAATACCGGTATGACCCTGGATAATATTAACCGTTTTGGCGGTAATAATGGTACCGCGGCTGCCTTGACAAATGGGATCACCAATAGCCCGGTGGCCTCAGATCACTGGCTTGAAAAGGCCGGTTATTTGAGATTGGATAATCTGAATTTGGCCTACAATTTCAAACCCACAAGGATGTTCCAGACTATAAAAGTGTTCCTGGCGGCGAATAATGTATTTGTAATTACGCCATACAAAGGGCTGGATCCGGAAATCCAGGTATCGGGCACCCAGTCCTATATAGATGCTTCCTATACCGGTGGTAACAAAGGAGATTCGTTTTATCCCAAAACACGATCGTTTACTTTAGGGTTTACAACAAGCTTTAAATAAACTTTAATTAAATTAAATCAGTATAAAATGAACAATAAAATATTTAAAGGTTTGTGTGTGGGTTTGGTGGGAATGATCGCGCTAAATTCCTGCACGAAACTGGATGTAAAAACCTACAGTGTTGTGGGCAGTAACTCGTTCTGGCAAACACCAGACCAGATCACTGCCGGTGTGGCGCCTGCATATGGCGGATTTAGTTCCATAGCTTCCGTAAACTCCAATATCGCTACCATGCTGGAATGCACGGCGGATGACATAGTAGTGCCTACCCGTGGTAACGACTGGGGGGATGCAGGCCACTGGGATGCGCTGTGGAAACATACCTATGAAAAAACCAATGATAACTGGAACAGCGGATGGAAAGATATTTTTAATGCGATCAGTAGTTGTAATAATATTATCAGTTCGGTAAACGGTATTAAGCCAGCGCCTCCATCCTTAGCGGTTATTCTGGCCCAGGTAAAAACATTGCGCGCTTATTATTATTTTATGGCGATGGATGTATTTGGGAATATCCCGATTGTTACGGATACCACCCTCAGCACTACGAGCCCTACAAAGGCACGGGCCGATGTTTTTAATTTCATTATTTCGGAAGTGCAAAGCAGTCTTCCTTATCTTACTACTACTGTGGACCCTTCCACTTACGGAAAGGTTACTAAATATTTTGCTTTTGCCCTATTGGCCAGGATGTATCTGAATGCACAGGTGCTTTCCGGAAAGCCAGGATTAAGTTATACTGCAGGCACACCCGCCTGGCAGAAAGCCAGTGATTATTGCGATTCCATCCTGCTTTCCAACAAGTATTCATTAATGAGCAACTATTTCGATAATTTTGCACCCACCAACGGCCCATCCAGTACCGAAAATATTTTCGCTGTAGTGGCCGATCACATCAATAATCCAGTTAATTCCTGGGAGAATGCCATTTTACATTATCAAAGCTACCAGGCTTTTGGAATGTCTACCGGCGCTAATTTGTGGAATGGCTTCTGTTCTGCTGCTGATTTCTATAATAATTTTGATACCACTTCGTCCTATGCCCTAAGTGGAAGCAATACCTTGCGAACCTATAAGGATATGCGCAGCGGCCAGTGGCTGGTAGGGCAGCAATTTAAGGGCACTTATAATTACCCGCCTTCTCAAAATGTGATCGCGGCTGGGCCCTCAGCTAATCAGATATTGGATGCGCAAACCGGGTTCCCCCTGGCATTTAATCCAAATTTTACCCAGTTTTCTGACGCAAGTGCCCAGGGGCGCCTGGCCGGGGTGCGGAACATTAAATACTTCCCCAGCCCCAATTCTGGTAAAGGCGGCAGTGATATGGATAACGATATGATTGTTTTTCGCCTTGCGGAGATATTGCTTATAAAAGCGGAAGCCCAGCTCCGTTTAGGCAATCCGGGAGCAGCGTTGCCGCTGGTGAACCAACTGCGCACAAGAGCCTATGGCGGCAACTCCTCTTTTAACCTTACTTCTATTGATTTGCCAACCTTGTTGGCAGAAAAAGGCCGCGAGATGGCTTATGAAGGCGTACGCCGCGATGATTTAATACGGTATGAAGTTGCGGGTAATGGCGACTACTTTACAAGAGCCCGGGTTCCGGGCAAAGCAAAGGATCCGGATCAACATACCATGGTATTCCCGATCCCGGCTCAGCAAATGACGGCTAATTCCGGTCTCGTCCAAAATCCCGGGTACTAAGATTGATTATTATATTTTAACCTACTTTTATTGAAGCAATAATTTGATTATTGCTTCAATTTTTTTTATTAGTGATGAAGACTGTCTCTTTTCTGTTTATTATAGCGGTATTTCTTTTGAACTCCTGTAAAGCTCCGGTGGCGAAGGATGCAGCAGATGAAAAACTTGAAAACCTGTTTGAGTTGCAACCATCGGCAGTAACGGGGATCAATTTCAATAATAAAGTAATTGATACCCTCGGCTTCAATGTGTTTGGATACCGTAATTTTTATAACGGCGGCGGCGTCGCTATTGGAGATGTCAACAATGATGGCAAACCGGATATATTTTTTACCTCTAACCAAAGCGATTGCAAATTATACCTGAATAAAGGCAACTGGAAGTTTGAGGACGTTACCGCCAAAGCGGGTGTTAAGGGCATCCATAAATGGCATACCGGCGTCACCATGGCTGATGTTAACGGCGATGGATGGCTGGATATCTATATAAGCAATAGCGGCGATATTTCAGGAGATGACCGTGCCAATGAACTCTATATTAATCAAAAGGATGGTACGTTTAAAGAAGAAGCGCATGCTTACGGGCTGGATGACACAGGCCTGAGCACCCAGGCCGTTTTTTTTGATTATGATCATGATGGCGATCTGGACTGTTTTGTGCTGAATAACAGCTACCGGCCCATTGAAAGTTTTGGGTATAATAAAAACCTGCGGAACATAAGAAGCCCGAACGGCGGTCACCGGTTGTACAGAAATGATAACGGGCACTTTACCGACGTCAGCGCGCAAGCTAATATTTATGGCAGCGAAATAGGATTTGGATTGGGTATTACCGTTGGTGATTTGAATAACGACGGGTGGGAGGATATGTATGTCAGTAATGATTTTTTTGAGAAAGACTATGTGTACATCAATCAAAAAAACGGCACTTTTAAAGAAGTGTCTGATGATGCCCTGGGCCATATGAGCCAGGCTTCTATGGGAAGTGATATGATGGACATCAACAACGATGGCTGGCTGGACGTATTTACCACCGATATGCTGCCCGAAGGAGATAAGCGGCTAAAGGAAATGACCCGCTTTGATGATTATGATGTTTTCAATGCAAAATTGCACAACGATTTTCATCATCAGTTTACCGAGAACTGTTTGCAATTAAATAACGGCAATGGTACTTTTAGTGAAATTGCCCAACTAGCACGAATAGAGGCCACGGACTGGAGCTGGGGAGCTCTGAGCTTCGATTTTAACAATGATGGCTGGAAAGATATTTTTGTCAGCAACGGGATCAGCAAGGACTTGACCAACCAGGATTTCCTGGATTATTTTGGAGGAATTGATCTGCTCAAACAGGTAAAGCAAGCCGGCAAATTTGATTTTAAGGCGATACTGGCAAAGCTCCCTTCAACGCCTATCCCCAACTATGGTTTTTTAAATAATAAGAACCTGACCTTTAAAAATGCAAGCACGCTCCTGGGGCTGGCAACACCAAGCTTTAGCAATGGGGCCGCGTATGGGGATCTGGACGGCGATGGCGATCTGGACCTGGTGGTAAATAATGAGAATATGGAAGCGTTTGTATATCGCAACAAAGCAAGCGAGGTCTTGCACCATCATTATTTAAAAGTACAATTGCGGGGTGAAGGGATGAACACCTTCGGTGTAGGCTCAAGGGTAACGCTCTACGCAAAGAACCAAATGCAGGTGTTGGAAGCGATTCCCGAGCGGGGCTTTGAAAGTTGCGTGGAACCGGTTTTGAATTTTGGTTTGGATACCATCAAAGTCATCGACTCCCTGGTCATCCGCTGGCCTAATTTAAAAGTGCAGGTACTAAAAAATATTAAAGCAGATACCTTGCTCACGCTGGAGCAAAGCGCAGCCAACCAGCAGTTTATTCCCTGGCAGGATCCGCATCCGCCATTTTTTAAGGAAGTCACTAATGAATTGATTCAAGGAAATATTACCCATAAGGAGAATGCTTTTATCGATTTTGACAACGAACGGCTGATCCCGAAAATGCTTTCTACGGAAGGCCCAAAACTGGCAGTTGCGGATATAAACGGGGATGGATTGGAAGACTTTTTTATGGGAGGGGCTGCCGGAGATACAGCAAAGATCTTTATACAAACGACGACAGGGGTGTTTACACAACTAAAACAACCAACCCTGGAACAGGATGCGAATTATGAAGATATAGGCGCCCAATTCGTGGATGTGGATAGAGATGGCGATATGGACCTGATTGTTGCTTCCGGCGGCAACCAGGAAAGGATCGGGTCGGTGTTCTTGCGCCCCCGCTTGTATCTGAATGATGGAAAAGGGAATTTTTCAAAAGCCCCGGTGAACCAGCTGCCCTTCCTGTCTTTAAATGCTTCCTGTATAAAAATTATAGATTACGATGGAGACGGGTGGCCCGATATATTTATTGGAGCGCGGGATATTCCGGGAAGCTATGGCATGCTGCCCAATAGTGTGCTGCTGCATAATGGTGGAAAGGGCATCTTTGAAGACGTGACCAATAAAAGCGCAGCTGTTTTGAACCAGCTGGGGATGGTTACCGATGCGCAGTGGGCCGATATGGATGGCGATGGAAAAAATGAACTGGTGCTCGTTGGCGACTGGATGCCGGTTACTGTTTTAAAATACGACGGAACTGTTTTTCAAAAAAGCTATGAAATTCCCGAATCATCGGGCTGGTGGAATTGTTTGCAGATCGCCGATGTAAATAAAGACGGCAAGCCCGATATCATCGCCGGTAACTATGGATTGAATTCGAAAGTAAAGGCAAGCGTTCCATACCCGGCAACGCTTTATGTGAATGATTTTTTTCATACCGGCCGATCGGAAAGCATTCCGGTATATTATAAAACGGATGGTAAAGCCTATCCGTTTTATCTGAAGTCGGACCTGGTTACAGAGATGCCTTTTTTGAAAAAGCGCTTTCTGTATTATAAGGACTATGCGGGTAAATCTATTGATGAAGTATTTACAGCGGATGAGATGAATGGTGCGCTTCAATTGCATGTTACCCAAACACAAACAATGGTCTTTATCAACGAGGGGAATAACAAGTTCCGTCAGATGCCATTGCCTGTTATGGGACAGATCGCGCCTGTTTTCGGAATAATAGTTACAGACCTTAATAACGACAACATCCCGGATATCTTTATGGGCGGAAATTTTTATGGGTTCAAACCCGAAGTGGGCCGGCTGGACGCCAGCTATGGATTAAGTTTTATTGGTGATGGCCGGTCGGGATTTCAGTACCTTTCAAATAATGAGAGTGGGTTGTTTGTGAAAGGAGAAGTTCGGGATGTTAAAGTGATCAATACGGCGAAAGGGCAACTTGTTTTAGTGGCAAGAAATAATGCCCCGTTAGCGATCTTTAGAAAACAAGCGAAATAGGATAATAAGATATTCTCAATGACGGGACCTATTTTTATAGAAGATAAAACACAGGGTTTTAAAAATGCACTGAACTGTTCTTTGTTGGTATTGATTACTATGTTATTGGGATGCTCCAACCCTAAAAAGCACAGTCTCTTTAAAGTCATTCCTTCCGATAAAAGTGGCATTCAGTTCGCCAATAATCTGCACCCTACCGCGCAATTTAACCTCTTTGATTATATGTATTATTATAACGGCGGAGGTATTGGTGCTGCTGATTTTAATAATGACGGATTAATAGATCTTTTTTTTACCTCCAACCAGGGAAGTAATGCTCTGTACCTGAATAAAGGGCATTTGAAGTTTGAAGACGTTACCCAACAGGCAAATATAAAAACAGACTCCGGTTGGAGCACCGGCGTATCGGTTGTGGACATCAATAACGACGGATTGATGGACATCTATATCTGTAAAGTAAATAAAGGGGCTCCCAACAGTTTTAAAAATCAATTGCTGGTTTGCAAGGGGATAAAAAATGGTGTTCCGTTTTATGAAGATGAAGCAAAGCAATATGGGATCGACTTTTCCGGCTATTGCACTCAGGCTGTTTTTTTTGATTATGATGGTGATGGTGATCTGGATTTGTTCCTACTGAACCATGCCATCAGCAATGAAGGCCATTATGCTGCCCGCAGCGCATTTATAAATAAACCGGATCAGCAGGCGGGAGATCATATCTACAGGAATAACGGTAACGGAACCTTTACGGATGCCACCCCTCAAACAAAGATCTACAGCAATCCTATCAGTTACGGTTTGGGGGTTTGCGTGTCTGATATCAACATGGACGGGTCCCCGGATATTTATGTTGGGAATGATTTTCATGAAAACGACTACCTGTATATCAATCAAAAGGATGGAACGTTTAAAGATGCGGCAGACAGCCAGTTGCAGCATACCAGCAAATATACAATGGGGGTAGATGTGGCGGACATCAGCAATGATGCCCTGCCCGAGATCATTTCGCTGGACATGATGCCCTATAATCCGGTAACGTTGAAGCGGTCGGTTACCGAAGAGAATTATAATGTTTTTAATTATAAACTAAGCCTCGGCTATAACCCGCAATACGCCCGTAATAACCTGCAGTTCAATCGTGGCAACGGACATTTTAGCGAAATTGGATTCTATGCGGGGATCTACGCCACAGATTGGAGCTGGGCCCCGCTGTTTGCTGATTTTAATAACGACGGGTTAAAAGACCTGTTCATTTCGAACGGGATTCCCAAACGCATGAATGACATCGATTATATCGATTATATTTCGAACACCGCCATACAAGGAAAATTGCAGTCGGGAGCCGGCATTGAAAAAGATACCGAGCTGGTAGCCCGGTTTCCGGAAATAAAAATCCCCAATAAATTTTATCTGAACACCGGCGCGGTTTCCTTTAAAGATATTACGGATAGTATCGACGATAATCCGCCTGGTTTTTCAAATGGCGCAGTCTATGCAGATTTAGATAATGATGGCGATCTGGACATCGTTGTAAATAATATCAATGGCCCGGTCGTGCTTTATGAAAATCAGATCAATGATTCTGCGCAGAACCAGTATGCAAGCGTGTCTTTACACGGTCCTGCGCAAAATATAAATGCACTGGGAGCGAAGGTCATCCTGTTTGTAAAGGATAGCATCCGGAGTTATGAAAACTACCCGGTGCATGGTTTCCAGTCCAGCATGCAGGTTCCTCTTCTCATCGGCCTGAAGAATACGATTGTTGATTCCGCTGTAGTCATATGGCCGGATAACAGCTGCCAGCACATTGATCTTGCAAATAAAAAAAATCTGGATCTTCATTACACGCCGGGGCTGCCTAAATTTAATTATGAGGCGCTTCTGGAGTTTAAAAAACATCCCGCGTATTTCGATGATGTTACCGCACGAACGGGCTTACACTATGAGCACACCGAAAACGTCTATGATGAATTTAACCTGGATCCGCTGATGCCTCGGATGCAGTCGGCCAAAGGGCCGGCCCTCTGTGTGGGAGATATTAATAACGACGGGCTGGACGATGTATTTATTGGTGCGGCAAAGGGCGGGCACAGCGCCATTTTTGTACAACAGGCAAATGGCCTTTTTACAAAAACGCTGCAACCGGCTTTGGATGCAGATAGTTTGATTGAAGATAATGATGCCGTTTTTGTAGATGTGAATAATGATCATTATTTAGACCTCGTTATTGCCACCGGCGGTGATGAATATTTTGGTATGGACCCGCGGCTGCAGCCCCTGCTTTATTTGAACGATGGTAAAGGCAGGTTCGTAAAACAGGAAAACGCGTTCCCGGGCGTTAATACCACGCAAAGTGTGGTATGTGCGGGCGACTTTAACGGCGACGGCGCTATCGACTTGTTTATTGGCAGCAGCAATGTGCCCGGCAGTTTTGGAATGCTACCGACTTCGTATCTGTTTTTAAATAATGGGCATGGACAATTTAGAGCCGCCTACCAGAAGGAATTGCAGTCTGCAGGTTTTATAAGCGATGCAAAATGGGCCGATGTTGACAATGATGGCAAAAAAGAACTGGTCATTTGTGCGGAATGGGGTGGAGTGGATGCCTTTGAATTTAACGGGAATAGCTGCACCAGGAAATCCCTGATCCCTAACAAAGGCTGGTGGAGTTGTTTGCTGGTGGCTGATTTCAACCAGGACCAAAAGCCCGATCTTTTTGTAGGGAATATGGGTCAGAACACGCCCTTAAAAGCGAACGAAAATGAAGCAGTCAATCTCTATTTTAATTCCTTTAATAATAGCCCGAAGCCAATGGGCATCATGACCTATTATGTAGGTGGAAAGGAAATTCCCTTTTCATTTAAAATTGATCTGGATAAGCAGATGCCCGTACTTAAGAAGAATTTTTTATATGCGCAGGATTTTGCGAATGCCTCCATTACAGATCTGCTGGGCGCAGATGCTATGAACGATGCAAAAAAGTACCAGGCGAATGATTTTAACACGAGCTTGTTTTTTAATAAAGACGGCGTTTATAAGCTCGCGGACCTGCCGTTCCAAGCGCAGTTAAGTATTTGTAATACTGCGATTGCTATTGACGCCAATGAGGACGGCTTTCCGGATATTCTTTTAGGAGGAAATAATTATTTTAATAATGTGCAGATCGGCCGGCAGGACGCGGATTACGGCACGTTGCTGATCAATAAAGGGAATGGCGGATTTGCCTATGCTTCGCTAAACCCGCTGCTTATAAAGGGAGTGGTTCAAAAAATAAGACCTATTAAGATTAACAATAAGCAGGCCTTGCTTTTGGCTAAAAATAATGCTGCCTTGCAGGTGCTGCAGTTAAAGTGAGCTCCTAATAAACCGGATAATACAACCGCGTGATCCACTGCGTGCTGTCTGGTACGGCTATTCGGTCCGTAACCAGGGAAACAAAGGGCATGGCCGGAGAGGTAAGATTGTTATCATTTACAAATTGCAGCAGTTCTTTCCGGTGTTGCTCTATGGCCTGCGGTCCTCCTTTTACTTCAACCATCAAAATATTTCCCAGGACCATTTTCTTTATCACAAATATTGAGTCCGATGGTATTTCTTTCTGGATTGGTAGTGCCAGGGTTGCTGTAAAAACGGAAGATGCAGCATTATTGATGTTGAGCATGGGGTAATTGGTTTGCGCAACTTGGTATTTTTGCGCATACGTTTTCAGATCAGCAATAATGCTATAGAGCTCTGCGGTGCCGGGCCGTCGGTTAAACCTTCGCTGCGCAACGAGCAATACAGAATCGGTTACTTTTTCTTTTAAAATTTTGCAACCGTAGATGTTTTCAGGGTTTTCGAAATACTTTTTTATCTCCAGTGTTAGTTCCCCGATATTATTTTTAAACACGGCTGTATGAAGCTGTTGGCCCGCTTTGGCGACCGGATTTTTGGAATAGTTTATAACGCAGTTCCACAAAACCGGCGTTTTGCCTTGGTCCATTTCCCCGCATTGCAGGCTGCCCTGTAGCGAATCTTTTCCCGAAAAGACGGTGAAAAGCAAACCGGAAAGGGAAATCTGTTTGACCTGGTACCTGCAGTTTTTATAGCCGAGCGTTGAATCATTTATAAAGGTTCCCGGCCACCAGTGCCTGAGATTGCCCGGGATGGCCAGGTACCGCCGCAGTGCGCTTACCGGGGCGCCTACCGGTGTTGTTTGCTCAAAACCACCCCGGGCGGGAATGAAGGAATAAATAAAAACGACGAGGATTAAAAAAGATACAATGACAAAGACTGCCCGCTTCATAAATAAAATAGTTTCAAAAACGATAATCAAAAATATTAAATATTCGCTCCGGATAATAACAGATAAACCACAATAAAAAATTGTTGGCCAAATACTATTTATTTTGTTAATTTGTCATAGATGTGTTGAAGGTACACAAATGATGAAGACGATAACAGCCATACTATTATTTCTTTTACTCGCTTTTAACTGGGCCGGATACCGGGTTATGGCTGCCTGGCTGACGCATAATGCGGACAAGCGGCTGGAAGCAAAGATTGATCAGCAGGATTATGATGAAGCGTCGCTGATCGAAATTCGTGTGCCTTTGAACATGCCCTATATTACTGATCAACCGGAATACGAACGGCATTACGGGGAAATTGAGCTTAATGGTGAGTACTATCGCTATGTAAAACGCAAAATTGAAAACGGCGCGCTGGTGCTGAAATGTATTCCTAATGATTCCAAGCAGCGGATCACCGCAAAAGCCAATGAATTCTTCAAGGATATCAACGGCCTCGACGGAGCCCGGCAGGACAAAAAGGAAAATGCAACCGTAAAAATCAACCTGGGTGATTATGATGATGCTATCGCTTCTTTTGACATAACATCGCTGCTCACTCATAATGTAAGCCCGGTTTTTCCAAAACTGAAAATAGCGCTGCCCGAGGTGTTCCTGAGGGCTCCGGCACAACCACCTGATCTTCATTCCTGAATTTTTATTAGAACCATGCGAGGGCAACCGCGCGTTATTGAAAGTTTTCATGAGCTGGTAGCGCGTGTAATGTATATCTTGCCCGGTAGGCGACTATTGTTTTGAACAATAGTGCGTGTATTTTATCAATCAGAAAAAAAATCAGTGAAAAAATTATTTATTGCTGCAATTGCGGCTGCGGTGGCTTTTACTTCCTGCAAACAAGCCAACAACGATTATCGAAAATATACCGCAGATCCCCTTGTTTTCAGCCAGGCAGTGCATGAATTGAATACGGTAGTAATGGGCAATAATTTTGCGCCCATCACGGCGTCAAGGAACTATATGTATGCAAGTGTAGCCGCCTATGAGGTTATTGCAGCCGGCTATCCGGATCAGTATTATTCCCTGGCGGGCCAGGTAAAAGGGCTGCGCATGCTGCCCAAACCTGACACAACCCGGGGAAAGATCGATTTCAATTTTGCCTCCTTGTTGGCATTTTGTAAAGTAGGGGAGGCCGTTACATTCCCTGCGGGCAGTATGAAAGAATATGTTGATAGTCTGAAAAAAAAGATTGAGGGCCTGGGAATGACCCAAACGGATATGGACGCAACCCAGTTGTTTGCAGATACTATTACTGCAGCTATAATGGCATGGAGTAAAAAAGACAACTATGCAGAAACCCGCAGCGCGCCCAAGTACACCGTTACAGACGAGGAAGGCCGCTGGATTCCCACCCCGCCTGCTTACACATCGGCTTTGGAGCCGCATTGGAAGGAGATCCGCCCGCTGGTACTGGATAGCGCCACACAGTTTGTGCCGCCACCGCAGTACACATTTAATGTAAAAGATAAAAACAGCCCTTATTATAAGGAAGTAATAGCAATAAAGAATGCTGGCGACAACTTAACGGACGAGCAAAAACATATTGCCAATTTTTGGGATGATAATCCCTTTAAATTAAATGTTTCGGGTCACGTGATGTTTGGTACAAAAAAGTTTTCCCCGGCGGGGCACTGGATGAGCATTGCAGGGATTGCAGCGCAAAAAGCAAAAGCCGATTATCCCAAAACCGTGTACGCGTACGTCATTATGGCAATTGCGCAATTTGATGCCTTCATCCAGTGCTGGGAGGCCAAATTCCGGTACAATACGGTGCGGCCGGAAACAGTAATTAATAAGTACATAAACCCTGATTGGCGACCGCTGCTTCAAACACCTCCCTTCCCTGAATATACTTGTGGCCATTCTACGGTTTCGGCGGCCAATGCAGAGGCGTTGACCAAAGTGTTCGGCGATAATTTTGCCTATACTGATTCTTCAGAGCTGGAATTTGGCATTGCCAACCGCTCTTACCCATCCTTCCGGGCGGCCGCAATTGAAAATAACTGGGCGCGTTTTTACGGTGGGATCCATTATCATCATTCCTGTATCATAAGCACCGAGTATGGGAAAAAAGTAGGTGACCTTATTGTTCAAAGATTGAAATTCAAAAAGTAACTAAAAATATAACATAAGCAATCCGGCGCTGTAAGTCTTTACGGGCGCCTTTTTTATATACAGTCTTATTCGCGCATTTGTTGAGTTCTTCTCCAATCCGGAAGTCTTTCAATGCCGAAAACAGTCTTCCCGAGAGGGGAAAAAATATTTTTTTACCTTTGTGTACTTTGTACACAAAATATCGCTTAATTTTGTTCGCCATTAATGTGTATCTGATACACATAAAATTTAAAAAGCAATATAATTGTTTGTCTATGTACAGGAGAAGATTGTTTGTAGCCCCGTTGCTCATGCTGTTTATGCTGGCGTCCGGCTGGGTCAGTGCGCAGTCCCGCATTATAAGGGGAACCGTAACAGATGCCAAAACCCTGCAGCCGCTGCCGGGAGTTACTATCATGATTGCCGGCACCTCGTCAGCCACATTGACGGACTCATCCGGCAGCTATCATTTAACGGTAACAGGTGCTGCAAAAGCATTGGAATTTTCATCGGTGGGGTATGCCACCCAAACCGTAGCCATTACCGGAAGTATTTTAAATGTTCGGTTGGCCGCTGAAGTCGCCAACCTCGAAAACATTGTTGTGATCGGTTATGGAACCACGAGGAAAAAGGACCTGACCGGTTCCGTTGCGTTGGTAACGGCAAAAGATTTTAACAAAGGGCAGGCCACCACACCGGAACAGCTGATTGCCGGTAAGGTAGCCGGCGTGCAGATCACCTCCAATAGCGGCGCACCGGGCAGCGGAAGTACTATTCGCATCCGGGGCGGCGCTTCCTTAAATGCCAGCAATGATCCGTTGATTGTTATTGACGGAGTTCCGCTGAGCAATGACGGACTTTCAGGCTCACCCAACCCGTTGTCGCTCATTAATCCCAATGATATTGAGTCGTTCAGCATTTTAAAAGACGCTTCGGCTACCGCCATTTACGGTTCGAGGGCTTCCAACGGAGTGATCATCATCACCACCAAAAAAGGAAAACGCGGAAAGCCGGTAGTTAATTTTAGCACTCAGTTTACTGTCTCTAATCTGCCGAAATATGCCGATGTACTTTCTCCTTCTGCGTTCAGGAACTATGTGCAAGGTCACGGTGATTCATCGCAGATAGCACTCATGGGTAATGCCTCCACCAACTGGCAAAAGCAGATCTACCAAACCGGCATCGGGTCCGATAATAACCTGAGCATTTCCGGCGCCGGAGCAGATGGAAAATTACCCTACCGCATTTCAGTCGGATATTTGAAGCAACAGGGAGTGTTAAAGACCAGTTCGCTCGATCGCAAATCTGTGGGCATCAATTTAAGCCCTTCGCTTTTTGACGATCATCTGAAAATTAACCTGAATGTAAAAGTGGCCGAGTCTGATTCCAGATTTGCCAATGAAGGAGCGATCGGTGCTGCCGTTAATTTTGATCCTACGCAACCGGTTTATTCTGGCAGCAATCGATTCGACGGGTATTTTGAATGGCTGGATCCTTCCAGTCAGAGCGGATTAAAAACCCTGGCGCCCCGCAACCCGCTGGGCTTGCTGATGGATTACAATAACAGCGGAACCAATACGCGGAGCATTGGAAATGTTCAGTTTGATTACAAATTTCATTTTCTGCCGGATTTACATGCCAACCTGAACCTGGGATATGATATCGCTTATGGGCATGGCCGGATATTTGTAGATGATAGTGCCGCGCAGAAGTATGGCAATGTTATTAACGGAGTTCAGTATAACGGACAGTCAAACATTTACGCCTCCCGGAGATACAACAGCGTTGCCGAGTTTTATTTAAACTACGCTAAAACAATTCAAAAGCATCGGTTTGATGTGACCACCGGTTATGGCTATTATGATTTTGTTACGCTGAACAGCAATATCGCCAGCCGGGATGCGTTGGGGAATATCATTCCTAATTCAACACCTAACTTCCCGTTCGATAAACCGCGTTACACCATGATCTCTTATTATGGCCGTTTGAATTATGCGTTTAACGACCGGTATTTATTAACCGCTGCATTGCGTACGGATGGCTCTTCGAAATTTAATCCCAGCAACCGCTGGGGCGTCTTTCCTTCCGCTGCCTTCGCCTGGAAAATAAAAGATGAGCCTTTCTTTAAAAATGTTTCCGCGCTAAGCGATCTGAAGCTGCGTTTGGGGTATGGTGTTACGGGCCAGCAGGACGGCATTGGTAATTTCGATTATATCTCTTATTATAATCTGAGCTCGTCCACTGCTATGTACCAGCTGGGCAACAATTTTTACCAGATGTACCGGCCGGATGGCTATTATTATAACCGTAAATGGGAACAGACCACCACCTATAACGGCGGTATCGATTATGGCTTTGCCAACAACAGGATCTTCGGTAGCATCGATGTTTATTACAAAAAGACCACCGATCTTTTAAATGAGATAGCGCAGCCTGCCGGCACCAATTTTACAAACCGGATCGTGGCGAATATCGGGAGCATGGAAAACAAGGGTGTGGAGTTTTTGATCAACACGATCCCTGTGCGGTCAAAAAATGTAACCTGGAACCTGAATTTTAATGCTACCTATAATCAGAATAAGATCACCAAACTTACGGTAGTTGATGATCCTTCCTACGCAGGCGCGCCTACGGGCGGCATCACCGGCGGAGTAGGTAACAATATCCAGATCCATTCTGTGGGCTATCCCCGGGCTTCCTTTTATGTGTTGCAGCAGGTATATGGCGCCAATCGCAAACCGCTGGAAGGCGTATTTGTAGATCAGAATAAGGACGGTATAATTAATGAACAGGATTTCTACCGGTTTAAAAATCCAGACCCCAAAGTATTTCTGGGTGCCAGCTCCAGCGTTAGTTATAAAAAATGGAACGCCGGATTCAGCATGCGGGCCAATATCGGCAACTATGTGTATAACAACGTGATTTCCGCAACAGCGTTGAAGTCGAATATTATTAACCCGCTGGGCTATCTGAACAATGGCTCAAGAGATGTATTGAATACCAATTTTCAGGGCGGTGGCGACAAGATCATTTTTTCCGATTACTACCTGGAAAATGCTTCCTTCCTGAGAATGGACAACGCATTTATCGGTTATGATTTTGGAAAGGTCTTCAGAAAAACGGGCAACCTCCGGTTAAACGCCAGTGTGCAAAATGTATTTGTCATTACCAAATACAAGGGATTGGATCCTGAGGTGAATGGCGGTATCGATAATAATTTTTATCCAAGACCAAGAGTGTTCGGACTGGGCGCGAACCTTGATTTCTAAATTGAAAAAGATTGAATCATGAAAAAATTAAGTATAGTTATTTTTAGTATCGTTCTGCTGGCATCCTGCAGTAAGAAACTGGATCGTGTTCCGCTGAACGATGCTACCTCGCAAACTGTTTACAATACGCCGCAGGGCTATCTGGAAGCTGCAGCAAAAGTGTACGGAGCTTTTGCTTTAACGGGTAATACAGGCCCGGCGGGCAACGGGGATATAAAGGGTATTGATGAAGGCTTTTCTGACTTTCTCCGGTTGTATTGGTATGCCCAGGAAATGAGCACCGATGAAGCGGTGATTGCATGGGGTGATGCCGGCATTCAGGATTTTCACAACATGAACTGGTCATCGAGTAACCCTTTTCTTACCGGGTTATATTACCGCAGTATGTACCAGATCACACTGGCAAACGAATTCATTCGCCAGGCGGCCGATGCTAATTTATCTGCCCGGGGCATCACCGGTTCCGATGCAGCCAATATCGTAAACTTCAGAAATGAGGCGCGTTTCCTAAGAGCCTACCAATATTGGGTGTTGCTGGATCTGTTCGGGAATCCGCCCTTTGTTACGGAAAAAGATATCATCGGAACTGCTACATTGCCCAAACAAATTCAAAGAGCGGATCTGTTTAAATATGTGGAAGCAGAATTAAAAGACCTGGAAACCCTGTTGCCTGATGCCCGTAAAAATGATTATGGAAGAGCCGATAAAGCTGCCGCATGGTCGCTGTTGGCACGGTTGTATCTGAACGCCGGCGTGTACACCGGAACAGATCGCTATGCGGACGCCATCACTTATTCGAAGAAAGTGATCGGTGCCGGTTATACAATGATCAGCGATTACCGGAATTTAATGCGGGCGGATAATAATAAAAATACCAGCGAATTTATTTTGACCATCAATTATGATGGTACCCGTACACAAAGTTATGGCGGCACTACTTTTTTAACACACGCGGCTGTTGGGGGCAACATGCCTGCTGCACAATTTGGCATTGATGGTGGCTGGGGCGGTACAAGAGCTACCAAAGCATTGGTGAGCCTTTTTCCTGACCCCAGTGGTAATACTGATACCCGGGCGCAATTCTGGACCTCCGGTCAAACGCCGGATATTGCTGATCAAACTAAATTCGTTCAGGGATACGCAATAACAAAATACAAAAATATATTGATGGGTACCAACACGGCAGGATCCAACCTTACTTTTGCAGATATCGATTTCCCGATCTTCAGACTGCCGGAACAATACCTTATTTATGCTGAAGCTGTTGTAAGGGGAGGCGCTGGGGGCGATGCCGCAACTGCACTTTCTTATATTAATTTGCTGAGAACAAGAGCGGGTGCAGGCTCCATCACTTCCGCACAACTTACAACAGATTTTATTCTGGATGAACGCGGAAGGGAACTGTATTGGGAAGGGTTCCGGCGTACGGACCTTATTCGCTATAAAAAATTTACAACGGGCGACTATCTGTGGCCCTGGAAAGGAGGCGTGGCAACGGGTTCGGCTGTTTCCGACTTCAGAAATGTATACCCCATACCCGCGGCAGATAAAAATGCAAATCCCAATTTAAGTCAGAATACCGGCTATTAATCAGGACTGTTCTTCCAAAACAAATATCGTAAAACATGAAAAAGATACATACCTATATTTTTCTTTTAATCCTAAGTGGGGCGCTGTTCACCGCCTGTAAGCGAACCGACACACTGGTAGTTGCCACGGCGCCAGCTGCCGGCAGCACCTTGTCTGACCCTAAATTACTGACCTCCACATTGACGTTGGCTGCAAAGGCTGATACGGTCACCACTTTTTCCTGGTCGCCGGTCAGCTACGGCGTCAATACGCCTATTAATTATACCCTGCAGTATGATTCAGCCGGCAAAGGATTTGCCAGTCCCAATGAGGTAACCATCGGCAACGCAAATTCTTTTACGGTAACGCAGGCCATGTTGAATGCCTATGCGCTCCGGTCGAATGTTACGGCGGGTAATAAAGCGGGTATCGAGTTCAGGATAAAGTCCGCCATCGGCGGCAGCCTGAACCAGATGCCTGTTTATTCTAATGTAAGCACAGTGGCCTATACCACTTATGATGAAGTGGTATTCTGGTATGTGCCCGGCGATTACCAGGGCTGGAACGTTGGTGCCGCTCCCAAATTAGGTTCAACAGATGTGGAGAACTATGCTGGTTACATATATGCTATTCCAACAGGATATCCTAAGTTTAAAATAACCAGCGATCCCGACTGGAATCATAGCAACTACGGCGATGGAGGCAACGGAACGCTGAGTACTTCAGGTGGTGATATCCCCTGGCCCGCGCCGATGCCTGCGGCAGCAAGTGTTTTCTATATCACGGTTAAAAAATCCACTTTAAAATATACTATTACGCCCAGCAAGTTTACCATTGCGGGAGATTTTAACGGGTGGAGCGCCAGTGCAAATGAACTAACGTATAACCTTAATAACATTTACACGTTTACGACCAACTTCGCCGCAGGTGGTTTTAAGATCGTCATTAATGGAAGTACCTGGAGCGGCGGCAATGGGACCGGGGCGCTGGTTATAGGCGGCGGTGATAATTTCCCGGTTACGGCGGGTACGCATACGGTAAAAGTGGATATGAGCAATCCGCCAAGATATAAAGTGTCTGTTCAGTAAACAACGGATACGAAAACAATAAAAAAAGAGACTGTAGCAACGGCCTCTTTTTTATATTAAACTGCTGTTATTCGTTATTGTACAGGCGCCTGCTCATACAAAACCGGGTTCATCGGCGTATTAATGACCTCCCCGACCCCCGCCCCGGGGCACCAGGTATCCCAATCCAATTGCTGATTCTTATTCTTCGGCGCTTTTAATTTCATATCGCGGTCCATGTAAATAAGGGTCATCACCCGGCGGGTATCGGAAGTAGTGTTGGCTCCTGCTCTGTGAAATACCCAGCCGGAATGAAAGCTGATCTCACCCATGTCAAAGGGCTCAATAATATGTTCAAAATCGGTCACTTTTAAGCGCTGCTCCATAAAGGCTTCACTTTCATCGCCGATCGATAAGTCGCGCCCCTCAACGATCTGATGACTGCCGGCACTAAATTCCAGAGGTCCCATTTCCAAAGGCGTTGCCTGCAGGGGGATCCAGGCCGTGATGGTCTTATCTGTTTCCAGCGGCCAGTAATATTGGTCCGCATGCCAGGGCGTAATGCCGCCGCCGCCTTCTTTAAACAACGCTTGGTCATGGTACATACGCACGCCTTCCACGCGCATCAGGTCCGCCGCAATTTTTCCAAGCCGCCGGCTGAAGACCAGCGATCTGATAGCATCGTTCTCCCGCCACAGGTTAAACAACTGCAAAAACGCCTTACCATAAGTATCCCTTTCCGCCAGCGTTGTTGTAACGGTATTCATTTTATTGACCTGGGCAGCTATTATCTCATTAAAAACGGCAATGGCATCGGCGGACAATACATTCTTAAGTTTTATAAACCTGTTTTTATTGTAAAACGCGAGAGCTTCCTCAGAAATAGGATAGGGTTGTTCCAGCTCTTGTAGTATCGCTGTTGATAGTGCCATCGTTAATGAAGTTTTGTTTGTAATAAAGATAACCATTCTTAGCTATTAGCTATGCAAGGCTTGTAGCCTCGTATCCCTATTCTATGGCCACAGGCGATTATGGCTCATTTCAATACCTGCAACCCCGATATAATTTGTTAAAAAAACTGGTTCGCCCAATTTGGGTATTGCTGTCCGTGGAGTTATGTAGTAACTTTATAAGGACAAATAATCCCCCTTTAAACAAATAATTAATATAATGGCAAAAGCACCTAAATCCCAACCAATAAAAAGAGCCCTTGGCTGGATTCCCGATCTGCCGGATGCGCGGGATTTCGTTTACGCCGCACCGCTGAAAGTGATGCTGAAAATACCCACCCAGGTGGATCTTAGAAAAGGGTGTCCGCCGGTTTATGACCAGGGCAGCCTGGGAAGCTGTACCGCCAACGCACTGGCCGGCGCCTTTGAATTTGGCAAAATAAAACAGCATAAAAAGGATTTTATGCCTTCGCGCCTGTTCCTGTATTATAATGAGCGGGTGTTGATGAACACCGTAAATTCGGATAGCGGCGCCTACCTGCGTGACGGTATTAAGACGCTGAACAAACAGGGCATCTGCCCCGAGCCGGACTGGCCTTATATTGAAAGTAAATTTGCCCAAAAGCCACCGGCGTCCTGTTACAAAACAGCTTTAACCAACCAGGTGCTTTCTTACTGGAAAGTGCCGGTAAATCTTACCTCTATCAAGAGTTGTCTGGCCGAAGGGTATCCATTCGCCTTTGGTTTTACGGTTTACGATAGCTTTATGACCAAAAAAGTTGCCGACACCGGGATCATGCCCATGCCGGATATTTCCAAAGAAAGCATACAGGGCGGCCATGCGGTGATGGCAGTGGGGTATGACGATACGCGGCAGGCAATACTGGCCAGAAATTCGTGGAACACAAACTGGGGCATCAAAGGGTATTTCTGGATGCCGTATGCCTTTATTTCCAATACTTCCTATTGTCAGGATTTTTGGACCATAAGAACCGTGGAATGATCATTGCTGAATCAAAGTCGTTTACTTAAGCGCAGGATTCCGATGAATGTAGAATAAGAAATAT
>JAGIAQ010000028.1:19671-39947 GCA_017744795.1 Niabella sp. | reverse complement strand
GACAAATCAAGTCCAGCCACTCTGGCGTTCCTGGCGATATTTTCTTGCAGGTTCAGTCAATTGGAAGAAGTCCTGTTACCGATGTCTACAATTTTATAATCGGTGACCTGAAGTTCGCGGCAGATAGTCTTCCCGGCAGCTATCCCTCAACAGAAACGGGCCGCGCCACCAAATGGGCGGCTAAAGGACTACTGGGGCTGGTTTATCTTACCCGCTCCGGTCCAACCTATAATATTGAAGGCCCCGGACTAAACAGTAATGAATATGACAAAGCGCTCGCTCAATTCAACGATATCATTGCAAACGGTGGTTTCAAATTCATTACAAATTATCCGTCAATATTCTCGTATACTAACGAGAACAATTCTGAAGTACTTTTTGACGTTCAGTTTATGACCACAACCAATGGCGCCGATTACCCCAGCCAGCTGACGATCGGTGCTTACTGGACGGGACTGGGCTTATCCGGCTACGACAACGGCTATGGCACTTCTTATACCACGGTAACAAAAAACCTGATCCAGTCCTACCGTACCAGTGCCAACAATGGTCTTCTTACCGACATTCGTGATACGTTCTCCATCAAACATGCCTTTCCTACAAACGCATCCAAACCCACATCACTGGATACGACACGCCCCTTTTTAAAAAAATACATCGATGTAAGCCGGCGAGGCACCAAACGGTCCGATTGGCCGATCAACTTTATTGTGATGCGCTATACGGACGTATTGATGATGAAGGCCGAATGCATTTTGCACGGAGCCGCTGGATCACAGGCAGATGTAAATAGTATTGTAGCTCAGGTAAGAGCACGGGCCGGTGTACCTGCTCTTACAACCGATGTAACCCTCCCTGCACTTATGGAAGAGAGAAGAAGAGAATTTTTAGGCGAAGGGATCCGGTGGAACGACCTGGTGCGGGAAGGCATGGCGGTAGATGTAATGAATGCATGGCGGGTAAGCGACAGTATTAGCAGCGTGAAGCCCATTATAGCCAATTACATGATTTACCCCGTGCCCCAGGCAGAGCTGCTAGTGCGCCAGGGTGTTTATACGCAAAATCCGGGATACAATTAATTTCATAAACAATAGCTGTCAACATAATGAAACAAACGATTCTTCCCCTCTTATTAGTAATTACGTCCATTTCCTCCTTTGCACAACCGGTACTGGAAACAGGTCCGGGTATGCCTGCAGAATGGATCGACAAAGCTACCGGTCATAAGGTGGTGCGGCTCACGAATAACGACCGTAATAACCTGAGCTTTTATTTCCACAATAATCCATTTACAGGCCACAGCATGGTATATTACAGCAGCGCAAAAACAAATGCTGTGCGTGCAGCCAAGGTAGAAACCTATAACGCTGTTGGCAACGACAAGCAATTATACCTGTTGAACCTGGATAATCGTCAGGCAGAACGGTTGACTAACCACCCGGATCCCATGCTGGGGGAAATTGTTTCAGTGAAACGAAACGAGGCTTTTTACCAGGTTAAAGACAGCGTTTTCGCGGTGAACCTTTCCACAAAAAAGGAACGGCTGGTTTATGTTTTTCCGGAGGATTTTAAAGCCAGCATCACCACCATCAATGCGGATGGCACACTGTTGGCCGGGGCAAAAGCCACCGATGAAGAAAAAGATATCCTCAAAAAGAATCCCAGCAAAAGCGATTACTTCAATAAGATCTATGAAGCCAAATTGCGCAGGACCTTGTTCACTGTAAATATTAATACAGGTAAACTTGATAAGATCTTTTCAGACACCGCCTGGCTGAATCATATTCAGTTCTCTCCTACTGATCCGGCTTTATTAATGTTCTGTCACGAGGGCCCCTGGCACAAGGTAGACCGCATCTGGACGATCAATGTAAATTCCAAAGAGGTGAAACTGATTCATAAAAGAACAATGCCGATGGAAATAGCCGGCCATGAATGGTTCAGCGCAGACGGCAAAATGATCTGGTTCGATTTGCAGCAGCCGCGCGGCGCCACTTTTTTTGTAGGCGGAGCCGACCTGGCAACCGGCAAAGAAATAAAATACCAGTTGCAGCGGAATGAATGGTCGGTACATTATACTACTTCGCCTGATGGAAAACTATTTGCAGGCGATGGCGGCGATCCCAATGCTGTTGCCAAAGCCCCGGATGGGAAATGGATCTATTTATTTACACCGGACGGCGATCATTTTAACGCAGAAAAACTGGTAAATATGAAACAGCATAATTATCACCTGGAGCCCAATGTACATTTCACGCCCGATCAGCAATGGATCCTGTTCCGCGCGAATTTTGAGGGAAAGGAAGATATTTATGCGGTTGAGATAAAGAAGTCAAACGTGAATAGTCAATAGTGGATCAATGTCGTTTCCTTAAGCGGCAGATTCCAGAGAATGTAAAATAAGAAATATTGAATAAGAAATGTAGAAGGACATTAGTTCAGTATCATGCGACGCCCGTTCCTTTCTGAGGTTTTTTGACTGGGGTAGAAAGCAGTAAACGCTGCGAACTATTGACCATTGACTATTCGCTGTTCACTTAATAACATTGTATGAAAAAAAATTTGTTTGTCCCTCTTGTCTGCCTTGCAGCTTTTGCTGCCGGCGCGCAAACGATTCCCAAACAAAAGACCGGCGGGGACTATATTGAAAATATTTCTTACAATGAAAGTAAACGCGGTACGGCACGCAGCTTGCAGTACCGCCCCGATGGAGATGCCTTTGTTTGTGTAAACGGCAAAAACCGCTACACAAGAGCCTTATATGGCGGGCCAACGGCCTTCCGCCTGGAAACCAGCGACCGGCCTGTATTTGCGGCTTACTATGGCAACAACAGCCAGAACATCAGTTTCCGCATTTCCGTTCCCGGTCGCAAGCCGCTGTTGCTGGATGCAGCGGCTTATTGCGAATCCCGTTATAGCGCCGGAAGCCGCAGCTACCGCGTTACCGACCCTTCCTGGGGGAATGGAACATTGCAAATAACGGCGCTGGCACTGTATCAGGAAGACGGCGCCATCTGGAAAATAACCGCCACCGGCCTGCCCAAAGAAAATGTATTAACTGTGAGTATGGCACGGATCAAAGCAAAAAAATTAAACCGCAACGGTGATATGGGGGCCGATCCGCCGGATTGTTTTGAAGCACCGGAGAACCCACAATATACCAGTACGCAGCGTTTGGAGCTAAGAGGCAATGTAGCGGCCTATGTAGTGCTTAGTGAGCAACATTTAACAATCGGCGGTGAAGCATTATTTACGGAAACAGAAAAAACACGGGCAGCACTTGCCGCGCGCATCCGCATCAGCACCCCTGACCCTTTTATCAATACCATCGGCGGCACTTTAACAACTGCTGCTGATGGCATCTGGGATGGCACTACCTGGCTGCATGGCGCCATCGGCTGGCGGATGCCGCTTACGGGCTGGCGCGCTGCCTACGCCGGCGATTTCCTGGGCTGGCACGATCGCGCCCGGATCCACTTTAATGCCTATGCCGCCAGTCAGGTTACCAATGTGCCCAATACCATTCCTCACCCCGCGCAGGATACCGCGCTGCACCTGGCCCGTGCCCTAAAACGCTGGGGTACGCCTATGTACAGTAATGGCTATATCTGCCGCAACCCCAATCGTAATGATCAGATGCATCATTACGATATGAACCTGAATTATATTGACGAGCTGCTGTGGCATCTGGAATGGACGGGCGATCTGGATTATGCGCGTACCATCTGGCCCGTGCTTACCCGTCACCTTGCCTGGGAAAAACTCAATTTTGATCCTGATGGCGATGGGCTCTATGATGCCTATGCCTGCATCTGGGCCAGCGATGCGCTGTATTACAATTCCGGCGCGGTCACCCATTCTTCTGCTTTTAATTATCGCGCCAACAAACTGGCAGCACTCATCGCTCAGAAGATCGGGCAGGACCCCAAACCTTACCAGCAGGAAGCCGGTAAAATATTGTCTGCCCTCAACGCCCGGTTGTGGCTAAAGGACAAAGGGCATTGGGCCGAATACCAGGATTTTATGGGCCTGAAACGATTGCATGAAAGTGCCGCAGTGTGGACCATTTATCACGCGATCGATTGTGGCGTGGCCGATCCGTTCCAGGCCTACCAGGCTACACGGTATGTTGATACTGAGATTCCACATATTCCTGTTCGCGCCAAAGGTTTGACAGATGAGGGTTATGCTACTGTATCCACTACCAACTGGATGCCTTATGTATGGAGCACCAATAATGTAGCTTTTGAAGAAGTGATGCACACGGCATTAGCGTATTTTATTGCGGGACGCAATGAAGCGGGATTCAAATTATTGAAAAGTTCTGTTCTCGATGGGATGTACCTCGGCGACAGTCCGGGCAATATCGGGCAGGTCTCTTTTTATGATGCTGCACGTGGTGAGAGTTATCGTGATTTCGGCGATGCGATCGGTGTAGCATCCCGCGTTTTCATACAAGGGCTTTTTGGTATCACTCCTGATGCTTTGAACAACCGATTGCTGATCCGGCCCGGTTTCCCGGCTTCCTGGGATCATGCTTCCATACAAATCCCCGATGTTTCTTTCAGCTTTCAACGTAATCAAAACCCCAATAATACTACCTACCGGATCACGCGGCAGTTTGCTCATCCCCTGGAACTCGAGTTACAGGTACCTGCCCTATGGGATCAGATCAGCACCGTTACAATAAACGGCCGGCCGGTCCGCTGGAAACGGTCAAATGCTGTGGTGGGCTACCCGCTGGTGTCTGTTATGGTTCCTGCTGCCAACAGCGCCACCAATGTTGAAATAACCATAACCTGGGGCGGCAATCCCATCGTCATTCCGCCGGCAACGGGCAACAGGACTGCTTTTAAAGAAGTAACGCAGGGTGCCATGACCTGGTGGAGCGCCGTACCGAAGCAGGCAGACGAAAAGAAAGAACCGGTGCTTCCATCCTTTACCAATGTCACCTCTAATAAATGCAGTCCGGTGCTTATGGACGACCGCTGGAATGCATCCGTTGCTGACATCTTCAACCAACAATACCTCTCGCCGCGATCGCCCTATACCACTTTACAAATACCCACACAGGGCATTGGCGAATGGTGCCACCCGCTGCAGACCGCTACCATAAATGATTCCGGTCTGCGCGCACAAGTGCGAAACACCCTTTTCAAAACAAGCATCGGGGTTCCCTTCCGTACACCTGCAAGCGGCAGCAATATCAGCTTTACTTCCCTCTGGGATAATTATCCGGATAGTGTAGCGGTTGCTTTATCCGGAAAGGCAACACATGCCTATTTATTGTTAGCAGGAAGTACCAACCAGATGCAGAGCCATATCGCCAATGGAAGCATCAGCATCGAATATACCGATGGCAGTAAGAAAACAGTGGAATTAATTAATCCGGAGAACTGGTGCCCCATTGAGCAGGATTACTTTGAAGACGGGTACGCTTTTAAACTGAACGTGCCCCGCCCCTACCGGCTGCATTTCAAAACGGGCATCGTGAGCAATAACCTGGAAAAAGACCTCCATATCCGCGGCGTTTATGGTCGCGAGATCGATGGCGGCGCGGGTCAGTTGATGGATATCCAACTGGAACCCGGCAAAACATTGAAACAACTTGTTTTAAAAACCCTTTCCAACGATGTAATCATAGGACTGATGAGCATCACGCTCCAACGTCCATAGAAAGATGCCTTTATACAAACCCGTATTTTTCACTCTAAACAAAACCATATGAATTCCAGATTTCTAAAAGTAGCCAGCGGAGCATGTCTCCTGGGTATCGCCCTCTTCGCCGGGTCCTGTCAAAAGCCGGGCCTTGCCAAACAAGAATCGCTGAATGCAATCAGCAGCAATAACGAAACCAGCCTTATTGCCCTTGCGGGAGAACGAACGCCTGCCTTTCCGGACGCAGAAGGCTTTGGCCGGTTTGCCACGGGCGCACGTGGTGCAGACAGCGCGTCTGTTTATGTTGTAGCTAACCTTAACGACAGCGGGCCGGGCTCTTTCAGAGATGCCGTAAGTAAGCCGGGCCGCTTTGTTGTGTTTGATGTAACGGGCATCATCACCTTAAAATCGAATGTAAGTGTGGCCGCCAACACGACCATCGCCGGACAAACCGCACCGGGCAAAGGCATTGTATTGTACGGACGCAAAGTAACTTTTACGGGTGCCAATAATGCCATCGTACGGAACATCCGCATCCGCCTGGGCGCCAACGACGGCGCTTCCCGCAGTGACGATGCATCGGGCGTCGCCAATGGGAAAAATATGATCTTTGATCATGTATCGTTCTCCTGGGGACAGGATGAAGTATTTTCTATCAACTGGGACAATAAAGGATATGAGCCCGACAGTATTACCCTGCAAAATTGCATTGTAGCGCAGGGACTACATAAAGTGAATCATTCTGCCGGCGGGCTGATACAAACTGCAGGTAAGATCAGCATTCTCAAAAGCCTTTACATTAGCAACAAAACCCGCAACCCTAAAGTAAAGGGCATTAATGAATTCGTAAATAATATTGTTTACGACTGGGGCAACCTGGGCAACCCCATGGGGCATACTGTTTCCGGCGATGGGTATATCATGGGCGGATCCGCAGGGGTATCACAAGTAAATATTATCAATAATTATTTCATTGCCGGGCCGCTGACACCGGACCGAGCGACTCCCTTTTCAAGAGGCACGGGCACTTTTTATTTATACGCATCGGGCAATTATTTCGATCGTAATAAAAACGGTTCGCTGGATGGCGCACTGGTGCCTGCAGATTCCATAGGATACCCGGGCATTGAGCCGCAAAACTTCATGCCCAATCCCTACCCTTATCCGTTCAGCACACCGGCAATGTCGGCAGCCGATGCTTTTAAATATGTAGCTAAAGAAGCCGGAGCTGCCTACCCTCACCGGGATGATGTAGACAAACTATTAATTGAGGAACTGCGGTCTGCAGGGCTTCAGGGGCGGTATGTGTACACTGAGTCGGATCTGCCGTTGGCCAATGGCGGACTGGGAGATTTTCCTTTTGCCGACCCTCATAAAGACAGCGATGGCGATGGCATACCGGATGTTTGGGAACGGAAACTGGGCCTGAACCCGGAAGCGAAGGATGCGTTATTGCGCAGTACCGCCGATCCCCGTTACCTTAACATTGAAGTATACCTCAATACGCTGGCAACGCAAAAAGGAGCTTAAGGAAAGTTGCTTTGCGCTGCATTAAATTTAAAACCATTGAGATGTAAAGATTCATTAAGTAAAAGAAATAGCTTTGTTATGCTTCATCTTAATGGTTTTTGAACCATCTTTTTCAATGCGCCTACAATATGAACAAAAAAAACTACGTACTGGTATTGATTTTATTGAGCTGTCTGTTTTCAGCAAATGCGCAGCCGCCGGATATTAACAGCAATACGGTTAAAACGCCTTATGGCAATTGTGTAATCCGTACACCGGATTTCAGCAAATGTAAAAAACTGGTCATTACCGGTTTTGGCGCTGTTCCAGGCGATCAGAAAAAAAACACTGAAGCCATAGCACGGGCGATAGCTGCAGCAAATAAACTGGGTGGCGGCATTGTGGTAATCCCCAAAGGGGAATGGCTTACGGGTAAGATCCATCTTAAAAGCAATGTAAACCTCCACCTGGAAAAAGGGGCAACCCTGTTGTTTTCCGGTAATCCCCGGGACTATTTACCTGCAGTAGTTTCAAGCTGGGAGGGAATGGAATGCTATAATTATTCTCCGCTTATCTATGCCTATGAATGTAAGAATGTAGCCATCACCGGGGCGGGAACGCTACAAGCAAAAATGGACACCTGGGAAAAATGGTTCGACCGGCCACGCGCACATATGGAAAGCATCAAACGGCTCTATAATCTTGCCTGGAACCGGGCCCCGCTGGAAGAACGGCAGCTAGTGAACGACACGGCGCATCTGCGGCCACAGTTCATACAATTCAATCGCAGTGAAAATATTCTTCTGGAAGGAGTATCTATTACCAACAGCCCGTTCTGGACGATCCATCTTTACCTGTCGAAAAACATCGCTCTCCGCAACCTCAATGTGTATGCACACGGACATAATAACGATGGAGTGGATCCGGAGATGAGCCAGAATGTATTGATTGAAAACTGCGTATTTGACCAGGGCGACGATGCCATCGCTATAAAATCAGGGAGAAACCCAGAGGGCTGGTGGCTGAAAACACCGTCAAAAAATATAGTGATCCGCAACTGTACCGTTAAAAACGGACATCAGTTAGTAGCGATTGGAACCGAAATTTCCGGAGGTGTTGAAAATGTTTTTGTTGATCATTGCACGGTACTCGACGGGGCAAAGCTGAATCATCTCCTGTTCATCAAGACCAATGAACGTATGGGCGGCTATGTCAAAAACATTTACGCCGCTAATCTCCGCAGCGGCAAGATCGACCTGGGCATACTGGGTATAGAAACTGATGTATTGTATCAATGGCGCGACCTTGTACCTACCTATGAAAAAAGATTGACACCTATAACAGATATTTCCCTTTCCAACATACATGCAGCCCAGGTAAAATTTATAGCCCGGGTGCTGGGGCAGAAAGCGCTGCCTGTAGAAACGGTTTCACTGAAAAATGTGACGGCCGACAAAGTGCTGGAGAAAAATACGATCACTGAAAATGTAACTAATTTTACCCGGTTATGATCCCTATACAAACAAAGACTTTTTTCTGCCTGTTGTTCTTTTTATATGCAGCAGTAAACCTGCCGGCGCAATCCACAAAAAACAAAGTTTTAAAAATGGTAGCCGAACACAGAGGCCCCATTATTGATGCAGACAATCCCGATGTATTGGCAAGTGCTAACCAGTCTGGCTTTGAAACCGGCCAGGTCATAAAACTCGATGGCATCTATCATATGTTTGTGAACGAGATGTTTGGACGCGCGCATCTGGATATGCGGGTGGCGCACTGGACCAGTACCGATGCAGTGCAATGGAAACGACAGGCCACCATTGTAAACAGCATACCGGGCAGAACGGCAACGAATCCGCGCTCCGAAGTATGGCTGAATACCATAACATTTAATGAGGCAGAAAATGCCTGGAATATTTTCTATGTAGCCTATCGCGCAGGCGATAGTACCAAAGGAGAAATTCCCCGCAACGATTATTCAGGGCATATCTGGCGCGGGCGTTCCGTTGTCTCCGGCAAAGCAGGTATTGACGGGCCTTACGCCGATATGGGCATTGTATTACAGCCCGATGCTCAATCGCAGGCCTGGGAAGGGCAGCAAGCCGTTGCCTCCTTCTTCCCTTATAAGGCCGGAAGGACCTGGTATGGTTTGTATGCCGGTCATAATCATATTCCCCGTGGCCCCTGGCCTATTGGAATGGCCTTTGCAGAAAAATTAGATGGTCCCTGGACCCGGTTGCCCGAAGGGTTCAATCCTTTAAAAATAGCAGATACATTTATCGAGAACCCGGTTGTATCACGTTTAAAAGACGGGCGTTACCTGATGGTCTTTGATTCCTTTGGCGACCGCGAGATCGGTTATAGTCTTTCTGATGATGGCGTACACTGGGATAAGGAAACACGGGTGAAAGTGCAATCGCCCGGTAATAGCTGGGCCGAAGCGGGCGATCACGCTATGCGCACGCCCCTGTGTGCCATTGAAGAAGCCGATGGTACTTTTACAGTTATCTACACGGCTTTAAAGAAGATCAATAACAAGAGTTTCTACGCCATTGGCAAATGCACGCTTGCCTGGAAATAAACGATTCAAAAACAAACAATGATAAAAAGAACGCTACTAATAACCCTGCTGCTGTTGCCCCTGGCAATGCTGGCACAGGAAAAAAAGATGTCCGGCAAAAAACTCAACATCCTTACTTTGGGCGATAGCAACGGCACATTCCCTTATAGCTGGCCGGTGCAATTGCAACAGGCACTGCCTAACGCGCAGGTATTTAACATCAGCAAATCGGGCCGAACCATTGGGTTCCTGAACCTCAATGACAGCACGCTGAACGCTTTGCTGGTGATTGATGAAAACCTGAGAAAGGCAGCAGCATTTACGCAAAACCGCCCTTTTGATTTTGTGGTTCTTGAGTTGGGCACCAATGATGCCAAAGCAGTCTTTGCCAGCCGGCAAAATGAAGTGCCTGAAAACCTGAACAGGCTGATCAATAAAATAAAGCACTCCCCCTACCCCACTATTAATAAAGCCCGAATCATTATTATAGCCCCGCCACCCTATGGCGAAAAGGCTCTTGCCACTGAAAAATATGCGAATGGTGATCAACGGGTAAAGGCCATGAACGACAGCTTCAAAAAAATAGCTCTGCAAAATAATTGTCTTTTTGTAAGCGGATACCGCACGCCCGGACTTGATATCAACTCTATGACAGCAGACGGACTGCACCTTGATGCAACCGGATCAAGAAGATTAATAGAACCGGTAGTGGCGCTTATGATAAAATAAAATCAGTTCAAAAAAATTTGAAGAACGCAAGATCTGAAAAAAGTTTTCCGACAACTGAACAGATCAGCGGGCTATCAACAGCCTCTATATTTCGCTAACTAAAAGGCCTTTAAAAGCAAGAGGCTGTCTCAACAGTAATTTTAAATCACAGAGCGATCGGAGAAGACTCAGAGATAGCAGCGGTGGTGCCCGCTAACAGAGCACTGTGCACTCCTCGTTAAGGCTCCCTTTCCTCCGTGGTTTTATTTTTAAAACAACCCCTGCTTTTTTATTTATCAGTGCATCCTTATTGCGTTACCGGACCGGAAGCGATGGGGCTTCCAGGGATACCGTACTCAAAACAACCCAGATCAGGATGCGTGCCCTGGTACGGGTATTCCAGTCTTCTGCCCCAGTCTATTAAACGACTGCGCGGTGTTAAACGCATGAAATCATTAACAGGAAGCGTGCCGTCTGCATTTCTGGCTTGCGTTAATAAATTCTCATCCAGGCTCGTAAAATCCGCGTCGGTTGCAGCAAATTCTGCAATTTCGAAATAGTTCCGTTTGGTGGTGCATTGTGCCGTGTCCAGATTATTCACTTCTACAGATTTTGCCTTATAGCCCATGTTATTGTACATGATGTGGCCAAAACCCGGCACATCAGTAGCACCTACCCGGCACAGCATATTGTAGTTAACGGGATTTTTATATGCCGTGTTATTGATCCAGGTGATGCCCCCCGGATGATGATTGGCATAGAAGCCCGCTGTTTTATTATTAATCGCCAAACAAAAGCGAACCATATGACGCGGCACTTCTGTTGGGTAGGTTGAAGGATCGAGCCCGTACCCTCCTGCCTTAAACCCAAGACCGTTGCCCAGTTTTTTAAAAGAAATGGAATAGCCGTTGTAAAAAGACCAGCAATTCTCAATTGTTACCGCCTCAAAAGCATTGATCAGGTCATAGCCGTCATCGCTGTTAAACCAGGCCCGGCAGCCCCGCAATACGTTGCCGGTATAGCCCCGGCCCGCACGGTTCGGGTGGCAGCCAAAACCGTCCACATTGCCTCCCAGCCTATCCTCGGAAACATTGTCCCAGTTATTAAACGCATCACAGTTCAGTACCAGGTTATTACCGCCTTTTGTAAGGTAAAAACCGATGCCCATACCATCGTGCATCCGCAGGGCTTCATAAACATTATAGCTTCCTTCATTCCGAAAACATTCACTTTGAGTATGCGTAGTGATGGTTACCTGTACACCCGTCACCTCAATTCCTTTAATAGTAATATACGATCCCGTAACCAGGAACGCGGTAACCCGGTGGCCTGCCGGTTTCACATTGGAAAAATCAAAGACCGGGATCTCGCCCGGATAAGCAAGATAGCGGATACGCGCATCGGCGGTGCCATTTTTATTGAGATAGGTAACAATGGAATACAAACTTTCCGTACGGGCAATCTGCGCTTCCTGCATTACATAGCGTCCGCCCCTGATATAGATATCATCACCGGGAACCGCTGCCGTTTGTGCGCGCTGCACGGTTAAAAAAGGTAAATCCAATGTGCCGGGATTCTGATCGGAGCCGGTGGCCGATACATAATAAGTATGCAGCGCCGTACTTGCTGCTACCAGTTTTTCCGCTACAACTGCCGTCAGGGCTGGCTTTGCAAAGGATTGTTCTTTTTTTGCGCAGGCGCTTCCCAGTAAAAGAATTAGCAAACAACTAAGGAAGCCGAATGGTTTTGAGAGCCTTTCTGTTCTCATATATTATTTAATTTAGAGGTTACGAATTATATCGCTCTACGTTGCAGCCTGACTTAAGAAAACATTTTAACCACATAGACACATAGGATATAATAGATAGCAGGAAATATAAAAACACATTAGCTATGCTCCCCGCTGCGACGGGAAATCTATGCCGCCTTGAACGCTATAATTCCTATTGAATCGACGTGATTTTAAATTCGCCAACACAACTTTGTTGTACAGCGTTATACCGGTGATTATTGACACAACTAATTCCCATCGGGCTTAGTGGCGTCTTTACCCGGGCTTTGAGGCCAGTAAAAGCTGGAATAGGCATCGGGTTTTGCGGGATCAAAAACCGGTTCTCCCGGTTTTATAAACTGCGCCAGACCGGGCACTGATTTTCTGACCCCGGTCACGATCAGCTTTGCTACCTCATAAGCGCCAAACGGCCGAAAATGGGTATTGTCAGCAATCGCTTCTTTCCGGTTGGGAAATGCACCTGCGGGAAAATGCGCGAAAGCCAGCAGCGATCCCTGCTCCCCCATTGCCTCAAACATTGTTTTACTTAACGTATTCAGGTCAATCAATGCCACGCCTTTTTCTTTCGCCGTTAATCGTCCTGCAGCAGGATAATCGCCCAGGGTTTCAACGATCCGGCCACTGCTGTCAAAACGCCGCCGTTGCACGGATGTAACCACCACCGGGATGCCCCCTTTCTTTTTTACTGCATCAATAAAATATTCAAGATCTTTTTTATAGCTGGTAAAAGCACCAATGCCTGCCCCCTTCTGCTTTTGATCGTTATGCCCGAATTCCGCAAAGGCATAATCGCCTGGCTTCATCAGGCTCAGCAATTTTTCAAAGCGCCGCGCCGCAATAAAGCTGCTCAGGGTTTCACCGGATTCTGCAAGATTTACAACAGCCACTTTCCCCGGCTGAAAAAAATAGGGAAACATCTGTCCCCAGGCGGAATAGGGCTCACTGGCGCCATCCACCACAGTTGAGTTTCCAGCCAGGAAAACAGACACCGCTTTTTTATCGGGCGTAATTTCAATGGCGTTCACTTTAGGATTAGTACTGTTGAACTCCAGTGTTAGTTTATCATCCCAGTGCAGATAAGCATATTCTCTTGGTTTAAGACGCACTTTTTTATTGGTGCCGGAGATCAGGCTGTCGCGAATATTCACCGTAAATTCAATAAGTCTGTGTTGGCCTTTTTCTGTTTGCAGCCGGTTCACAAACATCCGCCGGTTTTCTGCGCGGACCACTATATCTGCAGTACCCGCATCATCGCCCGTCCAGATCTTTACATCATAATTCCCTTCCGGTAGTTTTACAGAGAAATAAAAGGGTTGATCGCTGGTAAGGAAGCCGTCTGTCAATGCAGCTTTCCCAACCGAGGTATTGCTTGTTACCCTGGTGCGCAGGTCAATACCATAGCCTGTTTGCGGGTTGTAAACGGTTTCGGGCAACACTTTGCTATACCCTTTTTCAGCTTTGCCTTTGCCGAAATCAAACCTATGAGTTTGTGCATATAATCGGGGTGCGAGCAAATTGCCGTTAACATAAAACAGCAAAAAGAGATAGAATAATTTTTTCATTTTATTGAAATTTTAAATGACTTCGAGATAGCCGGGAAGACGGGGAAGCAATAAGCCAGCTCTCCTTATATAAACTTATCACCAAACCTTTACCTGGTCCACTATCACCCCTTCATCCAACGCTTTAATAATTATTGTATGTTTGCCCGCTTTTGTTACCCCATGGTGTGTTGTGCGCCGGGCCTGGTTATTCAAGACGTTTTCCTTCCATTCTTCACTGCGGCCCTGCGTGGTATAATCAACTTCCTGTGCCGGTCCGTCGTCAACCCGGATCGAGTAGCGGATCGTTTTACCGGCAACAGGATGGTTAGGGGCCAGGTCCGTTTCTATACGAATTGAATCTGTAGCAGCCGCGGTAACATTGTAAACAACAGCGCTTCCTTTTGACAGGCTTATTGCTCCGCGCTGGTAGCCCAGACCATAGGTTACGGGCTTCTCTCCGGTAAAACGTTCGTACTCTTTTCCATTAAATAAAAAAAGAGGCGCTTTATTTTCTATCAGGGCCGTTTCGGATCTTGTGTGGGCCAGTTTTTCATATTCGACAAGCCCCCTGGGTCCATAGCTCATCATACCACGCCACTTGCCGTTGCCCAATGCATTGTACTGCTTCGTCAATGCAACGATCGTTTCAAAGGCGTTATCACTTAATGCCCAGTCGGCTTTGCCGTGCCGTGCCAGTTGACCATACAACAGTTTTTTATTCATCTCCGCTGCCCCCCGTACCGGGTATTCAATCAACTCAAACCAGGCATCTTTTTTTTCAGCGGGTATGTTTTTAGCCAACCGGATCACTTTGTCTTCAATAGCATCATAGTCTTTTATCCGCTGATTGATCTGTGATTCACTCCACGGCAGATCAGCGATCATTTTGTATTTTGGATCCGTTTCCTCAGTTCTCGTGCCGCCCATAAACTCGGGTTTATGAATATAGGCCAGGCGATAATATTCATTCATCACCGGCACCAATTCCTTCGCAGCAGCCTTGCCAAATCCACGGCTCAGCCATTCAGCTAAATGTTCCTCCAGTCCGGCTTCATTACTTTTAACCGAACCAATGTTCCAGGCCATATCCATATACAACTCAATCAGGTACTCAGCAGGTTTAATATCTCCTACATTCAGCATCCACAACCGCTTTGCGCCTTTATTCCAGGCCTGTTTCATCTGGGTGTATAATTGCGCGGGATGATTCGTGGCCAGCCAAAGATAATCGTGCGGACGTCCCCAATAGGAAACATGATAATACACGCCGTTGCCGCCTTTTCTTGCACGTTCCTGTTCATTGGGGAAGCGCGTCATATACCCGTAATTGTCATCGCACCAGATCAATGTTACATCATCCGGCACTTTTAAGCCATCATTATACACATCCAATACTTCTTTATAAGGAACAAACACCTGCGGTATTTTTGTCACATCCGGGTTTACGTATTGCTGCAACAGGTGCCGTTCATCTTTCAACACTTCGGTTAATACCTTTTTGTGCGCTGCAAGTGTTTTTACCCCCTGCATCATACCATCGTGCTTACCCCGCAATCCAATGGTATAGATATTATCAGATCCCTTCAATATTTTCAGCCGTTCCGTCCAGTAGGCCAGCATGGCGTCTTTGTTCGTAACATAATTATAATCGCCCTTGCCGTAGATATCCCATTCGGTAACGCTGTTACGCATCAACGGCTCGCAATGCGAAGTACCTACGATGATACCATATTTATCTGCAGCTTCCTTGTTGCCCTTTGTTAAATAAAAAGGGACCGTCACCTCATGCATCGCCGGCCAGATCATATTCGCTCTTAAACGCAGCAATAATTCAAAAATCTTCGAATAAGTCTTGGGGCCAATGGCACCTTTTGTTTTTCCAACGGTGGGCAAGCCCGGTTCAAAATTTTTGCTGGCCCAGGGCAGCAGACCAAAATCCTCATCATTGAGGAATATACCCCGGTAGGTAACGGAAGGGTACTCCAACCGGCTATACCCGTTTTTTAAACTAAAAGCAATTTTCTTTTCGCTGCGGACATCGGCCCACCATTCCCAGGGCGATACGCCGATCAGCCGGGACAACTCCAGTATACCATAGGCCGTACCCCTTTTATCACTACCAAGAATATATAGTTTGTCGTTTTGCACTTCCAAAACAAACCCTTCGGTATGCCCGCGCAACGCCTCTAACTGTTTTTCTGTTATCCGTTTTTCGGCGGCACTGTTTGCTCCAAGGGTTCCGATAAATACCTGTGCCTTTCCACCTTTTACAATAGTTCCGTCAAACACATTCCTGTAATCCTTTTCAAATAGTTCCAATGCGGTGTATACCACTGCCGCCTCGTTCGCGTTGATGGATACGGTCAGATTAGTATTCTTATGAAAAACAATATCGGCACAGGCTGCCAACGGAAAGGCAAACGCTGCCAGTATACCCGTGATTATTTTTTTATGCATGTTATTTTACCAGTTGCCGGTCGTTAACCTTTATATTTTTCAAGCTGAAATTTTTAATAAAATCCAGGGCAATACTGGTTCCGGCGGAAGCCGTAATATCCAGGTTTTCCAGACTAAAATCAGAAAGGGAATATTGCTTTGATGGTTTAATATTGAGAAAATCATTGCATTGCACCGTACAATTCCGCAGGGTGATATGGCTTGCCGAAGAGTGCGGCTCAGGCTGTCCTTTCAGATCAAAAAATTGTGTCCAGGGACCTATCGAAAAAAAGCTGCGGGCAGTTCCCGTTATATTCTCCACCAGCACATCTTCATGCTGCTGGGGCGTATCGGGCCGCATCTTTAGCAGCAGCACATGGGAAGTGTTCTTTACCGTGCAATTCCGCATGATCACATTGCGGGTGAAAACCGATTCGCTTCCGAGTGTGAGCGAGGGGCAGTTCTCGATAGTATTGTCTTCTATAATAATATTACGGTTGGCGCCGTTATTCGGGTCTTTATTCGCCGTTGGCCCCTTACCCCCTTTCAAACAGATACCGTCATCATTCACCGACACATAACAATTCTTTATTAAAACATTTTGGCATACATCGAGATCGATCCCGTCGGAGCTGGGAGCACGCACATCGCTGCCGTTATTAGTTCCGGCGCGGATCTGCACGCCAATAATTTTAAGATTTTCACATTTATAATAATGCGAGGTCCAGAAGGGCGAATTGAGCAATTGCACACCCGACACCTGCACGTTTTTGCTGTTCGACACAAACAAAAGCCGCGGGCGCTGCTCGTCCATATTGGTGCATTTGGGATTCCACTGGCGGCGCAGCCAAAACGCCTTCCAGTAGTTGAGCCCGTTACCATTGATGGTTCCGCTACCCGAAATGGTAAACCCATCCAACCCATCGGCATTCACCAGCGCGGCAAAATATTTCAGCGATTGCCCTTCTATCCGTGTGGTCATTATTTTAAAATCGGCAATATGATCACTGCCTTTCAGCGTTGCACCGGCATCCAGATGCAAATGTGTTTTGGGCTTAAAGAATAGCGAGCCACTCAGGAATACTCCTTTCGGAATCATAACCACGCCACCACCGTTTTGGGCAGCTTTATCAATCACCGCCTGGATCGCTTCGGTTTGAACAATTGTGCTGTCATTCTTTACGCCGTAATCCGTGACGCTATATTTTTTACCCAACGCATTAAGCGCTACAATCTTCGCGTCCGAAAACCAGGCGGGGACCGCCGTTCCGTCGGGAAAGTTTTGTGCCGCAGTTCTGAACGTAATGAAAGCAAACAACACCACTAAACCGAAAATGAACTTTTTTATATATCTCATATCTTCCTATTTAAACTTTTCATAGAACTCTGCTTCAATAATACTTAATACGTCCCGGCCTTTCGTACTAACCCGCGTCACACCATCATCCAATTTTTTTCCGCCCACTTCAACTTCCTTGCCGGCTTTGCCGGAGGTATTGCCCGCCAGCTGTATTCTTATTTTTTGGCCTTTTACCGGCCTGCATTGTATAGTGTAATAACCCAGTGTTGGCTGCGTGCTGCCCTTAAAAACTTCCTTGCCATCCACCGTAATGATCAACGGATAGGTTTTTGTACGGAAGTTATTCAGCTTTAAAGAAATTTCATCAACGGTGGCCGCCTGTGTTAACTCATATTCAATCCAGGCCGTATTGCTATTTCCATCATTTACCCAATCGGTTGTTTCATTATCATCAAAGCTATAGAAAGCGCTATCCGCATTGGCGCCTGCCGTTGCGCTTTTTATCTGCAGCGATCGCCGCACCACCCGGTAAGAAGGCGTTGCAGGCGTAGGTCCCCTGTCCAGCAGAGAAGGCATTCCCTCGGCCGGCAACAGCTTCGACAGCCCCTGGTCTGTCTGCACCCGATGGGTAACCAGAGTGATCTTGGCGCTTTGCAGCCCGTCGGCGCTGGCTGTAATGGCAATAGTGCCCGGCGTTGTTGTGGAGCGCACCAGAAAGCGATTGACGCCACCTTCTACCGGGAAACTTTTCGCCAGAATATAATTGTCGGGGCCCATTGCTATGCCTCCCCGCCATTCACCCGGCCCTTCCATCGTATAGTGTACCATATTTAATGCCGTGGGGCACCGCTTGCCTTTTGCATCTACCACCTCAGCCTCAACGAGGGCAAGGTCATGGCCATCTGCCGCAAACTCCGTGGGACGTTTGATGACCGTTAAACGCAATGCTACTGGCTGGCCGGTAGTTTGAATGGCATCCGAGCATATTACTTTGTTCCCCGCATCATAACCGGTAGCGCTGATGATTCCCGGTTCCCATTTTATCTTTTTAAAAGTAAAAAGAAACCCGTCGCTTTTTGTTCCATACCCAAGGGATTTACCGTTTATCTTTAGCTCCACTTTATCAGCCGTGGCAATCACAAAAATATCTTTCGCTGTGCCCGGTTCGTAATTCCAGTGGCCAATAATGTGCAGGTGTTGTTTTTCCGGGTTCACCCAGCCATCCCACATCACTTCATGTGCATAATAATTTTGTTTTATGATACGCAGGGCATCTACTTCGCCGCTGCGGCGGTAATTTTCCGCTCCGCGGTGATGCGTATTCGTTTCCGACCAAACGATGTTGACCCCGCCGCTGCTTACGCGTTTGCCGGTTCCGGGCCGCTCACGCCAGAATTCATACCAGCGCCTTACATTTTCCACCGCATGGCTTTCCATATTACGGTTATAAATAGCAGCGTTCTCCCCATTATACAAAGGTCCATCCCCGTCTTTATGATAGGGCGGTGTAAAATCATCCCAGTACTTGCGCGAACCCTCATCCCTCGAGTATTCCATAGCCCAGAAAGGAATGTGCGCGCTCTTATTCGTATATAGCATTTCACCGCCATATTCGGCCTCCCTGCTATTCAGCATCTCCCTGCTGCCGATAGCCCTTCCGCCATGCGGATCATAGGTATCCCGTATCGCTTTCATATCACGCATATGCTGTTCCGACACTCTCTTGTTGCCGCTTTCATAGAAAATGATACTTGGATTGTTCCGGTTATAAATGATCGCATCGCGCATAACGGCTTTACGCTGGTCCCACCGGGTTCCCTGCACGTCGGCTTCCGCATCACCGGCGGGCATGGCCTCCATCAACCCTACGCGGTCGCAGCTTTCCACATCCTGTTTAGCAGGAGTAATATGCATCCACCGAACGAGATTTCCATTGCTTTTTACCATCAGACCATTACTGTAATCGCTCAGCCAGACCGGTACAGATATCCCGATTGCCGGCCATTCATTGGACGTGCGCTGCGCATAGCCGTGTACCATAATTACCCGGTCGTTCAGGTAGATCATCCCGTCTTTAAATTCTGTTTTCCGGAACCCTGTTTTGGTTATTACTTCATCTGCCGGTTGTTTATTTACGATCAACCGGGTATGCACTTCATATAAATAACCATAGCCCCAGCTCCAGAAATTGAGGTTCTTTGTCAAAGAAGAAGCACGCATCGTTTTTGTTTCCCCCGGTGCAATTGAAGCCTCGTCTCCTCTGAATGTAGCCACCGGCCTGCCTTCCAGATCCACAAGCGTTACTTCGTATTGTACCTCCTGCGGCTGCTGTGTTTCATTTTTTATTTCCGATTCGGCGTGAACGGTCGCAGCGCGCCCTGTAACATCATAATGATCCGCATAAATATAAACGCCGGTTGTTTTCAGACTTGAATACAGGGGAAGGGTTTGATACAGCTTTGGTGTTACATGCAGGTAGGTGTTTTTAATAATACCCCCATAGTTGGCATTAAAGTTCCTGTCCTCCCACTGAAATTTTGTATTGGTGGCCTTTTCGCGATAATCCCAGGAATTATCGATCCTGGCTGCAATGCAATTCTCTTTCCCTTCGAATGTTACCAGGTCTGTAACATCAAAACCAAAAGCGGTAATACCGTCCTCATGCGAACCGATGGGTTTGCCGTTAACATAAAAATCACCGGCCTGACGAATTCCCTCAAACTCAATAAAGATCTTTTGGCCTTTGGCCGATGCGGGCAATTTAAAATG
>JAGIAQ010000028.1:0-19661 GCA_017744795.1 Niabella sp. | reverse complement strand
GGACTTCGGCGCTGCCGGTGTCGCCCTCGGTGCGGGCAATTTAAAATGTTTGCGGTACCAGACAATACCCGTAGACAGATCCTTAATATCCTTTTTAAAGGCATCATCTTCATTCCAGGCCTGCGGCAAGGTTACAGGCTTCCAATCCTTGTCATCAAAAGCAGGTGCCTCGGCACCTGAAACATCGCCCACATGCAGTTTCCAGCCCGAATTAAAATTGTATTTTGTTCTTAATGAAGACTGTGCCCAACCGGCTAAAGCGATCATTAAAAAAATAAGTGTAAGGATTCTTTTATCCACGTAAGTTTTTATTAAGACTAAAAAAATAAGTTCAGGCACTACAACCATTAACGACCGACATTAACCGGTTTAATAATTTTAATATCCGGTTTGGGCGGCGGCTTCATACCCTCGCCAAAAAAGAAACTGGTGTGCGGCGACTGATTATAGCCAACGTTCTGCCAGGCGATACTTAACCGGTATTGCGGATCCTGCATCAGCGTATAAAAACGATAATCCGTCGGGATGGCTGTTGAAAAAATGCGCAGCTCCTTATTATCCGTTGTACTATAAATAACTTCTTCGCGCCAGTCGCCAAGGATATCGCCCACCAGCACCGGTGTAGCCTTGGTGCCGTTATTACTTTTGCATTGGTAGTTTGCGGTATTCAGTAAACGATTGGTCGCCTGCTTTAAATAATCCCATTTATCAATGGTGGTACTGTTTAGTATCTCAGCCAGCAGGTCTCCGTCCCAAAGGATTCCCATATTACAGGCAGGCGTTTTATCGGCAATCTTATTTCCTTTACAATCAAACATGCCTGTTACCCCCGCGCCCGCCACCCAGCATTCAGCACCCGGATAGCGCGGATCCACGTCCAGCGCCAGTCCGCGCCCTGGTCCTTCTCCATCTTCCCCCGCTTTTACCGAAGGTTTTTTCCAATAGATGGCACCCGTGGCCGCAGAGCGAAAACTGCAACCCGCGTCATCAAAGCGTTCCTGTATATCAAATACCTCCAAACCGGGGATCGACGGGTCCAGGTCCGAAACATGCAACGCATCCCCGTGCCCAAGCCCGGTAGCATACAGTCCTTTACCGTTATCATCCAGGCACATGGCACCGTAAATAATTTCGTCCTTACCATCGCCGTCCACATCCGCGATAGTAAGGTTATGATTTCCCTGGCCGGCGTATTTTTCATTACCCCGCACATTTGTATCAAAGACCCAGCGCTTTTGTAGTTGTTTATTACGCAGGTCCCAGGCAGCGATCACCGTACGGGTATAATATCCTCTTGTCATGATAAGACTCGGATGCACCCCATCCAAGTAGGCAATAGCCGCCAGGAACCGATCCATCCGGTTACCATAGCCATCGCCCCAGATCTTTTTTAATTCGTCCGGAGAAGGCGTCAATGAAAGGGAACGCGGCGGAACAAAATCGGTGGTACTGACTGCAGCACCCGTAGCGCCATCAAATACGGTAAGATATTCAGGTCCGGCCAGAATATATCCTTTATCGTTGCGCCAGTCTTTGGTACTATCGCCAATGACTCTGCCCCTTCCATCAATGCTCCCGTCTGCTGTCTTCATTGCTACTTCAGCCCTGCCATCGCCATCCAGGTCGTACACCATGAATTGCGTGTAGTGCGCGCCTTCCCGGATATTTTTGCCCAGGTTGATCGTCCACAATAAAGTGCCGTCCAACTTATACGCCTGTATCAATGGCGGGTCCGTAAATCCCGCATGACTATTATCATGTCCTTTGCCCGCAACATGCAATATGATCTCATAGGTCCCATCCCCATCCAGATCACCAACAGAACCATCGTTAGCCGCATACCCGTCCGGAAGCTGCAAGGGCACCGACCAATACGGCTGTTCTTTTGATTGTATTTTAAAAGGCTTTGAGCGTTCCGCCTCTTTACCGTTAAGGATTGCAGCAACGGTATAGACCGCCGGCGCAGCAGTGTTTTTTTGTGCATCAAGAAACCAGGTAACTTTACCAACGGGTGATTGATTCAACCGTTCCGTAACACCGCTAATAGTGCGATAAACATTGAACGCAATACCATCCGGGTCTGCAGCTAATAAACGCCAGCTAACAAAAACATTCCCTTTACCATCCGGGAGCGCGACGATACCGCGATCCAACGATTCCATCAGGCGCTGGGAAAATACCGGCACCACTGCAATACATAATAAAAAGGAAAGGCAAATCCGATACATGAAAATCGTTTTATAAAATGAGCTTTTTACCGTGCACTATTTAAAACGCACAGCGCTGCTTAAATTTCATTAAAAGTAGCAGAACCCGGCAGTATAACCATCATGCTCCATCCTGATCCGAATACTATGCGGCGTCCGCCACAGAGCATTTACTTCCCCGGAAAAGAATCGCCAAGAATACACGAATGGGTCGGCATATTCGCTCGCCATAGCAGACGTCAGGGTGCCTGGCACAGATCTAATCCGGAACAAAAAGTCTAACGCTTCGTGTTTTTTTATTTCCATTTAAAGGGCAGGTAAAACTCGCCGGCGGCAAGCTTCGCCTGTGCGGCGCCTGCATTGCCATTACCATCTTTTCTTAGCTTAGCGCCTACCCTGGCGGCGATATAAGTGGGGTCGTGCCGGCGGATAGACACCCGTAACAGATCGGACCAGCGCTGCCCTTCATAAGCCAACTCCAGTGCGCTTTCGTCCGTTAACATATCTTCCACGGCAATGGTACTATCGCCCACCAACGGTCTTGATGGCAAACTGGCCCTGCCCCTTAACCCCGCCATATCCCGGTAAATAGCCCTGAACTGAGGATTGTCGCCACTTCGTGCATCAAAATCATAAGGCGCGGGCAAAAAAGTTTGCTGAATATTCGTAACGTTTGAAGAAGCATTGGGAGGCGTATAGGTTGATTTTATTCCCTGGTTCACTATGGCGTACCCCAATTTAGGATAACCATCCCGGTTGGCCGCTTCTCCAAAATGCTGCCATACGGATGCAGCACGGTACAACCACCACTCCCCGGTACGTGTATTGGTATTTATGGTAGGAACAAAGGTTTTTCCATCCATATAATAATAGAGGTATTTCATAATAACCGGCTGCCCGCCAATATTCCTGTAGGTAAAGTTACCCCGAGCATCAAACGGAAAACCATTGTACTGGGTTTGGCTGTTCCAGTTATCCATTGCCTGCTGCGATGGTTTTACCAGGTAGCTCCCGTTAATATTGGAGAACAGATCTATAAAAGGGTTTTTCGGTTCAAAGCTGCTGCTGAACGACAGGTGCCAGACCCACTCCCAGTCAAATAACTGATCGTAACTGATCTTACCGCGTGAGAACATGGAACGCCAGCCCTCCGTGTTGCTATCGTACAGCGCATTAATATCGCTCTCCCGATACCGTACATATTGCACGGCAAGCTGGTTCCCACTGGCCGGATCCGGCACACCGATTATCTTATAATAGTTCTTCTTGGTATTATCATTGCCTTTGTCATCATAATAAGAAATGATCTGTCGGTAAGCTGTTGCTGCCTTGTTATAGGAAGACGGGTCGTAAGCAGCGTTCCATAAATACAGATCGCCCAGCAACACTTTTTTCATAATAAAGAATTTCTCCGTCCGGTACTGATCCACGGTGGTCATTAAAGAAGCTGCGCTATTATACATTTCAAGAGTGGGCAGGCGTTCCATGGTTTTGATCAGCTCTGCTAACAATTGCTGAAAGGGCAGCCACCGGTATTTTGTTTCATCTTTTACATCCTGTATAGTTGCCAGAGGGTCAGTTACATAAGGAATACCGATGGTTCCTTTGGTGTCTTTGCTAAAATGGATGCCCAATTGTAAATATACCCAGGTGCGCACCGAAGCTACATCGGAATAACGCTCATTATACTCATCCTGTTTCATTTTCTTTTCTGCCAGCATGACGTCAAAATTTTTCATCACATCATTGCAGTTCAGAATAACCTCGTAAAAAGGCGCCGGGTCAATGTAGGGATTATCCGCCGCAACATTCTGATTGCTCAGCTGCTGCAGGTAAAGATCCGCGTTCGCCGTAGGCGACATCAGGTCGGCCCGGAGCTCATTCAGCAACACGTACGGCTTGGCCAGTTTCAGTAATTTGCCATATACCCCCAGCACCGCCGCATCTGCATCATATACATTACGATAGGTTTGTTCCCTGGAAAGCGTGGAGTCCGTTGTTACGTCAAAAACTTTTTTACAGGAGGGCAACAGCAGCGCGCCCATCAATACCGGCACAAAAAAACTAAGCTTTATTATAATTGATTTCATGACTGATTCTTCGTTTTTAAAGGTTACAAACCAAATCTTACTCCTACCTGAACCGACCGGTATTGCGGTTCCAGCACCCTATCCACTCCCTGTCCCAGCGGGTTAATAGTGGCGCTGGTTTCAGGATCGTAGCCCAGGTATTTGGTCAACGTAAATAAATTATTACCCGTCAGGTACACTATTGAATACCGCAAAAAGCTGGTTTTTACCGGCAGGTTCCAGGAAAGCGTTGCCGATCGCAACCTCAGATAAGAACCGTCTTCAATCCAGCGGTCAGAAAAACTGCTGTTCCCGACCGGATCTCCGTACAAGGCACGGGGGATAGTGGTCACCTGCCCATTGGTCCGCCAACGGTTCAGCACTGCCACCGTTTGATTATTGAAATTTGATTCCGATTCCAGCTGTCTCCGGGTATAGTTATAGATATCGTTCCCTTTGGAGAAAGTGAAGAAGGCATCCAGTGTAAAATTTTTCCAGGTGACACTGGTAGCGATTGAACCAAAAAAATCAGGATTAGGATTGCCGATCACCTGTCGGTCTTTTTCATCAATGATCTTGTCGCCATTTACATCAACAAAACGGACGTCCCCGCCTTTAAAGGGCATGGAAGCCCCGGAGGATTGGATCACTTTCAGGCCATCTGCCGCCGCTTCTGCATCAGAGCTGTACACGCCGTTTGTCTTATAACCGTAGAACAGGTTCGGTGCATTATTTACGCTGCTTAAAATATACCCGTCTGCATAAGGGGTTACAATATTCCAGGGATCCGGCAGCCGGGTGATGGTAGATTTGTAGTGCGCGATGGTGAATCCTAAATCCCATTTTAAAGAGGAGCGGTTGATAATCCTTCCGTTCACGGATGCTTCTGCGCCCAGGGTCTGCATCGATCCGCTATTAGTATAAGCATGCGTAATGCCCGCTACAGTGGGAAGTGTTTCATCTACAATCATTTTATAGGTCCGGTTGCGGTAGCCGTCCAGACTAATATTCAGGCGTTCCTTAAACAAGGCCGCATCGATACCCAGATTTGCCTTATATACGTTTTCCCATTGCAGGCCATTGTTTGCGAAATTGCCGCGTACCAGCCCTTCGGTGCCCAGGAAGTTTTGAGAAGAATAATATTGTCCTGAAGTATAGTTGGCCGCATAATCACCGGCCAGTCCATATGAAATATAATACTGCCGTGCCTTATAGTTCATAATATCATCGTTACCGGACAAGCCGTAAGAGCCTCTCAGTTTTAACAGATCGAACACCCGGTCGTTGGCCATAAATGGTTCTGATGAAAGCAGCCAGGCGCCGGCAAGGGAGGGCATTACAGCAAAACTGTTGCCGTTAATATGCAGGGCCCCGGGAACATTTTTACCAAAGCGGGAAGACCCGTCCACCGCCATATTGAAAGAAGCAAAATATTTATCGCGTAATGAATAATCGGCACCCAGGTAGGTGTTCAGCCACCGGTAGCGGGTAATATCACCGCCTACTCTTCTTAATGCCGCCACGCCGTTGCCAACGCTCTTCAGCTGGTCTGTAGCGGAATTCGCGCCAAGGTCCCAGTCCAGTTCGGTCCGGGGTGCCATAAAACGCATGCCCGCCCGCGCGGTAAGATGATGAATACTATTGAACACTTTGTCGTACGTAACGCGGGTATCATTATACACACTCAGCAAGCGCTTGGTTTGCGCTCCCAAACGGCTATCGATGATCACATCATTCCCTGTAGTATCATCCACAACGCCTTTTCGGGGAATGAATAAATTCTCCCGGATCTTATCCAGCGTAACCGCCACGATAGTGTTTACATTAATTGTTTTGGAAACAAGATAGTTAAACCCAACCGACCCCAGGAACCGATAGTTATTATTGCTGCCCGTTGCGGCATTGATCAGGGCTACGGGGTTGCTTACATTAAAAATATCCGTATCGGTAATGTCCGGAGACTGCACTCCTGCCGCAGACATTTCGTTAACCCCGATAAGTGGTGCTTTGATAAGCGCTGCAAAGATGGGATTGGTCTTATAGGCAAGCCCCTGGTCTTTCAAATCCTGCTGGTTATAGGTAAAGCTAAGATTGGTAGTAGCCGTCAGTCGTTTACTCAGATTCAAATCTGCGTTAAAACGCGTATGATAACGGGTCAGATCCGTGCCTTTTGTTACTCCAGCATTGGACAGGTAGCCGAGCGAGAGCGCGTACTTAGCAATATTATCCCCCCCGGTCACCTTGATGGAATAGTTTTTAAATGCGCTGTTTCTGAACACCTGTTTTTGCCAGTCCGTCTGGTGATGATAGCGGTAATAGTCCGGATTCGACGGATCATCATTCATATAAGGATAGCTACCCGCCTGCGCTGCAGTGGTCCCTGATGATTGCAGCAGATCGCCCAGGTAGGCCCGGTATTGACCGGCGTCCATTACCGGAAGATTCGGCGGAGCAAAATTAACGCCGCCATAGGCGCCCACATCAATGCGGGTGCCCAACTCTTTGGCCCTTGCGGTTGTGATAATAATAACACCGTTAGCGCCCTTGGTTCCATAGGTGGAAGATCCGTCCTTGACCACTGTAATATTATCAATATCCTTGATGTCGATATAAGCAAGGGGGTTGGTGTAACTATTAGAATTCAGCGAGCCGCCGTAATCGGAGTTGTCATAGATCACACCGTCTACAAGGATCAACGGCTGGTTCGTTGTGTACAAAGATGTGATGCCGCGCAGGAAAAGATTCGCACCTGCATTAGGCGTACCGGAGCGGCGAATGGCGTTCAGTCCGGCCACTTTACCCTGTAAAAAGGCATCTGGCGTTTCCGCGGTATGTGCCCAATTGCCCTGGCTTTGCACGGAGGTAACAGCAAAAGGAATGCGGTTAAGGGATTGGGTACCGAACGGAAGACTGGCCCCGTCATAAAAAGAAACATAGGCATCTTCGTACAAAACCGCTGTGACCTTTTTACGGCCTTTCAACGCTACTTCCTTCGATTGGTAGCCATCACCCTGCAGCACAACGGTAACGGTATAGTCGGGTACGCGCAGGGTAAAATTCCCGGCACTATCGGTAATGGCGGCAGAATAATCCTGGTACATAACCCGGATGGCAGACAAAGGCCGGTGCGTGGCAGCATCGGTTACAATTCCTTTTAGCTCCACCCCCTTAATTTTGTCTGCAGTGTCGGTCTGTGCATAGGACGATGCCATCGCGCACAGCAGAAATGCTCCGGTCAATCCCTGCCTAAACACCTTCATTGCTATTGATAATAATCGCATGTTAATATTGTATATAAGTTAATTTATCTTTTTACAGGTCTGGTACCAGTTTGATGTAATCAAGATTCAGACTATTGGTACCATTGCCTGTAGAAGCATTGGCGGTTAAAAACATTCTTAAGGTTCCGTAGGCGGGCATTACATAATCGCCCAGGTACACTTCGCTATAATTCAATGGCGTCACGTTATTGGTGACGGGAGCCGTTGTAGGCAGCAGGTTAGCGCCCCTTGCCCCCATGGCTACTTTTTGTGTGAACGTTACCGGTATGATGTTCCCGTTCAACCGAAGCGTGTCATTGACCGCTACCCAGTATACTTTATATTTCACCGAAGGCAATCTGGATGCTATGTACAGGGCATTGAGCCCGCTGATGCCATGCCCGTAGGCAAACATATCCGTAAAGGGCTGCCCGGTATTTGGATTGACCCGATAGCGCGTAAACACCGCGGATACATTATTTTGCCGGGGAGTAACCGCAGCACCATTGGCATCATAAAAACCAAGATAATTCTCACCCTGAACGGTTACAGCCGGAATTTTCTCCTTTATATCAAAACTGATCGCGTTAATGACGTAGGCAATTCCATTGCTCATTCGGATGGTTTTAAGAATGGTGGATTTATCGACAGAGATCTTCACACCGAATTTAGAAGTCAGTACCGCCGGTAATTGATCAATCGTATAATACCCGTCAACGATCAGATCTTTTACCACGTTGTAAGAAGCCAGGCTGGCTGTACTGTCTGTTGTGGAGGTCTGGTAAAAAGGCGTCAGTTGCTGCGTAGCTGCCGCGAAACCTGCATCATTCAAAATAAAGTAGGTGTATTGTTTTGTTTCATCCTGCAGATCGCTGACACCGGTATTAAAGGAGTTCTTCAACACGCTATCCGTTCCGGGATGATAAATGGGGAGCCCGGTGAGCGAGCTGATGCTATCAACCACCGCGTGCGAGGCATCAAAAACCTTTCGGGTAAGCGAAAGAATAAAGGCACTTTGCTGATAACCGGTTCTGGTGCTCTGCAGCAGTTCCCATCCGTTGGGATAAACCGCAACCGCTTTATTAATAATATGCAGCACACCGTTACCCGCCAGCCCGTCTTTTGCAGTAAGGGTTGCATCATCAAAATTATTTCCGGAAAATGTTACAAATTTGCCATTGAGCATTTGTATGCGAATGGCCGGATTTGCATTGGCTGTAAAATAAGATTGCAGGGCGATGTGGTTGCCGATAAAAGCCCTCAGCTGTGCACTATCTGCCACTACAGCGGGATCCAGGCTTTGCAGGGCGCTGTTCACCGGTGCAAATACCGTATAGGTTTTTGAAGCAGCCAGTTCCTTGCTGAGCCCTGTTTTCTGCAGATACTCATAGAACTTACTAAGGTCCGGATTAGCGCTGATCTCCTCCAGTAAATTTTTATCCAGCGCCGGATTAACGGGTTGGGCGCGATCATCCCATTTTTTGCATCCTGCCAAACAGGATACAAAAAGGAACGCATATACTATTGTGCTTTTGAAATTCATTTTTCTTTATTTATTAAACAACCTATTCGTATCGGCTACTATTGACTATTCACTATAGACTATTTACGGAATAATAGTCCCGTCCCTTCCAAAAACCGGGCGCGTCTGGTTATCATTTACAGGAATAAATTGTATGATGTCCAGGTAATTCAACTCCTGTCCGGTAGAGCTTGCATGCAGGAAGGTTAATGTGATCGTGTGGCGGTCTGTCGTAGTTACATTAATCGTTCCCACCAAACGGCCTACATTGTTCCGGTCGCTAGTGCTGTTATCCGCCGGCACTTCCGTATATTGTTTATAGCCCAGGGCCTCCAGTTCACTTGGCGTACCTACGGGTTTTTGTTCAGAGAAGTCAAACGTCCGCTGCATCGGCTGCCCGTCAAAGTCTACACGGTTAGGGAACGCGGGGTTGTTGGTAGAAGCCCGGCCCCTGTAATAGCAAACCCAAACCTTATAGCGGCCTTTTACCAGCAACGGCGTCCGGAATTCAATCGTTTTATTTCTTGATGTATTGCCTTCAGGTATTCTTAAATAATCGCCGTGCCATCCGTAATAAGTAGTGCTGGTGGGCGGCATACAGTTATAGGATACAGTACTGGTGGTGCTGGTTATGGCATTCCAGGTTACGTCCTCGAAAAATCCCTTGCTGATCGTATAACCGCCGCCCGAACTGCCGGCTATAGCCGTAACCGTAGTGGCTTTCCGGAAAATAGACGTCAGCTTTCTCAATTCAGGCTGATCGCTGGGTTCAAAGTCCACCCGTACGGGTACGCGTATCTTCACTGCAAAATGCGCCTCTGCCTCATGCACCACTCCATTAATGGAAGTAAGATCGCTTTTGCTACGATTCAGTTCAATACCCCGTTCATGTGTGCCATTAAAAACCACATCATTTAATAATACTGCCTGCCCGTCTAAAGAAGGCGTAATCACTTCCAGCAGCGCCAGGGTTGGGATGGATGTGCTGGATACAATATCGGCAATGTACCGTGCTTCCGTTGTGATATGATAGGCTACAAACATATGCAGACTGTCGCTTACATTTTTAGGATCGCCGGTATTGCAATATTTCGCCTTCAACGCTGCGTAACTACTGAGACCGGAATCAGCAAGCGCTTTATTTGTTTCTGCTATGGCGGTAAGAAAGCGGTACGTAGTATCCGGATTATTGACAATATTCAGCGAGTCATAAAAGCCCGTTTCTTTTAAGGCCTGGGTAAAAATGGAATAATCGGCATTGGCTTCGATGGTTTGCGCAACGGTTTTTGTGGCCGCTTTTAAAACATGATCAATGGCATGAATGATCCCGTTAGACAAAGCAATATTGGGCTGTACTACCAGCGCCTGTTTGTTTATGGTATACCCGGATGCACCGTTCTGGTTGGTAACACCGGTAACCAGGTACTGGCCCAGCATGGTCACCTGAGCCAATTTACCATCGGTAAAAGACCCGGTTTGAACCGTATCCTGCAGCAGGTGCAGTTTTACAATATCCTGCAATTCCTGTTCAGAAAAAGCATCAATTGAAGCCTTGCCTGTTTCCTGTAAAAATGCCTTCACCCCGTCATTGGTAGGTGCAAAAACCGTGTAAGACCCGTAGGCATTCAGGAAATTACTGTAGCCGGCCTTTTGCAGCATTTTAGCAAACTCCGAGTACTGACTACCGTTCTTTACCAGGTAATCGTAGATATTTACATCGGTGGTGGTTGCCGTCACAATATCGATCTTCTTGCAACTAACCATATAGCTGAGCGCGAAGATCCCTGCCACTAACACACCTGTTAAAAAGTTCTTTGTTCTCATTGCTGCTTATTTATAAAAGGGATTCTGTACAAGATTTTTATCGGTTTGCAGTTCATACTGGTAAATCGGGAAGTAATGGCTGTTGGGATCTTTAAATTTGGCTATCGCCGACTGCTGCAAATTGCCCGGAACAGTTGACGAAACCATATTCAGTAAAATATCGAGCCGCTTGTAGTTATTTCTTTTAGCATGGCGCAGCAGGTCGTACCAACGCTTTCCTTCAAAAGCAAATTCCCGCGCCCGTTCGGACAGGATGTAATCGCACAGCCCTTCCGTATCGCCCGGGTCAACGGCTTGTTCCGTTGAAGGCAGCGCGTTGGCCCGCTGACGTATCCTGATGATGAGGTCCAGCGCCTCCTGGCCTTTGCCGGTCAATGCCAATGCTTCCGCCTTCATTAAGAGGACATCTGCATAGCGGTAAACGATCCAGTGCGCAAAGGAGGCTTCGGCTGTTCTTAAATTATCGTTATCCACTCCAATGTATTTCCAGATAAGTCCGTCGGCAAAGCGGGCCGCTGCTCCATCGCCCCGGATGTCCTTATTATTGGGATCGACAAGATCTGCCTGATAAATACCCACATCCGGATCCGTTACCAAACCGGACGCTACAAAGCGCGGCCGGGAACGAAACATTGTATAAAAGCTGTTGAGTTTCTGCGCATCAAACTGAACTTCAAAAATCCCCTCACTGGAATTGCCGTTGGCAAACAACCGGGCAAACCAGGAGGAATTACCGGCCAGCAAACCATACTTCCCGGAATTGATCACTTTATCACAGGCTGCAATCGCTTCGGGATATTTTTCCATCCACAAATACACATCGGCCTGTATGGCATTCACTGTATACCGCGTGATTCTTCCTTTATCAAAGTCATTATTGTTAAAAGTGGCAGGTGCGGTAGCTTCCGCTTCGGACAGATCTTTTACAATCTGGTTCAATACATCGGCGCCTGTGCTCTTGGTCAGCTGTTGCAGCTGGTCGTCACTGGAAGTGGATTTTAACACCAGCGGTACATCCCTGAAACTCCGTACCAGGTAAAAATACAGGAGCGCGCGCAGCGCTTTTACTTCCCCCAGGTAGGCGTCTAATGCCTGCCGGGTAAAGGTTTGGTCATTTTTTAATACATCCGGCGCAAAGTCTAACACCGTATTGCAATAATTGATCGTGCGGTAGATCGCCCGCCAATTTGTAATGCTGTTCGTCTCCAGAATATTGGTATTCATAATATCCAGCTCATTGCTGGCCACGCCAATAGAGGCGGTGAGCATGTCGGCCCTCAACTCGCCCCACAGGAAAAGATACTCGGGGATGGGCACATCGGAGCCGCCGCCCAGCAGGGAAGCATAACAGCCGTTCACCGCTGCCGCTACCTGCTCTTTTGTTTTCCAGAAATTCTGCCGGATGATGCCATCTTCCGGCTTCAGATCCAGAAACTTATTACAGGAAACTGCGGATACCAGCACCAGCAGCAGCGATAAAAATTTTATTCGATTCTTTTTAAAGAGTTGCATAGTCTTTAATTTTTCATTTTAGAAAGTACCCGTTAAACCGATGGTAAAGGTTTTTGCAGGCGGTGTTACGGACTGGTCTGTTGCCACACGGAACGGATCGGAGCCGCGCAGCGAAACTTCCGGATCCTGACCGGTATAATTTGTCCAGGTATATAAATTTTCAACTGTCAGATACGCGCTAAGGTTCCTGATCCGCAGCCGCTGTACCAGGGAGGGAGCAAACGTGTACCGCAGGGTCATGGTCCTGAACCGGATGAAGGACGCATCTTCCACATACCGGTCGGACCCCAGCCAGTTATAACCCGACCCAAACAATGCCCTTGGAATATCTGTTTCATCCCCTACCTTCCGCCATCTTCTCAATACCGCAGTGCTCTGATTATCGTAACCGGACATATTTGTGGTCAGCATTTTGGTTTGGTTGATCACATCGTATCCATAACGGTAGTTAAAGAATGCTGTGAGCTTCAGCCGGCCTTTAAATGTAGCGCTGGCGCCAAATCCACCGGTAAACTTAGGGTTGCTGTTGCCCAGGTACACGGCATCCATGTAGTTGATATTACCATCATGGTTCACGTCTTCATATTTTGCATCACCCGGCTGAAAGACATAGCCCGTTGTGGGATAATTGAACCGCATATAAACCGGTTGTCCTTTAGCATCCAAAATAGGCTTGCCATCTGCGCCGGTAGCAATAGTGGATGCAGCATCCTTATACACCCCCAGGTACCGGAACCCATAAAAAGAACCGAAAGGATTATCTACCTGCATGAAGGTTTTATACTGCCCGTTGCCGGTGATATTTCCTTTTTCTGTTGGATAAAAAGGTGATATCTCACGAATGATATTCTGATTCTTGGCAATATTAAAATTGAGGTCGATCTGGAGGTTTGACGAACGATACGGTGTCGTGTTCAGTCCTATCTCCATCCCCTGGTTGTCCATTGTACCTACGTTCATGCTCACACTGTTAAAGCCCGTGAAGGAAGAGATCTGCAGGTTGTCGAAGAAAAGGTTTTTGGTGCGGTTCTTATAGAACTCCACATCCAGGCTAACCCTTCCCTTAAATAGCATAAGATCGAAGCCCAGGTTCTGACCGGTAATGGTTTCCCAGCGCAGGTTCTTCAGCTCCATATTCGAAGGATAAATAGCCGCCTGGCCCAGATAGCCCCAGTCAAAATCAGAATAGATATTGTAAAAAGTGTAATCCTTACGGGGAGCATTGCCGCTGACACCGTAGCTGGCCCGGATGCTCAGGTCATCCAGCCACTTTTGAAATTTTTTCATGAAAGGCTCACCGGAAAGCCGGTAGCGGGCAGACACAGATGGAAAGTACCCATAGCGATAGGCTGGTCCAAATCTTGAATTACCGTCCATCCGGGCCCCCACATTTATAATATACCGGTCGAGGTAACTGTACTGGTGGCTGAACGTAGCGCCAATGCTTCTGGTTTGTGCGGTACCGGAAGCAATGGCCAGGTCTGCATTCTGGGTTCGTGAAGGATCGGAAGGATCCGTTAACAAAGAGGAAGCAGTGTTTGAAGTGCGTGCTTCCTGTTTCACACTCTTATTGTCGTATGTAAATAAGATCAGCGACGACATATAGTTGTGTTTCGGATTTTTGAAATGCGGGGTGTAGATCAAACTGGTTTTGGTCTGCACATTGAACACATCCACATCCCCGTCATAGGCACGGTTCACGGAAGTTTCCGTCCACGGGCGCCCGGTGGCGGTTTGCGGAAGGAAGGATTTATTTTTGGTATTGTTGATATCAAACTGAATATCGAATATCGCATTCAATACATTTCTTAATAGGGTGTACTGAAGATTAAAATGCGGCGTTACTCTCTCTGTTGTCACATTATATTTTGCATCGGTAGCCATCGCTACCGGGTTCACCGTGCCCAGTATATTATTCCTGGTGTCGATGCCTAAAAACTGCCCCTGGATATTCGATGCTGGCGAAAAGAAGTTCGGCGTAAGATTACCGAATTCATCATACTCATAAATGCTCATATTGGGCATTTTTTTATAGGCAATATCCCGGAGGTTGTTGGCGTAATTTTTATCATTATCTGTATGAGAAAAGGAAACGTCGCTGCGGAACTTAATCCGGGTGGAAACGTCGTAGTTCAGGTTGATGCGGGTGCTGATGCGTTTTAAACTGGTTCCGATAGTGGTACCCGCTTGATCCAGATAGCCTACAGACGCGTAATAGCGCGCTTTTTCCCCTCCGCCGGACATCGACAGGTTATGATCCTGGATCCATCCCGGCCGTGTAATGGCATCCACCCAATTGGTATTGTTGCTGTAGTTATGATACCAGTAGGGATCATTGGGATCATACTGGAATTCTTTAATCGTTTGTGTATTTAAGGGCGTACCGTTCCGGTTCATGTACTCTTCCGGAATTAAAGTAGAATACTGATCTCCGGATAACATCGGAATGGAATTCGGCTGCCGGGTAACGGAACCCTTGAAAGTATAGGTAAGCATGGGTTTCCCAATGGTACCGCGTTTGGTATTGATCACCAGAACGCCGTTGGCGCCTCTTGATCCCCAAACCGCTGTGGCCGCGGCATCTTTCAAAATGGTGATATCCTTAATATCGGAAGGTGCAATATTTAACAGTGAAGCATAGCCCAGTTCATCGGCAGCACCAAAGTTAAAATCAGCAGGGATCTGCGTTTCATAAGGCATCCCGTCCACTACGATCAACGGATCTGTAGAAGAGTTGATTGAAGAGGTACCGCGAATACGGATCTGCATACCGGCTCCCGGATCACCGGAAGAAGCGGCGATATCGACCCCGGGTAAACGCCCCTGCAAGGCCTGATCAATAGAAGCGGCCTGCATCTCCTCCATCTCTTTTGCATTGATCCTTGAAGCAGCCGTGGTGCGGTCGCGGTCACTTATCGGCATCTGGCCATTATCTGTTTTAGCCTGGGAGATCACCACCACTTCATCCATGCCCTTCGCAGTTGTGTTCATCGTAACGTTAACTGTTGTACGGCTGCCAATGCCACGGGTGATCGTCTCTGCGCCGATAAATGAAAAAGACAGCGAATCGGCAGTGTTTTCTACACGGATCACATAATTCCCATCCACATCTGTCCTTGCCGCTTTGATGGTACGCTGGTCGGCATCCACTTCGGCAATGGTTACGCCATGCATGGGTTTCCTGTTCTCATCTACGACCCGTCCCTGCACGGCAACCGTTTTCGGATTATTCTGCGCTTTTGTCTCCCGATCTGCAAAAAGAAGGATAACAAATAAGACAACTAATTGCAGTATACTTTTTTTCATATTGCAGTTTATATGATTCACTAGTTGGAATACTTTAAATAATTATCAATAAGATGGATGATCGTTCTGTTGGAAAGGTTATTGCTTTGCGGAACGATTAGGTTGGCGGTCCTGCCCGTAACATCGTTAACCAACATACTCCCCGGCTGACTGATCACGGTAACAGGTATTACTTCCCCCAGGTTATTCTTGAGCAGGGTTTCAAAGGAACCGGATTCTTTTCCATTGGGTATTAGCGAATATTTCGCAAGAATATGATATAATATAAAACTGTTCACCCGTTCCTTTTCCGCCGCCGTCCATGTGGTTGCAGTGAGGTTAGGTATTCCGGTAGTAACATTACCCGGCAGCACACCGGCCATTACTGCTTTTTTGATGGCTGCATTTGACGGAACAAACACGGTGTAAAGTGTACCGGAGGTAGTGCCCGTAACTTCGCCGGTGGTAGCGTTGTACAAGCCCGAATTATTTAAAAACTGCGAGAAGTAGTAAAAATCGGATGCAACCGAAGCGCCCCCCAGGTTCATGATATGTTTACCAAATTGCCAGGAACTATAGCTAAGCAATCCATTGAGATAGTATACCGTACCATTCTTTGTTGTTCTGGTACTGTCTACCGTTACCGTGGCATTCGCATCCTGCGTGCCAGCTGAGAATACCTGCTTATTATTCCACTTAATAAACTCACCATTGTAGGTTTCGGCAATACCTGCGCCCGCTAAGGATGTTATATTTTCAGAAACCACACTGCTGTTTAAAATGCGTAAAAGCGTTTGGCGTACCGATTCCCCTGAAACCGTTGTAGTACCTGAAGTGTAGGTAAACAGATTACTGTTTACATCGTAATTGTACCCGGCAGCCCGCAGCACTGCATCCGGCATCATGAATAAGGTGAATTTTGCTTTGGGGTTGGTAATGATATATCGCAGATCCGTATTCAGCAACCGGATCATAATAGAGAACTTAGGATCGAGGTAAGCCCGGGAATATACGGTTGAAAACACGTTAGCATCCTGCACTTTGCTGGTTCCATAGAACATACCGTTGCTCAGGATCCGGCGGTCAACAACATCCGCCTGGGGATCAAACCGCGCTTCCTCTCCTACAAAATTTATCGCAGCTTTAAACTGGCTGGGCCATACCGGTGTTTGCCACATATGCGCGTTCAAAAAATCCAGTATGATGGAGGTAGGCGTATTGTCGAAGGATTGATAATATTCCAGCAGCACATTTTTTTCATAATTCAGCAATACATCGTTCTTCGGCACAAATAGGGTCCAGGAACCTTGCTGGGCGTCATTGTCCTGAAGCTTAAGAAAATTTTCGCTGTTAGGTGCAAAGGCCAGCGAAGTGTTGTATACTTTAACGTATACCTGTTTGCTATCACCGGTTAAGAGTTTATACCTGTTCGTAGCATCGCTGTTCAAAGCAAAGCTCACCATGTACTTATCAAATAATTTTCTAAACTCGCTGTATTCCGGTTTGCTTCTTAAATATTCTTCAATAGAAGGCAGCGGCGTTAATACCCGGTCGATCTCGTGTATCACCCCGTTTTGAGCGTTAATATCCTGGCTGATCACTTTCGCCTCGGCAATGTTGAAGCCAGCATATTGTGTATTGGGATAAAAATAATTATAGTCTGCAGCCGTAAGCCCCTTGCCACTAAAATAAACGTCGGTGAAATAAGGAATATATTTATTGTTATTATCGCCGGTTATATAACCGGCATTGCGGTTGGATTGAATGGTTTTTACCACGGTGCCGTTTTGCATAGTATCGTCATAAAAACCCGTGTAGTAGGCCGTGCGGCGCCTGAAGGCCTGATCGGGCACCCATCCCGTGCTCGATTGATAATCATCTATCGTACTTTTATTAAACGCGTTATACACCAACATGAACTGGATCAGCGCACGGGCCTTGCTGGAATCCATTTTTTCAACTGAGGTATTGTTTGCGGTGAAATAAGCCTTAAACGCCGAATCATTGGGTGCAAAAAAAGTCCAGTAACCCGCTGAACTTAAGGTATTCTTATACCCTGCTTTGTCTATTACACTCAACAATTGGGTAAACGTTCCTTTTGCCTGCAGTTCTGCATAGATCGGTTTGCTCAGATTGTCGGGAACATTATAGAACTCATCCCATGTTTTTTTGCTGCAGGCGGTTACCAGAAAGACAAGCAGCCCTATGGCCACGCATTTAATAGTCCAGGTTTTCATCATTCGTTTATTTTTTGCTTTAGGAGCTATACATAAGCTTTAAAGGTTTATCATTACACAGGACCACATTCCTCTCCTGTCCGCAAAGCGGTGCCCGTTATGCTGTTGTTTATCTGGCGTAATTCTTCCACAGCTCCTTTTTAGTTGTTGCAAAAAAGGAGTCGTGTTGTGCTGACACAACAACGCGCTGACCCGTACAACGGGCATTCTATGCCGTTAATAGCTTATTTGGAAAAGGAGCAACAAACAATCAGGTGCTCATCGGAGCGTGTGTTTTTTTCATGCAAACAGGTACGTTAAAAACTTTCCTCTAAACAAGTTGCTTTCCTGGTTTCCAAACTTTTACATTCAGCTTAAACAGTTTTTAGTGATCCTTATCAAATGGCAAACGTTAAATCGTTCCAAAAGTAATATCCGGTCAGCAGCTAACTGTCCTGTGGCATCCTGCAAAAAGGCCAAAATCTACGCAATCGATTGCGTAAACTTATAAACCAGTATCTATGATCGCTTAAACGTTAAATTATTGAAGTTTTGAAACGTTTTTTGCATTAGCTCGCACAAACGACCAAGCGTTCTTCTTCATAAAATGTACTATTTGCTGATACCGGTGCTGTTGCTGATGGCAAAAAGGGGTGCCTCGGCGGCGGTTTTTAGTGGTATCGAACGCCACCACGTTTGTAGTTAGGATTATCCTGCATATTTCTTTTCGGGCATCACTCAAAAAGGGAAATTGAAAGGGCTGATATTTTTGTAACTTTAGGCCTATAAAGAACACCAGGTGTTGAAACCCTCATAAATTGGTGATAGTTAACTTATTAAAAAATCAGACTTTTTTTCTTTACCGATAGCAGTAATCAATTTTGTAAATTAACTTATAAGTGAATAGCTTTGTACTGGAAATATGGGACGACGAAGGGCGTAAATGCACCTTTTACACTGTTCGAAAAGAGGACGCGAAAGAAAATGAAACAGACCAGTTCTTTACAAAATATAACCGGCGGCCTGAATATAAGGAACCTATTCAGCAACTATTGAGTTTTGTGTTGGATAGCATTGGCGACGATCATGGAGCTATCGACGTTTTATTTAACAGGTTTGAAAACGAGGTTACCGGATTGCCCAACAAGGGTAAGGTGCAGGTTGGTGCATTTCTTTTCCTTTATCCTGATTTTCCCTTGCGTTTATACGCTTTGCGAATTAAAAACCGAAAGGATCTGGTAGTTCTGTTCAATGGAGGTATTAAATCTGCAGCAACAAACCAGGAAAGCAAAGGATTGAACATCAAATGGCGGGAGGCTTGTTCATTTGCACAACGGATTGATGATGCTTTAAGAAATGGAGCGTTAGTCATTGACTTTAAAAACAGGAAGCTAATGTCTTCAGACAACAGCAACGAAATTATTTTATAAAACACAAGAAATGAGAAGTAAGGTTGCCAAAAGAATCCAAAAAGAAACACCCGAAGAAGTGCGGGTTTTTGTTCGGCAGTATACGGACATCATTGTTCGTATTAATGAGCTACTGCAGCAAAAAGGCTATAGTCAAAAAGAACTCGCTGCACGCATGAATAAAAGACCATCTGAAATTAACAAATGGCTAAAAGGCAATCATAATTTCACACTTAAAACAATTGCAAAACTAGAAGCAGAATTGGGCGCGTCAATTATCGACGTCAGAAAGGCATCCTGAAAAACCCCAGGCTCTTTATAAAACAAAGAGCCGGCCCCTACGGACCAGCTCCTTAT
>JAGIAQ010000027.1 GCA_017744795.1 Niabella sp. | reverse complement strand
CTGCCTGTTTCCTGCGCAATATAAAAATAGCGCTGTCATTGCCGCTGGTTTCCCGTACCTGCCCGGCCTTCATCAACGCATCCAGGTCATCACTTATATAAAAAGCACCGGCGCCAACCCTGGCTTTTTGCAGGGGACCTTCTTTTGTGAACTTCAACTGATCCAGGGCAGCCTGAAACTTTTTTTGCCGGGCTTCCAGCTGCGCCAGCCCCGGAACATCAGCGGGCAGGGCCTTATACACAAGGATCGTTGCGCCGCTTTTTGCAAGATTGATCATTGCAGAAAAGGACCGCTCATCGATTAATTTATTTGCCGGCAAAAGAATCGCTTTATACTGATTGCCGCCAGTAGTGATCGCATTATTCTTATAATCAAACTGAGCCAGCTGCCGGTCGGAGAAGAAATCAAACCCAATGCCGCGCGCTGTCATTTTATTGGCAGCATATTCAAAACCGGTATGTTCAAAATTCCGTTCCATACCATCGAAGTGTTGCAACAACGGACCACCCGTTTCCGAGTAACGATCTATTATCGGGTAATAAAGCAGCACATCATTATCCGGTTGTCCTTTTTGCAAAAAAGACTGTACCCGTGTAATGTATTCGTTGAGCGCATGAAAATGCTGCCACTGCGGGTTCACGGGCTGAAAATGTACGGCCGCATAAAACAGCCATCCGGGCCAGGGCGCGTCTTTGGGTGAATAGGCTGTACCGTGATAAAAGATATGATTGACTCCGCCCAGGAAATAAAGATCGATCGCCTTTTTCACATCCCCTAAAGAGGAAAGAAAATGTTCATTCAGCCAGGTAGCCGATTCAGAAGAAACTAATTTTTTCCCCGTAACATGCGCAGCCGACGTAGCAAATTTAAAACGCAGCAATTCCGTTCCTTCTGTTTCGGGAATATCTACCACACTATACAGGTCCAATGTATTGGCGGGCGATCCGTGGCTCTGGTTCCGCAACAATTTACCGCGGCCATTCCCCCATTGTTTCCACACTTTTGTAAAATTATCCAACAGCAATTCATCAATTACCGAACGATAATCATACAAGACCCGTTTATTTTTCCCCTCATTGTCTTTACCAAACAAGGCGGGTAATTGCGTGCGCAGATCGTAGCCTTTTTTATTTTTGAATTCAGCAAAAAAATCATCCGTCCAATTGGCTTGCCCGCGCGCATCATCCACTTCGTAAGAATCATTAAAGAATCCCCGCAGGTAGCTGATATCCGCACCTTTGAAGGCCTCATCAAATCTTTTGAAATAATCGGTAGCCGCTTTTCTTGAAAAATGATCGATCGCATATCCTTCGCCGCCCGGCGCTGCCCGCTCTACCATTTTCCCGTGCAGCCCTTCAAACAAAGCGTATAAGGTCCAGCTTTGAGCTTCTTTTGGAGCTGTCCAGTGCAGTGTACCGTCTGCAGTCACTTTAGCTGTAAGATCCACAACGCTGCCGGTATTACTATATGCCATCAGGGAAATCAACGGAATGGAACCGGAATACTGGATCTGGTCCAGTGCCAGCTCCTGCAAATTGGTATTAGCGGTAACCGGCTTTTTTATATGCGACAGGTTTGCCTCTTTGTTGTTGGCAGTGCGCACCAGTCCTTTCTGAATAAATTGTACCGGTTCCTTCAACTGCTCTCCCGCTTTTAAAGAATAGGTTTTGTATTCCATGGTTTTGCTGGCATCAGCATCGGTCACCCAGGGGCCGCCAAAGGGCCAGCCGGTTGCATTGGCCAGATCAACTCCCAGTCCCAGCCGTTTGCTTTCTTTTAATGTAAACAGGAAAAGGTCCATCCAGCGGGGAGATAAGAAGCGTACAAAATTTTTCTCCTGTCCTTCCACACCGTAGATGGGTGTTAGCTCCACACCGCCCAAACCAGCTTTCTGGTATTGCTCCAGGTTCCAGGTAAGATCCTTTTCATTAACGGCGCTGCCCTCCCACCACCAACGCGTCCAGGGTTTATTCTCGCGGGAGGTTTGGGGCCAGTTTACCTGCGCCTGCACTGCATTGATCATTAAGGAACCGCCGATAACCAAAAGCGCTCCTTTAAAATATTTTAAACCGTTGTTCATTTAAAAAGATTTTTATTCCGGTTATTCAACAAGCTTTTAAACCGGCAATTACCAATCGCTGCTGCAATATAAAATGCAAAAACAGATGGACCGTCCTGCTCCGTCCTGAATCAGCTCTCACGGATTGTACGAATTTATAATGAACCGGAATCAATTCTATTAAAATAGCCGCAATCCTGATTAACTGATGAGGCATCATTGCAGGATCAACTTAAGGGCCGAGCCGATGGCTCTCCATGTTTAGTTGCGCACGGATCAACAGGAAGCTAAAGGCCCTTGTTAATCTAGTAAACCAAGGCTATGCCGCTCCAAAGTTTATAGGCTGGAAGTTTCCGTTAGCACAATGCTATTCTCAATGTAACAGAAAGGCAGAAGCTTGCAGATATCAGGTAAATCCGGAACTTATTCCGAAGTAACGAGCATCCGCTCTGCCCCTACAGCAATGAAGGAGCTTAAAGTATTACTTTACATCGGCTGCATTAGTTTTGTTTTGCTTAAGGTAGAAACCGTTTTCACAAAATCGGCGTACAATGGAAGGTCGGCAATAGTAGCAGCAGAACCGCCGGGTATCGGTATTCCCTCCCGCAGTCTGAAAAAATCTTCAACGATCTGGGCCTGTTGCTCCCTGTTGAAAGAAAGGAGCCCCTCGCCTGCTGCCTGTTTCTTTTGCAACCCTGCAACATCCCCATAATCATAACCGCCGCCCCAAACCTGTGCGTGCACTGCCTGCGGCATATAAATAGCCCCCGCATTTTCGTATTGCCACACATGCGTCAGTTCATGAATCATTGTGTCAATTGTTTCCGTTCCCCAGCTATTAATAGTATGGAAACTGGTATAGGCTCTGTGTGAAAACGCCGGCCCGATGGCCGCGCCGGTATCTACGCGTACAAAAGCAAGATTGACGCTGTTGCCAAACACTGATCTTGCTGCTTTTAATTCGGCCCCGGAAAGAGTACGGGTATTAAACTTGGCGATATCTTCCAGCGTCTCATATACTTCGCCAAGCCCTCCTATTTCTGCGCTTTGCAATAATAATGTTCCCGTCCACTTCAGGAAGTTTTTCCAGGTATCCGTTTCGGCAAGCGACTTCCACCACTTTACCGTCCAGGGCTTAAAGGTCTTAAGCCCGCGCCATACGGTTGCAAACAAGCGCCCCACTCTTGCCGGCAACTGACTGATCCAGAAAGTGACCCTTTGGAGAACACCGTCAATTTTATCAAGCAGCTGCCCGCCCAGCCACTCTGCACCTTTTGCGATCCAGCCGCCTACTTTCTTAACACCGCTCCATACAGCGCCTGCCGCCTCTTTTACAAAGGACCAGAAGCTCCGTTGTACTTTTGGCTGAGCGGTGGTGCCGCCCTTCTTTTGCTGCAGGGTATGGGTTAATTCATGAGCGATCAGTTTTTTTCCTTCGGTAGTGTTGGGTGTAAATTTCTCTTCGTTAAAATAAATATCATTTCCCGTAGTAAAAGCCTGCGCCTGCAGTGCCGATGACAGATCAGCGGCATCCCTGCCGGTATGGATGTGCACATCGGAGAATGAGGCGCCAAAGCGGCTTTCCATAAAGCTTTTGGTCGTTTCGGGCAATGGTTGCCCCGTTCCCGCCGTAGCCTGTATCTTTTTTGAAACTGCAGCTGCGGTCATATTATTGCTCTCACCCGACTGAACCTGATCAAACGGTGCTAAGGCGCTGCGTTGCATAACATCCTCCGCTTCACATTCCATGCATTTTTTTTGAAGCGGTAATGATTCGCTGGTTTCATCTTCTTCCATTTCACCGCTAACCATATCCGAATGTTCATCTATGGGCGCACGCTGAACAGGCAACGACTTCAGGCTAATCCCATTTAAGTGCGGTGTGCCTGTTAGGGCCGTTGTGGCTGTTGCCGCTTCTTTTTGTGTTTCCTTATTGCCTCCCCTGCAATGCATAGCGCGTGCTTTAGTTCACTGTAATATTTTCATGTATGGGTTTCATAATATAATCGGGCATCTTTGATGCCGGAATAAGCCCCTGCATATCGGTAAGTATTTTTTGCTGCGCCGGGTCGATACTTGTTTTGAATTTCATGGGGAGCGCATCCACAATGCTTCCTCCATTTGATTTCCAGTTAACATTAATTTCATACGTAAAGGCCGGAATCTTTTCTCCCCCTGCGGTCAGAATAAACCCTTCGTATGAAATGCCTTTTAAACGCCTGGTACCAGGAACCGCTTCTGTCCGGGTGCGCAACATGATTTGCTGGCCCGGTGGCAGCAGGTCGCGCAAACCGCGTATATACTGTTCGATGCCATTATTCTGAAGTTTTTGATTTACAAACCTGGGGGCATTCAGTAACCCATAAGGGCTTTCCCAGCCAAAACCCTGGCCAAAAGAATGTGCCCGTTCCGTGCCCTTCATGGTAGCCAACCCTGTTTCAGTTCCCGTATAGAACTCGTGCTCCCAGCCTTGCCGGCCTATTGATGACCCGATAGCCCCCTCGTGATAAATACCACCATCCGCGCCACGCCAAACCCGTTCTCCTTTGGGGTATTCGATCATTGCTTTAGCATTTGCCAGGGGCAGGTCTACATCATCATTATAGCCGATCTCGATAATTTTATATCCTTTGGGCGCGCCGGATACTTCACGAACGGTCTGAAGCTGCCGCATACGCTGTTCCAGCGCCGCAAGCTCATCCATCTTTGCTTTCGGGGCCTGCGCGCCAAAGGCATTGATCTCCTCTGTGAGCTTATCCAGGCGTTTTTTAAGAACAGGACGTTCTGCAATTACATCTTTAAACTGTGCCTGTAAAAGAGGACACCTGGCACCTACCACCGATGAGCACCGGCCTAGCGTTCCATCAGGATAGGCTTCCACCTCATGCAAACGATCGGGCGTTTCGGCATGGCCTTTCATGGGCACTTTACGATCTGTTTCATATTTATCAGGTTCCTGTTTTTCCCCATTGCCCTGCAAACCGGCTCCCTGTTTTACCGTTTCATCATCCTGCTTTGGTGCATCAAGCTGCTCCAGTTTTTCTTTTCCTTTTCCCAGGAAATACTCTTTCAGGCGGGGATCCTTCCAGTTCCCGGCGGCATCTTTAATTCCTGACCGTATCATTGCCGCCTCATAATCTTTTTCTTTTACAAGGTTGTTTACGAGCCCTTCCAGCTCATCGGGGCTGCGCAATTTAAATTCATTTTTTAAAGCAATGATCGCAAAGGTTCCTGCAATCAGGGCATTCCTGATGATCTCGGCCTGCATAGCGCGCATTTTTGCAGGATCATCGGCATACACTTCTGCTACCATCGCCAGGTCTTTATAGGTTTTATAACCCACCAGGCCCAGGTTCGTAATTGCCTCTCCCTTTTGCAGAATTGCAAGCGTTTTACCAATCATCACCAGGTTTTCCAGCTTTGCAATGGCCGCTACCGTCATGACCGTTTTTTCCGCGGCGGACAACTCACCAGCGGCTTCCGAAAGGCGCACCAGTTTTGTAAGGGTGGAAACGCTTGAAAGCTTTGCCAACGCGCCCGCGCCCTGTAAGACAGGTCCGGCAATATTCAGCACATCCATTGCCAGCTCCACGTCGGCATGCAACCTGTGATTGACGGCACGATCGTAAATATTGTCTGCCGCCAATGCGCCGCCGATCACCAATGCACCCACACCAACATAACCTGCAACCACCGCTAATGCGCCGCCGGTAAAAACGGCACCCACTAATAGAGCAGCAATCCCAGCCACAGCGGCCACTTTGCCCAATATACTCTTGACATTTTCCCAGAAGCCCGGAGCGCTCGTTGCCACGCCGCTAATATGTTCATCCGGTAGCCGGTAGGCTATATAGCCCTCTCCATATTTACACTTCTCCCCAAAGGCATTGAACGCCTCCTGTACTGCAGACCATAGGCCCAGGTTGCTGTCGCCGCTATATTTCCCCATCGTTTCTTCCGTAGTAACATCCACCAATAATACATGGGTTCCCTCTGCATCCTCTTTTACGCCCATTGTCATCAACAACGGATACGGTTGCCCTGTAACACGACTCACCAGACCTACTACCGGCGCCGCTATAATAGTATATCCCTCAAGATCCTCCGAAAATTTACCCGCGCGCTGCTTCATCTCCCGGATCTGTTTTTGATTCTTCTCCGCAGAACGGATTATGCTTTTTAGTTGTTGTAACGGCTTTTTGGTTACATCATTGGTTTCTACGTACATCCAAAGATCCAGTAGCTTATCAAAATCATCCTGAGTCAATTTTCCTTTTTTAAGATCAGCGGCTATCAGCTCCGGAACAGAGGCTCCTTTTGCGGTTTCATAGTAGTCGCTAAGCTTTTGCGCCAGCTTCGCCATGTCGCCCTGGGTGGCATCGTTAAAGTCCGCCGCCTGCGTCAGGGTGCGTTTTTCCTGCGCCTGTAATTCTTTCAACCGCTCCTCCATCCGTTTTTTCTTCTTCGGATCTTTTTCATCCAGGATCGCAAGATCCGTCTGTTCTATTTCCGTTTTACGCTCGTCACTGATCTGCGTGGCAAGTCTATACCCATCTATCAATTTTACAGGAAAGAATGCTTCACTCGGATACCGGAATACATTTTCATAGGGTTCTACCAGTGCACGGCAAAAAACAACATATTCACCTTCCGTCATTGGCATGGTAATGGTACCTGTGGCATCATAACTTGTAGCAAGGCCATAGGTCAGCCCGGCATTCCTCCAAAAGCGGAGCGCGGCCGGATCCAGCGGCGCTGTCAACTCCGTTTGTTGCGTCTCTTTAAGAGCAGGATTCGCGCTTTTTAGCTGACCGCTATTCTTAAACCATTCCTGCAGTTCTTTTCTCCGGGTGGCCCAGTCGGCAGAGAGCGTGTTCAGTTCTTCCGCGGGCATCACTTCGCTTACCCGGTATACATCCCAGGTATAAAACATCCCTCTGAAACGCGTGGAGGCCTCTCCCAGCAAATCCATGCCGGGGGTATGCCCCATAATAACATTCATATGCAGTTGCAGCTCACCCCCCGTTACCGATTTAAAATCCTCCCGTACGTTCAATGCCGTAATGTATGCAGGAAACGCTTCTTTCGTTATGTTATACGATTTAGGATCTTCATTTACCGCCTTTACTTCTTCCCCCTGGAGTGCAAGCATTACTTTTTTTACTTCTTCAAGGAGTTGGACCGGAGCTGTGCCTTTGATCAATGCCGCAGACATAACAACCGCGCGCAGCGTCCGCGTTACCTGGCCTTCCGCATCACTGGTTAATTTATATTTCCATAATTGTAAAAAGGGGAGCGTTGCATCTTCCGGTGCGGTAACAATCGCCGTTGCGTCGGGGAGCATCGCATTGTCGGGATTTTTTTTCTTTTCTGCAGTAATCAATACTTCCAGCTCCAGCCGTAACCGTTCTGCCCACCGTATCGAAGGATCCAACGGCTTGGAATCTTTGTTTAACGCGGCAGGGTTCGAAAGTTGTTTGATCCTGACCTGATCTCTTATTTGCTCCAGCTTTTCGGCCTTATTATCTTTTTCGAGGATATCAAAATAAACATCAATGGGCTTTTGAGGGGTAGCCTGTGAAGCCCCTGCCCTCCAGCGCTCCTGGCTCCTGGAGTAATATAAAAAAAAGGTATCCGGTATATCGGTTGCAAAAGTTTCCTTTTCCTTTGCTGCAGTTATCAACGAATCCATCTGCCCTTTATAGGCGCTCATCCATTTGGGCATTGGGGGCACTTCTTCCTGATCCGCCTGTGCGCCGGCGGATTTGTCAGCTCCGCCCGGAACAAACACTACGGCAAATGCAGCGGCACCTGCCTTATCATTAAAATCAGCCTTTTCTTTTTCATCGATAAACCAGTTCTGCATATTCAGTTCCTGGTCGGCATTCCTGGCTGCTTTCCGGTTCTCTTCCGTATCTACTGACCAGCCCATCAGCGTATTTTTGAGCACCTCCGTTCCATCGGGCTGTTTCACCCCTTCCACTGCCAGTATAGCGAATTTACGATTGGCCATCTGGATCAAGGTGTACTTCGGAAAATCAACCGAACGGATCCTGTATCTGGCAATTACCCCGTCTGCATAGTGCTCTTTATAGGCTCCTGTATTATAGAGGATGCCGGTAGTACCCGCCACCACAAAAACCTGCCTCAAGATGCCTAGCTGTAGTTCTTCGTAGGCCGACTGTGTTGCAAAGATGTCTAAATCAATGTCTCCCGAATTCTCAGCCGGTACCGCCTCGCTTACATCGCCTGCTTTGCGTTGAATAAGCGTCTTGTTATTTTCCAAAGGGGGTAAAGGCGGAGCGTCAACAACAGCTACCGACAGCAGCCCGGCTTCCTTTTCGATCGTTTCCGGCTTTGAAGCTGCCTCACCCTCCATCACAGCAACCGGGGGTTGGCTTTTAGTTGCTGAAATATCAGAAGACTTACACAATATAGAGCCGTTTTGCTGTTGCATAACATGCGTCAGTTCATGCGCCAGCAGGTGCCGGCCGGTGAACGTGTCGGGCCGATATTTCCCCTCATTGAAATAGATATCCCGGCCAACGGTAAAAGCCTGGGCATTTAACTGCGATGAGAGTTGTGCAGCGTTGTTCCCGTTGTGTATTTTAACATCGGAAAAATCAGCATCAAATCTTGTCTCCATAAAGGATTTTGTATCGCCGGAAAGCGGGTTGCCGCTTCCTTTTGTTGATGCGATGGTTGCACTAACAGCATCAGTTGCCCAACCCGCACCGGGGGCTGTTTTTCTTTGAACAAAAGAGGTCAGGGGTTTTCGGTTTATCTGCTCTTCCTCCTCGCAGTGCGCGCATTTTTTTTGCAGCAGCGGCCCTATTGATTTGCGCTGAACTTTTTCCTCCTCTTCACAATGCGCACACTTACGCCGGGCAAAATCTTGTTCAGGCATCCGCATTACTTTGTCAGCCATATTATCTGCATCCTTTTCCAATGGGTCATCGACGGCACCGATCTCCAATTTACACTGCAATGGCAAACCGGAAACAAGCTCAGCTTCGGGGGCCGGAACCTGGTTCACCACAGCATTTGCTGTTGAATGCTGTTTGTCTGAATTGGCTATGGGAGCGAATGCACTCATATACCTACAATGTTTTTCCTTCCTTCTTTAATTCTTTTTTGATCCCCGCCAGGATATCTTCTGTCGTAACCGTTTTATCATTACGATTCAGCGCCATCAACGAGGCATATTGCACCACATTCATAATGGAGCCGCCGGATAATTCATATTGCCGTGCAATGCGCTCCAGATCGGCAGTTCCGGGCGGCGTGCATTGCGCACTGAAGGCATTCGACCAGATCCGCAACCGTTCTGCAGCCTGTGGCTTTTGAAAATGAATGATCGACTGCAGTCTTCTGGTAAAAGCTTCGTCCACATTCTGCCGCATGTTGGACGCCAGGATCACCAGACCGGGGTAATCCTCCAGCCGGGTGAGTAAATAAGCAATTTCCTGGTTAGCATATCTATCATGTGCATCAGATACATTAGTACGTTTTCCAAACAAGGCATCCGCCTCATCAAAAAATAAGATCCAGTTCTTATTCTCCGCTTTTTTAAAGATCTTCTCCAGGTTTTTTTCCGTTTCGCCAATATATTTCGACACCACCATCGAAAGATCCACCCGGTACACATCCAGGTTAAAAACCTTGCCCAGCAAAGAAGCCGTGAGGGTTTTACCGGTTCCGGGTGCTCCGTGAAAAAGGGCTTTGTAGCCGGGTTTCAGCTTTTTTGCCATTCCCCAATCCTCAAAAAGCGTTTGTCCGTATTGCAGCCAGATGCGGATCTCATCCAGCTGCCGGGATGTATATTCTTCTACAACAAGGTCCTTCCAATCCAAAGCCGTAACCAATCGCCTGGCAGGAAAATCGGTACTGAATTGAGGCTTTCGCAAGGTGCCCGTAGTAAAGAAATCGATGTATTCATCACTAATGGTCAGCTGGCTGTCATTAAACGATTCGGACTGACCGGCGCCATCGATATGCAAAATATTATGTGCCGTAAAAAAATGATCGGGGCCAAATAACGCATTGAGGCGGAATCGTCGGTTCAGGTCGCTTCCGGCCAAAAGGAATAAAGCCGTTTCAACCGTAGGAAGAAATCCGCTGTGCCGGTTCGCTTTCAGTCCGCCAAATTCTGTATAACCGCGACCTGTGTTTTTGTTGACCGATAAAAACACATCCAGCACGCCTGGCTGCACATGCGGGAGCAGCGCCAGCATCAGCACCATACGCTCATCCGGCGACAAGTTGTAGTATTTTACGAATTCCCCATATACAGAATTATCGTTTGTAAGATCCGGCGGCGTACCGTCCACAATTTCTGCCGCCGCTGTTTGCTCCGGCAGCAACAGCGGGGCATCAGGCCTCGGATGGATCAGACGGTTCCACCAACCCGGAGTCTTTTCCTCCGGGGGAATTCCTGTTTTCTCCGCCACCGCCTCGTTCGGAAAATATTGCTTCAACCGGTTATTGGCACATTGTACAAACCAGTTGATCTCGAGGAGCAGGCTTTCTGCATTCTGATGCAGCAGTGCCGCCGTTTCCTCCGTCCGGGGTGTAATTGTTTGTTCAAACTCCATACAATCTGTTTACCATTCTACATGAATAATATGTTCATTCCAGGGGAACACCAATGTTGAGTAGCCCCAGGGAATAAGGTCTGTTAAAACGTCCACCGTTTTACGCTCCACGCGCAATAACCAGCCTGTGTCCTTTTCAGCAATAATACCATCGCGCTTCAAAAAAGACTCCCGCAACCCCTGTACCGATGTGTTCTTTAAAGCAGCCCAGTGGCTGATCACAGACGAAAGCAATGCTTCTACTTCAGTACTCTCGGCTGCCGTCAACTCCATTTCAAGCGGGAGGGGTTCTTCAATGGCCAGCCCGCAAATAATTTTTTCAAGAGCGAGCTCATATTCGGGAACCTGCTGCTGACCCGTAGACAGATATCTCAATAAATGCACGGCACGATATTGCATAGTTTTTGCCTTCCATTGACCCGCCTCAAGCAACTGCAGGTTGCTAAAAAAAGGATTCAGAAAGGGCGCCAGCAAAACAATCCCGGCATGCCTGACGAGATACTGCATCGCCGCATTAACAGGAGCGGGTACTGGCCTGGTTTCCCGGAGAGAAAGATCTCTATATTGCTGAATTGCTGTAACAGGTATTTCATTGTTATATATTTTTAAATAGTCAGATCGCTGGGCAGTAATAGCATCGGGCAGCGGAATAATGCCAGGGGACTGCATTTCAGCCAGTGCACTTTCAAAACTACAGAGCAATACCGAGCCATTGCTATCGCGAAAAAAATCATATGCACAGCGCAGCACCAGCAGATCCGCAGTATTTTGCATTTGCTCTAATCCAGGTGGGTTTAACAATTGCAGCCACTTATTAAAAACCGACCTGATCTTCTGCAGTTCCTCTACCAACGCTATCACAACTGCCCTCGCGCCTACACTCAACTGAAAAGCCATTCGCTGCCAAAACTGTTGCTTGTCGGACCGATCATAAATAATCTGTTGCAGCTGACCGGGCTGTTGTGCGGCCAGTTCTTTTGTGATACTGCTGATATCGATTTCATCACTTTGCCCCCACCAGGGCAGCGTTCCGTTATTAAAAAAATAAGCCCATAGCTCCAGCTGCGCTGTAAGTCCGGAATTCGGCTGCCCTGCAGCAGGAAGCCGGGCGATCTGTTCGCGTAATTCTTTTTCAAATGCGGGCCGCAGCACGGTTTCAAGATCCCTTTTAAAACTATTCTGGGAAAATGCACCCAGATCAATCTCCAGCTTATCTATACGCAGCCACTCTCCATCGCCCACCAGCGCATCGCAAGCGGCTTCCAGCGCATCTGTAACGGCTTGCTGGTAAACGGCACTAAAATGCTGCCGGAAGTCGAGCGCCAGCGCTTCTTCGGCGCAGGTCAGTTCAAACTGGAGGCGGTTGATCAGGTGCATGTTTGATAAGCGTTTTTAATGATACTGATATAAGAAACGTCAAACGTGAGCCGTCAAACGTGAGAAGCGCGTTTACGAAGTACCTGTGCAGTCTTCATCGCAGGTGCAGGGTTGTATCGAATTTAATTTATCCACCAACGGGTTCACAACCTCGTAGCGGGGCATTTCATTTTGTGCCATTTCATCAAGCCAGTTTGCATATAAGGTTTCGAAGCTGCGCATTTCCTGCAATCCCACCCATTTTATCCGGACCTGGATATGCGCCGGAAATTCCGTTTGGATCGTTTTCTCCACCAGGTTACGGAAGGTCTGGTTTCGCAGGCGCTTGGGCCAGCAAGGCAGCACCACCGTTGTCCGGAAAGAATAAGGATCTTCATTATTATCACAGGCATCCGGCTCGCAATACAAGTCCAGCTCAAATCCAAACCAGGTCATTAATATCCCGATAGCCACTTCAATATCATCTGCGGCAGGGGCCACCCCCTCTTCTATTTGTTTTTGCGTTCGTTTACTGTAAATAAAATCACTTTGTGCCAGTACTACGTTTTTATCGCCATGAATAATAAAACTGTATTTTGTTTTGGAAGGATCTTCCTGTTCCTCAAGATTCGAAACCAATTCGTAATTGATCCGTTCGGATCCGAACTCCTGCAGATCGCGCACCCGCTGCGCCAGGAGCTCATACCGCCGAAATTTTAAGGGCAATGGGGTTGATCCGTCCGGGAATGCCTGTTGATAAAGAATCGACTTATCTCCAGGCTGTACCGGCAGTTTGAAATACTCCAGTATCCAGGGCATCTGATCGTAACAAAGCGCTGCTGGTATCCGACTCACTTTTTTCTTATACGTTGGAAGCTCCACGCCTTCATTCAACCCGATACCAAGATCACAGGCATCCAGACATACTTTTAAAAAACTAACGGGTTCGGGAACGTTTTTTTCATCGAGCACTTCATCCAGTTTGGGCCGCAGCAGGATATGCTCTACCAGGTGCATCCCTTCATTTTCATTGATGCGTTGCAGCAGTAGCTGCAACCGGTCATAGGCATGCTGCCGGTCGGCATCCGTCTGAAACTCGCCGCTGGTTGCCAGTAATACCGCGACGCTATCATCTGTACTATCATACAATTCAAACCAGAAAGGCACCATGGAATCTTCATATTTCCAGCGCCGTTGTTTGGCGCCATTCAGAAATTTGAAATAGCTGCGTTCTTCTGCGTGTTCCAGTATCTGGCTGATCAGCAATTCTGTACAGCAACCGTCGTTCACCGGCACGCTTGTGAGCAGCACAAGCTCCTTATTATCCGGATCAATAAATTTGATAGTATTTTTTCCCGGAGCATTTGAAATGGGTTCCACAACAATAAAATCCGTTGCCAATTGCCGGCAGGTTATATCTTTAAATCCCAGCAAACGCCCTGCCCTGCGTTCCGCCCCGGAAACATTTGCAGCGCCCCAGGTATCATACCGGGTATAATCATATCCTTTGGCGCGCAGGGTGCTGATGTTGGTGTATTCCCCATCTTTCAGCATTCTTATTTTATCGCCGATCAATCGTTCTTCCAGACCAACTGGTGTCAGCCATTTGCTGATCGAAGCATAGGTGTTCATATCTTCACTAAAGCGGGCCAGCATATGATCCAAAAATGTATTGCGCCGCTGATTAAAGCGGGGTAAGGGTTCTACCAAATCCTGCAATACAGCTACAAAATCGTTCAACACCTGATCCCAATGATCTGCACCCCGGTTTTGATCGTCGATCACCAACTGTTTCAGGTCTCTTATTTCACTCAATTGCGTTTCGGTATATTCCGTTGCCGTAAAAAAAGACCGGATAAAAGCAGTGTGCTGCACGGCGTCATCGAAAGAGAACAGATCCCGCAGATGATTCAATCGCACCTGGTAATCTGACAACAGCTGTTCAAAGAACAACATATACCCTTTCAGCTGCAGGGCCTGCACCTTTCTTTTTTCGTCGGCATTGGCAGGCAAAGAATCCTGTTCGCCCACGCCATAGCACATAGGCAGCGAATAGGTCGTTGGAAAATAATCTTCAAGATCCATATTTTCCCCCGCGGGTACCGGAAAATCATTGGGGGCGCCAATAAGCTTGTATTTGCTTTCAAGCGTTTTTTGATCCCTGAACAATTTCAGCATCCGGTCCGGCCGCCGGTCTTCCTTCCTTCCCATATAATAGCTGATGGTTTCGCGCTCTTTACAAAAAAGCACCTGCGACAGCGTTGGTTGAATGCGCGCCACTTTCCGCTCTTCCTTTAAATGATCCATCCACTGATTAAAAAAATTATTTAAAGCGGTGGCATCGCTGATCCCGGAGAACGGAAGGTGCAGGTAGGTGATGGCTTTGATGCCGCTGATATCGGCAATTTCGTTGATCAGGTCCGACAGGCGGATGTCGCGAAACAGATCGGTTTGTTCAAGCGCAGCATCTTCTATAAATCCGTGCTCCAGGGCCGGGCCTTCAAAGATCTCGTCCACTGCATATCCTTTATCCAGCAATTGCTGTATGGTATTAAACGGAACGGAAGGCGTAAAATATTTATAAATAGTAAAAAAGACTGCGGCTAATACTACATCGGGATCGGCGTCTTCCTCCAGCACCGCAAACAGACCGATCCCGAAGTTTTCATACTCCACTGCATCAACCGCAATAAAGTCTTCACAAAGATTCCGGTTGGCGGCCAGGGTTTCCACTACCTGCAGCCGGATCGTCTCCCGCTGGTCGTTATCAATAACCGATTCTTCGTATTCGATCATCACATTATACAACCCCTCCAGCTCCACTATTTTGGATGCGACCAGTTGCGATGGATCATCCGGTATTTGCGTCAGTTGCCAGGTAATTTTATCGATGAGGGCCTGCGCCACTTTCTTCTGCTGATCCGTAGCATTGGCCGGCAGGCTGTTATAGGCTGTTTGTGCATCGGCAAGCCGCGCCTGAAAACCGCTTTTGTAAGTGGCCGGATCAATGGCGTTCAAACCCAATGTTCCCAGGCAAGTATGTTCCGCAGCATCTCCGCAACCACAATTATCGTTGCGTTGATCCGGATAATTATAGTCGATCCAAACCGGTACTTCATAGTCCTTACTGGTTTCTATCCAGGCATTGCGCACGCCTTTGATGTCAATCAACAGCTTCCGGTAATCATTGATCGTTAGCGCGCTGTTATGCAGGATCTGCCGGGCCGTATAAAAGATCTGCTTCCAGGTATCCTCAGTTAATTGGGCCGGGGCCAACAGATCTTTTATTTCGAACCCGGTGCGGTAAGCAAGATCGGTAATAGCATAGCAAACCGCATCCAGGATGGTAATGCCCGGATCTGAATTATTATAGTTGGTCCAAAGATCGCTTCCCAACAGTTCAATATTCTTAAAGCCCTGTTTCCGCAGCGCTGCAAAGTCTTCGGCGGGAAGCAAGGGATTGGCTTTATTCAAAAAAACAGACGCTGACATAATTAAATTATTTATTTGATTTTTTTGCTTTAACTGCAGCCGTATTCTTTGCCGGGGCACTCTTTGATGCCGGGGCGGCGACTTTGTCCGCTACAGCCGCTTCTGCTTTAACAGCGGGGGCTGCTACGACTTTATCCGTTGCCACAACCGCCGCAGACGGCAACGCACTTACTGCCTTCGCACCGGCTACTGCTGCCATTTTTCTTTTTTCGCAAGGCGATGGCTCATCCCCTTCTTCGTAGGGAATGATAATATGCTGCGGAACGGAAACCAGTATGGACCGGGCGGTACAGGGTTTGGCAACGATATCGCCCTTAAAATTCGGATCATTTTCCAGGAGCTGCTCAATATCATTGCAACTACAGAGCTTGCTAAAAAATAAGGAAACAGCATCCTGACTATAACCCGCCTGGGGGCCACCTCTTATAATATCCGGCAGGGTAACGGGCGCCGGCGGATCAGCTATCGTGAACGATTGCGTCACAATATTAAACAGGGAGAAATAGATGACCAATGTGTAATTACCGGAAGGAATTCCAGAAAAAGTGTATCGTCCGCTTGCATCTGTTAGGGCGGTTAAACCGAGCTCTTTTATTTTTACAGCGATCCCTTCCAGTGGTTTTTGCTTGTTTTCATCATCATAAAGCGCACCCAACACTGCTGCTCCATTTATGATAGTGCCCGGAGCGGGGCAACATTCGTTACAGCACACGCCCATTGCAAAGTCTGTGATAAAATCAACATAGCTACGCTCTTCAATAAAGTTGATAATAGAAGACGCATAAATTTTTTGACCAAACTGAACATCGGCGGTCTCATCAAAAGCCCACGGGGTGAGAAAATGAACCAGCTCTTCATTCAACTGCTTCATGTAATACCCTTTATCCATTCCGGAAAGAAACTGCACTTTGAATGAAACAATGATCTGTTCATACACGGGATTCTTTGCATGCACCTGAACAAAGGGCGCTGTCTTTGTTTTTAAAAACTCCTGTATCGCTATCAATACCCTGCGACTCGTTTTGGGCTGCAGGGGATTCACCGCATTGCGATTCTTCAAATTAGCGATAGGTACCAGCAAAACGTGTCCCGGCGCCACTTGCGGGCCACAGCACTCCTTTTTACTATCGGAGGGGTAGTCACCCAACATTACCTGCATCGTCCAGAGGGTACCGCTGGCGGCAACGAAAGTTGTGATGCGGCCCGAATCAACGGCGCCGTTTGAAGTAAGCAAGGCAACGATCTTTCCTTTTATAGAATCGTCAGAAGTGCTGTTATTATTACCCGGATCAAAGATCGTAATAGTTGCTTTCAGCTGCGGATAGGTTGCAAGGTCGTTAATGATCGTTTTGATCAGAATCTGAGAAGGGTTGTCAAAATTATCATCGCTATTGTACGAAAGCAGAAAATGCTTTTGAACCGGAACGCTCACCGCGGTCCTGCATAAACAGTTCGGGTCCGTATGCGTAATACATTTTACTTTATAAACGGAGGGGAAACGGTCCAGCACCAGGTGCTCATAATCCCAGGCAGTTACGGCCCTGCCTTTGTGGCGCAGCCGTTCGCTTACCCGTGTGTAAAACTCCTTCCCAACCTCCCGGTGTTTCCCATCGAAAGAAGCGAAGGGTTGCTGTACTTTTCCGATCTCGGCCACCGGTGTCACTAATTTGGCAATGCTGCCTGCCGGCAATGCATTATCAAAATGTGCCGGGTCGTTACCCGCATCCGCAAATGAGGCCTCCACTGCCTGGGTTACAATATCTATTAACTGGGGGATGCGTTCTGCATACCCGTCAACGCTTGCGCACAACCAGATCAGCCCGCCGGAAGCAAGGGTATTGCTCAACGATGCATCAGCGGGGATATCTATTTTTATGATGCCCGTAGTCTGAAATCCATAAGTACCATCCGAAACGATCTGCTCCGCCTTCATCGGACGCCAGTTGTTATTGGAAAGATAGCTCCAGTTGATGGCCGGCGGATCATCATCTTCATTAGCGGCGCTGCCTTCGGCAAACTGAAACAGCAGGGAAATACTTTGGAGCGGTTGCAGTTGCTCCAATCCAATATACAGCATTCCCTGCTGCATAGCGCCCGTATACTGGTTGGTGCGTTTATTAATACTATCCTGGGCGTCAAGCATCAGGCGTACCGCATTACCGCTTGCGCCAACAGCCACCGGCCACCGGTTCCCGGTGCCGAAAACATCTGCAAACTCCTTATGAACCATTTCTTTTGCAGCCGGCGGGTTATAATATTTTTCATAAGGGTTCAAATAGCCAAACTGCGGAAAAAGTGTGCCGTTCGATTGCACAAGAAGGGCATTTGCTGACCCGCCCCGCCCCGGAATATCTGTTTCCACTGCACCAAAAGGATATACATGAAAAAATTGATCGGTGCCACTTTGTAAAACAACGGTGGAATCATAACTAACCGAGACCTCATTGATCTCCAGGCGCGGCGCCAGGTTTCGGCTTCGCTGCATTATGTCCGTATTGCCATTGTCTGCGAGCAGCGGATCATAAACAAGATCCAGTTTAATAAAATCCTTTTCAGTGTCCGGTTTCCATTCCTCAACAGTATCTATCGGAGTTCGTTCGAATGAGAAAGCATCAGTGCCCATCAGCACATTGGTCGAAAGGCCCTGGATCGTAAAATTACTGCCTGCCAGTTGCTGCCATTGCCGGCCCTGTAAAATACTTACGCTGTAAGTATCCTGGGTATTGATAATAACGCTCCGAAGCGTGCCCGTTCCGGAATTACTAGCAGCAGCCGTCATTGTCTTTTGAATATTTACAGACAGCTTGTCGCCGTTAGTGAGCACAAAAGGTTTGTCAAACACTTCGGCACTGCCGATATAAAAAGATCTGCCGGGCAGCGGGTAGGCGGTAAAGGGATCAAAGGGCTTGCCGGGCTCAATAACACCATCCTTATTTTGCAATACCAGTTTCTTTAACCCATCCATATGGGGCGGGCTATCGTCGGTTTCAGCAGTGTTCCGCGCATTAATGGAGCCCACTTTAGTGCGAATACTAATGCCCGCTGCCATGGCCGCCTGGTAATCGTTTTCATCCAGTTGAGCATCCTGGTTAATAAGAATACGCACTACCGGAAAAGGGGTTTGAAAACCGGCGCCCGTGTGCACTGCCGGATCAAACCCAATGACCGCCTGTTCTGCAACCGGCAAAAAAACAGTAATGGTTTTCTGTTCGTAATTACAATAGTAAGCCGCCCTGGCAAAGGTATTATTCTGATTAAAAACGTCCGTATTTCCGTCCTGGAAGAGCGTGACCTGGTCCTGATCATTGAGCACTTTGTCCGCATTGATCCAGCCTTTGGCGCCCGAAAGCGCCACATTAAAAAAGGCTTTTCCGGCGTATTTTGTTTCAAATTGCTCTGCTGCTGCAAATAAATTATCGGTCTTGTAGCGGGTACTTACTTGTATTTCCAAAAGACGATTACCGCCGTTCAATACCAGCTGGGGCGAGGCTAGGGCAAAACCCACCTGGGTTGCATCCGCGTTATTTTTATTGAATTTCGCTGTAACATAGTCACAGGGATTACCAAACAAACTGTTTGCAGCTCCATCTGTTCCCAATGCCGGCCATTTAGCGTCTGCTGCGGTAAATGCCTGTCCGAAACCGTCTTTAGAATTAGCAACGGGCCGCGCAAAAAAACCGGTGATGGTATTTTTGGAAGGATCGCTTATCGAAGGCGCCTTTCCTATAAATACGGTTTTAATCTCTTTCACTTTTGCCGGGTTTACCACCAGATCCGATTCGGTTTTATACACCTGCTCTTTACCCAACGCATCTTTGCCGGCCTTTAGTGCCGTTCCGGCCGCCACGTCGTAAGCCGCAACGCCTTTGGCCAATTCAAATACGATATGCACTTTATCCGGCAGCGCGGGCTTTGTGGTAAGCCGCAGCACATCCTTATAATAGAAATCAAGCATCCGGCCGGTAATGCCATTCATTTGCTGCTGTGCCAATTGAAAAAGCTGCAGGAAGGAAATGAAAAGTGCCATATGAGGCTGATGTCCGGGGTATTGCTCCAGGGCCACTTCCATATATCCTGTCGCATGCTGCTGTAGCTGCTTTAAAAAACTATAGAAATTATTAAATACATCGTCTATATATAAAGCGGCGTTTTGTATTTTGTCTTCCGTGGTGGTGCCCTGGTATATGGAGATATCGGCATTCACCACCTCGTTCAGTCCCCAGACATCCTTATTGACTACCGGGGAAAAATCAGGCTCAAACGGATTTTGTGCGTCTGCATAGCTGAATCCTTTGGCATAGGCCAGCAACTGCTGCACCTGCTGTTTAAGATTGGAGTTGATCGCCAACCGCAGGTCGTGATACAAGGGGTTTTCCGGAATGGCCAGACTGTACCACTCATCTATTTTAATGACAAGAGTACGAATCGGATCAAAAAGCGCCTGGTATTGGGCCGCCGCCGGCTGGGCATCGAGGGCTCCGCGCAACCCATCATATTGTTCTTTAACCGATACACTATCCGTAAGCGCTACCGAAGCCGCGATAACGGCCATGTCGCTACGGAAGAACCCTTCCCAGCTTATTTTGGATGGATCGGCTGTATTATCCGGGTTGCTTCCGGGGATATCATAAAACCGTATTTGCTTTGCATAACGCTTTATAAATACGAGCAACTCCTCTATACTTCTGTCATCGATCGGTGCATAGGACGGATCGAGCGCTTTCAGATACCGGCTTAACTGGCCTGAACCATCCCGGTTTGTCTCGCTATTACAACTGCAGCAACCTGCCATGAGAACTATTTTTATTAGATTAATGTTAGATGCCCGATGTCTTAACTATTGACCATTTGCCTCATTTCGTTTCAATATTCGTCGCCTCTGTCATATAAAAAGGATACACATAATTATAGCGCGTATTGGTGGTTATAATGGTGTATTCGATATTGATCGCAAGAATTCCCTGTGCTACATCCGGGGTCGACGATACATTTTCAACGATGATCCGCGGCTCATGATACACCAGCGCATCATGCACAATTTTTTCGATCATGGTAATGGATGGAACATTCATCGGTTCAAAAAAATACGCCTGCAGGTTAGAACCAAACGAGGGTAACATCACCCGCTCTCCGCTTATTGTTTCCAGAATGATGCGAATACAGCTCTCCACGTCGTCCACTCCTGTCAGTAGTTCCAGGCCAAACCATTCCCTGCGGAAGGTTGGCGGGAAGCTCCATCCGCTTCCCAGAAATGACTGATCTATATTTTTTAAACTCATCGGTATTGGTTTTTATCTTGTTAAAATATCAGCTTTCATTCCATTTGCTTCGCATCAAGTCAGCCTTTCAAAATGAAGTATTAGTACTGCCGCCGCTAATCGCCAATCATAACCGTTCCGCAGCCCGAAACAATTGCTCCTCCGTGTGCCGTCTGATCCCCCACTCGTGCCGCGGGCTGGCCATCAATAAACACCGACGATGAGCCCTTGCTGATCGTATCCGGTGGTCCGGTGCAAGTGCAAAGATCTCCTTGCTTTGCGGCCGGCAAGCCCCCAATTAGTACGGTCGACTTGCCGGAAGGGAGTATGGGCCCGCCGGTATGTGGACTGCCATTGGGGTTGGTCATGGGGCAGGTGTGATTGTCTGTTATCCGTGCTGCTAGTGCCATCTTATGAATATTTAAACATTAAGGTCTTTGTTAAGGAGTTAAGGAACATTAAGGGCTTGGTAATACTGTTAACTGTTAATCAACACCTGCACCCCTTTTATTACCACTTTCCCGTTCGACTGAATGGTGATGCCCGTTGTATCCATTTTAATATGATTCTCGTATTCATCTTTCAATTCAAAAGCGCCGTTATCATTCATCACTATCGATTTTTCACCTGAGCCCGTCGTTGCCACGATCATTATTTTTTTATCGCTGTCATCAAAAATCAATTTCATTTTTTCGTTCGTTACAATTCCATACTGTTCTTTACCGGTCGTTTCGGGCAACGGAGATTTTTTTTGATCATTACTATGCAAACAGCCCAGTATGATCGCTTCCCTTGGGTCATCATTCAGGAACCCTACCACTACTTCATCTCCCACCTGGGGCCTGAAATACACGCCCCTTCCGGCTCCGGCATCCAGTGTAGCCACGCGGGCCCAGATGCCGTCATCGTCCGAATTGATAACCGGTACCTGTACCCTGATGCGATACTGGTATTCATTGCTCTGAGGATCTTCTATATCTTTTACCACGCCGATCTGCAATCCGTTGATGCCCGGCAACAGGCCGGATGCCGGTTTATCCATCACATCTTCTTTTTTATAAAACCAGTCCTCGCGCCACCCAAACTGGATATCCGTTTGCCAGGCGCCTTCATACTGCTGCAACACGCCGGTCACAAAAACATTTCCATTGAAACGATCTCCAACGCCATCCAGCGTAATAAGGTCGCCCGGCTTTACCAGTGCCTGGCCCTGGATACTCACCCGGCCGGCAATTTTCAGCAGATGATTCCGCAAGGCGTAAGCATTCGACCAGGCCTGCAATTCATCAGCTGCAAGATTGCCGGTATGACTTAACTGCACTTCGGCCCCCAATACCATTCCCAGGTCATCCGAGGAAATATTTCCATTTTCCGAAAAAGCCGCGTTGCCCGGATCCGATATTACAACCTGCTGTTTGGCAAAGTCCCAGGACTGGCTGGTAACCTGCTGCAGCTGCCGGCGCACGTCCATCTCCGCCTCAAAATCCCGGATATTATCGCCATAAGTCGCTTTCAAAACCGGGGCTCTCATATTGGCGGGCTGCTTAACAAGCACCTTTCCGTTATCAGTAAATGCAAACATCCCGTTTGCCTCAGCCCTTGTTAAAATGAAGTCCCAGTCCGTTGCATCAAACTGCACCAATTGATCATACTGTACGGTTGTGGTATCCACATCATTGTCATAATCAGTTAGCAGGTCTCTGATAATATCAGTATCCGTTTTATTAAGATGGTAAGCGCTTTTCCGCGCCATTGTTAATTTTACAGCTTTATCTTTTGCTTCGATCACCAGAACCGAGGCGCCCTGTTGCCGTATCCGGATGCCATGCTTTATGATAACACCTTCAAAAACGGTATCCGCATCGCCCAGGTATCCCAATTGAACCTTAATCGTATTGCCGGGTTTAAACCGGTCATCATTGCTGAGAGAGAAGTTGCGTTCTGCCACCGAACCGTCCAGGAATACTATTTTTGCTGCCGCTATTTTATTAAACGTTTTTGTAATGCTTAGCTGTTGCAGCAATACCTCATTGCTCAATGGAGTGCCGTTGATAAAAACTTTACAGGTCACCACATCTGTAGCAGACTGCGTTCCGGGCGGTATGGAAGCTAATGGATCGGGCATAAACTGTTTTTACTGATCTACAATCCTGGGAAACACAAGTCTGGTTCCGGGCTGCAGCTTTCTGAAATTTTTTAAACGGTTCACTTTGGCAACCTGCAGGTAGTACTGCTGATTCTGATATACCTTATAGGTAAGCAGGGGCAGCGTATCTCCTTTTTGCACTTCAATAACATGTGTAAGATCGGGTGAAGAAAGCATGCTCAATAGCGCACCGAGTGTGCCGGGTGTGCGTTCATCAAAACTCGCCGTCACCTTGGCTCTTATCGGCAGGCCCGTCATATCAAACATCGTATACGAAATATCCGACGAAGTAATGTTACAGGAGCTGATGAAGCTGCCATACTGTACAATAAGATAGGGGGGCCGGTGCGTACTGCCCACTATTTTTGTGGTCGCTTCCCTGAAAAGCAGCACCTGTGCCGTTACGGGAATCTTTACGCCATTGGTATTCACCCCCGTTCCGTCCAAAATAAACTCGAGCGTAAAGGAGCGCGCCCGGGTGGACTTATACACCTGGTTGGCGCCTACCGTTCCCGGAGGGCTGCAATCTTCCCATTCCACATTTTCCTTTATCGAAAAGGTTTCGGGGTTAAACGGCGCCAGAAAAGGAACACCTGCTGGTATGCCGTCTGCATTTACCGGAATTATTTTTAAATTAAAAGGCAACTTGGCCTCACTGGTAGCGTCCATTATCTTTCCTGTTTTTCTCTTATAATACTTAGTAACTTTTCCATCAGTTCTTCAGTAGCAGTGCATCCCTGCTCACGGGGCCGCCCGGGTTCATTCCGGGACCCCTGCACACCCGAAGGCTGCTCTACCACCGCTTTGATAATAACTTCATTGATTTGTACCGGCATGGTTTATAGTTTTCGTTCAAAATATTGGTAAGCCAGTTCAATTGTTTCCACTAGTACCGCATTATCATTTGCTCTGAGATCCGAAACCGACCATTTTAACGGGTAGGCCTGCACCACATTCCATATGGCCACCGGCTGATCACTTTCATCCAAAAGTGTAATTAAAATATCCGAAGGCTTAAAATCAGAGGAAGGGTCTATCGCCAGGAAATATGCACTGGTGGCCGCTTTGAACCATTTCAGCAGTACCGTGCTCGCCAACATTCCCCTTTTTAATACCAGGTTGGGATATTTGGCACGCTTGGGAAGTTTATATTCAAACCGGTTCTCCCCGCCCTCCCGTATGGTTTCTGTTTCGATCTCAACGGACAACCCGCTCACTTCCTGGAAGCGTTGCTCTGCATCGGCACCGCTTCCGTCCACACCGGTAAACTCTACTTTAAAGTGAAAGGCAGTTGGCGGATAATACGTAGCCATACTTATGTGGTTTTTGTAGAGATGCCTTCGTGCGCCAACTCTATGGATTCAATTGCGATATCGTTCCCGCTCGCTTTCAACCCGGGGCCTTCACATTTTACAGGAAAGGCCTGTAACACCGACCAGATCATCACCGGTTCACCTTCGTCATTCAAAAGTGTAATAGTAATATCGCGCCGTTCCACATTGGGTGCACCATTGTTATTAAACCAATTGAACAGGTCGTTATTTTTTTCAACAATGCCCCTCTTCAAACTAATATTGGTAACCTTGCGCAATCCCGGGCGCTTCAAAGACGGGGTGGAGCCGGCCATCAGCCCGTCGCGGTATTCAATTGCCTGGATCTCCTGCGTCAGTCCGGAAACATCTGAAAAACCGATATCCTGGTTGTTCCATGAAACTTTGTAGTGAAAGACGGTTAAGGGATAGTTTGCCATTTTATTTGATTTAAGTTTTTCAATTTAATAGATCAGGACTGCTGCACCATTTGCGTAAATTTCAATACGATAAATTCTGCGGGCCGCACCACAGCCATTCCGATCTCTACATTCATACGCCCTTCCAGCACATCGGTGGCATTCATCGTAGAACCCAGCCCCACATGTACGTAATAGGCCTGATCGGCTTTGGCGCCTGCCAGTGCTCCCTCCTGCCATTTTTTATACAAATAGTTTTCAATCATCGCGCTTACTTTCACCCAGGTGCCAATGGCATTCGGTTCGAACACGGCCCATTGAATCGACTTTTTGATGGATTCTTCCACCATGATAAAAAACCGGCGTACACTCACATAGCGCCATTCATTATCATTACCATTAAGCGTTCTTGCACCCCACACCAGGGTACCAAAGCCGGGGAAGGAACGAATGACGTTAACGGATTTGCCGCTGACCGGATCCACATTCAGATCTTCCTGCTGCCGGCTGGACAGATTAACAACCGGACTTACCACCGATAACACAGCTTCATTGGCAGGGGCCTTCCAAACGCCTTTTGTATTGTCCACTCTTGTATACACGCCTGCTACTGCACCGGAAGGAGGCAACACCACCCATTCATTACCCAGCGCGTCCTTTACCTTGTTATAAAAAACAGAACCGGAGAATTTACTCATTTTATCTCCCACTGCTACCGTCAGCGAAGCAGTTGCTCCGGCTGCCAGACTATACGAGTCAATTGTGAGATTATCAAAGTCATATTGATGGGCATAAGAACTCACAACAGAAGGATAATAAGCCGCAGCATAACGATCGGATTCAGGCCCCACCGTTGCATCCCTGATATATTGAATATCTGCATCCAGGTCACCGTCTGTATAAGTTTTGCTTAATGGTGTTACTTTATATGGGTCGATGATCGCAAACCGGTCCCGCAGATCCGGATCTGCCGCCTGGCTGATCATTTTCTGCACCACCTTGGTATAACTAGCAGCGGATCCGGTTGCCGCCATTTCAGGAACCACCAATAAGGTAACTTCATCAACATCTTTTGCTTTGTCCAACCCTGTCGTCAGATCACTGTCGCTGATAGTAGCAGCAGCTCCCCCGGTAACATAATTTCCCGCTGCAACGATAAAACAGGTACCGCCCCCGTTATCAAAAAAGCTCTGCAATGAATAGTATAATTTGAAGGGCGAGCGCTTGGAATCATCGTAATCGAACTTTATACTATACTGACTACCTCCAGCATCGGTTACACCAATCTTAATGCTATCGGCCGTTTCAATGGGTGGCCCACCATACAACGTGATAAACTCCGCCATACCGCTGATCTTTGTCGGGATCAGCAGCAGGTCGCCGGGAGCAATTTTATCAGCCTTTTCGGTGTACCCTACAAAGGCGGGTATCGCTGTTGCCACTTCGGCAACGGAAGGTGGAAGGGAGGGTATTTCCTGTACATAAACGCCAGGTGTCGAGAGTTTTACTACTGCCATTTTATATAGTTTTAAAGTATCATAAATACATCAGAATACATTTTTGGAGGCGCCGTAGCATCCAGATTGCGGGTAGAAGGAAACGGTAAATTATCTTTTACAACTTTTGCCGGCGTGGACAGATCATTCAGATTCTTTTTCAAAGAAAGTTGCAAGGGCACATTCGAAGCCACATTATATTTTTCCCGCAGCGCCAGCGTGGCTACCGATTCAAACACCCACTCAGTATCAGATGCCGTTGTCATACTGAAACTAAGAAGGGACGCATCATTGGTAACAATATTGACTTTGCTTACAAAATCGGCCCGTTCCGCCGGGCTCATCGCCGCCATTTCCAAAAATATCGGGCTTGTTTTTTGCAGCTGGATCGTATAACGCCAGAAGGTTTCCCTGTTTTTAAAGCGGAGCTGATAAAACGGGCGCTCATTGCTCAGCGAACGATCGGCTTCCACAACGCGGTAATTGGCCGGCAGTGCAGGATTCAGCGATATTTCAATGACACCGAATACCCGCAGCCCTGCGCCGGTACTCAAATAATAGAATGTATCCACCGGCGTTCCGCTGATCAACAACGTACAGCTGCCCCCGGGCAATCCAGCCAGATTGAACATCAGATCACACTGTCCGCCGGCATTGATAACGGCAGCGGGCAGAATCGATTGACCGGTCCTGCTGTATTTTACAACCGCGGCGCCGGCGGCAACGGGCGCATTATAATGAAACCGGTAGTTATCCCCTGACACCTTTATGGAATCATTTAAACCATCGACACCAGTTGCATCTTTTGAAAGATGAAGGTTGGCTCTTAACGCCGCAGGATCGTTCACCGTATTGGTAAAATAAAGCGCACTGTCACTCCCGGATTGCAAAGGCAGGTCATCAAAATTAACCAGCTCGGGATTGTTTAATACCATCAGAAAGGTCAATACATCGCCGGGCCCCGGCGGGAATCGTAAAAGCGGGTCACCAGCAGTTACTCCGGCCGTACGCGCCAGTACTATTATACCGCCATCAGGCGCGTTAGTGCGCATTAAAAAATTCAGGCGGCCCATAACAGCAACTGTTTCCGGTGTAGGAACCAGCTGTATATCAGGCGCCGCACCGGCTTCCCGGTAAAAGCCATTTTGATAGAACGGCTGTGCTACCGTTAACCGGAATAACTCTTTATATACAATCTGAATGCCGCTCATATTTCAATCATTTATCAAGCACCCCCAGTTCTACAATTGCCGGTGTAGCTTCCCTGCTCCGGGTATCCAGTACGGTGAGTAAAGTCATTTTATAAATAACGCTGGGAACATATTTGCTGCCGAACATTCCCCATAAATTATTCTGCTGTTCAAAAGATAAATTGTGCAGGCGGAAGCTCAGCCGGTCGATCCGCTGCCAGGGCTCTTCTCCGGGCGCCAGAACAGAAGCATTCAGGTCGGGGAACTTCTGTTCATCAAAAACGGCGTTTGCCTGAAAAAAAGCAACCACATCCGAAAGGTCGCGCAGCGCCGTATTATAATCTGCACTATGGGCGATGCAAAGCAGCAGCAGATTCAGCTCTACGGGCGGGTTTAGCTTCAGCATCTTCCGATCATCAGTTGCCACCATATACGGTCTTTTCCCTTCGCGCCGTTCTTCTTCCACACCAATAAGGGTCAGGGTTATATGTTTGGTAGTATCGAAGCTTGTATTATTATTAAACGGGGAAACGACGGAGCCGAGCTCAACAATATTTCCGGGCGAATAGTTTGCGGGATCGTTTTCCCGATCCGCAATATATGCGTCCAATGCGCCTTTTATAAATTCAAATGCAGTCCGTATCATTTTGATCAATCAATTCTTCTGCATACTATAAGAGGTATTGTTCCATTGCAAACACAAGCGTCCCTTGCCCTGTCAGACGGTAACCGGGATTTTCCATAACTTAAATTATTTAACATGGCAGCAGGTTTGATTTGCCGGACAGTTGTGGTTACATGCTATTTAATACTTCAAATTTTTGCAGAGTGATTTAAAGGTTTCTTTTTGCAAGTTGAAGATAAGATCAGAAGGCAGCGCATTCCAAATTATTGGACGCCCTTTTTATAAAAGTAGCCTATATTGGTGATGGACTAGTAAAATTGCTCACATAGCGCGTGCTTGGTGTTTATACTGCTATTGTTCAATGCCACGAATCTCATTGTCCTATGCTGCAGCATGATTTAAGGATACAACGAAATTATTTTAACCACATAGAACTCTACAGATACAAGAAAACATAAAAACACATTAGCAAGGTTCCCTGCCGTGTGGAGAACCTCTGTTGCCTTAAATGCTATGGTTTCTATTGAATCTATGTGCCCGCCCGCGCCGGTACGGACGGGGTTAAAAATTAGTTTAAGCGATTTAGTTGTACAGAATGCACGAATATGCGCCAGCGGCGTATTTTGATTCGTGTCTATTTTTTGAAACCGCAGCACCAGATATTACATTCGTGCATTCGTGGCAGTCTTTAAATTACGCCCCCATCCAGCCGTTTACATTTTCCATTCAATATTTTACATTTCTTCATTCAACCACCAGCTGAACGCTTTTTCCTGCATCCATTCCTCGGGGCAATTCAATTGCAAAAGAAGTTTCATTTTTATTGGGATCAAAAACACCTTTTGCGGCCTTGCTTTTCCGGTTGCCTGGCAATACAACATGTACTGTTTGCTGTTGATGGGTAGGATCCGCTATCGACAGGCTGGTTTGAGCCCCTTTTTTTGACAGCAGCAAAACCGCCGGAATATCAACGCTGAGTTTTCCAAAAGTTGCAGACACAACAGTGCCCGCTCTTACAAAAACAAACCCACTGATAAAATGCGCCACATCCTCCGCAACCTGGATGTTTTGATCGTTCTGGATCTTAATAGCCTGCGCACGTGTATCGATCTGCTGCGTATCGGCTGCCGGAAATACATAATAGGCATAAGAAGCATCCTGCGGATTTTTCCCATGATCGATCCATAAAGTGAAAACATCATTTTTCATTTCCTTTGAGCGTTGGCTGCGCATCAGCCGGTTCCAGTCGCCCGTTTGGGTCTGACAACTCAACATCACATTATTATGATCCGGAAAATAATAACCCCATTTGTCGTGAATAACCCAGGAAACATGCTGCAGGCTTTGCTGACCTTTTCCCGGCGCACTTATTTTTTCACCTGCTTTTACAGTTACCTTGCCGTTGAGCAAACATTGGTTCACTGCGGTGGTCACGGGGCGTTCCGCCGAAGCATGAATGCCCGCGCCCAGGCATACAATGCTACTATTTAAAAAGAACCAGGATTTTTGAGCAAATACACCATCACGAATATAGGCCATCGTAGCCACACCGTTCATCGCATCATCAACGCCTCCTACAAAATTGCTTTTAATAGTGTACCCGCTGCAAGGCAAAACAGGAAGTGCAGTGTCATCATGATAAGTAGTAGTGCCGGGTACTAACTTCCAGTCCCAAAAAGGAAAAATATTAGTGTACTCTTTCCCCGACTGGTAAAAATAGGTAGCCCCATCACCCAGGTGATAGCCCAATACATTTTCTTCATTACAGGATTCGCCACCGCCCACGCGTGCCGAGCACATTTTTACAGAAACATAAAAATCCTTCCGGTGATGGATCGTCATATCCGACTTCCAGAAATGTTTGTTCCCGTTAAAGTCATCCATCGCGGATAAATATTCCGCCTTATACGCAGGGTCAATTTCCGGCATCCGGGCAAGAATGCCTTTTACCATTGTGGCCTTTCTTACCGGCGCATCTACGGTTATTTGCCGGCCACAGGCGCTAATGTCCATGCTTCCTTTCCACAGTACCCAGCGCATCCCCATAAGCAGGTAATTACGCAGTATAGCTATTTTTTTCTCATCCATTTGAAAAGGCGTTCCATGAAAAATAGATGCCCACATTTCCATATCGCCTGCAAAGGATAAGCCATAGTTCCCAAATTGCTGCTGTGGCCCATGCTGATGAAAAGAGTAATCCGGTTGCACGCCCTCATTTTCAGAAACGACGATCTCGCTTTCAATAGCCGATACGGCTGCCCTGATCGGTGCAATATCACCGGTCAGTAAACTTTTGTAAATAACATTTCCCGAAAGCCATACTTTATTCTGACCGGTCATACCGATTTTAGCACGGTCCAGGATCCGGACACCTTTTTCCAGCTGGGTTTTAGTTAGCTCCGGTTCCAGTAAAAGCATTAGCTGCCCCAGCAACCGGGGAACCCCTATCTGCGGATACCACCAGTTGGGGCATATAAAATCATTATTGAGCCAGTAATCAAGCCCCGTTGAAAGTTCGGTCTTTAGTGCGGTGTGCTCTTTTAACCCCGGGTTTGCCACGTAAATCATCGCCATATTCAACAGGCGGCCCAGGTGATCCGTTACCGGCCACCCGCCTCTTATTTTACTGGAATAATCGATATCCTGCCAGGAGCCATCTTTTTGCTGGTGCGCGGCAAAAGAAAGCCCGGTTGCATCATCCGGCTTACCCGAAAGTATATTTTGAAGCACATGCTTCTTTAACACGCTCAACGAATCAGTTCTGGCGAGAGCAGCGGCGCTGAAACTTGCGAACAAACAAAAAGGAAGCAGTAATACGGTAATGATAAAGCCAATTTTCTTACTCATGAACTTGTTTATATTTTTTAAATTTACTCATAACCTCGTCCGAATCCGGCGAAGCCGGAAAAAAAATTTATTGATCAGCCATACGGGCAAAACAACTTTTATGGAGTTGCGGGCGGTAGCCTGCCTTAAATGCATTAATGATCGAGCGGGGAGTAAGTACAGAAACGTGTTCTGTGCCTGATATAGAGGACCTCACTTTATAGCCATAAGGCGACCATTCGAAGCGTTCCCCTCCGGCCACCAAAAAAGGTTGTTCTCCAACCAGGATAAATGCCCCGTCTGGCAAATTTTTAAATTGCTCCTTATACGTTCGCTTTACCCCATCCTTTGTGATGCGCTCTTCGTGAAGAACCTTATCGATCTCTTTTATGGAGGTCCGTTCATCAAAACCCCTATCCGGATTGCCTTTTAGCCAAAATAGTTTAAACCGTTCATAATCTTTTCTCCGGCACTCAAAACAGGGACGATGGCCCGCAGCAAAGGATGTTGCCTCATCAAGAAAAAACAATTCCGTGTACCGGTTGGGTGCCATCACCTCTCTCCGCCGCCCTCTGAACGCAAGCAAACAGGTGATCCACGCCTTTAGTCTAAAAGAATGAACGATCTCTTTTTTTTCATTATGGATCCGGCCGCGGTTGCCCATCCAATCCCCTCTGGCGAGTGTAATAATTAACCTTCCCTCGGGATCAACGCGATTCTGAAGCATTTTTTCTTCTAAATTAATCATTAGACTGTATTTTGCTAATGAAGTTGTTCAGACTTTTAAAATAAACCGCAACTACCTCCCTCAGAACACCATAGTACTATATTTTTTGCATAAAACGGAAAATAAAAAAGTTTTTTAAAGTAAAACAAACCCTATCCCGTCTTCAATAGTAAGAACCATTTTTAAACATATAAAACAAAAAAAATGAAACAGAAATTTTTATTTATGCTTCCCCGGCTGGCGGCGCTGGCTATTTTAACTGGACTGGCTTCACTAATGCTTTTCCTGGTTTTCAAGCTATTGATCCTGGTAGTGGCAATAGGCGTTATCACTTTTATTGCCGGGAAGATCTTCTCAAAAGCCAGGGCTAAATGGATGATAAATAATGGAATGACATTAGGGCCGTCTCCTTATTATCATTCAATGAACACTCCTGCCACTTTACAACCTGTGTTCACCAAGGCACAAACTTCCGGCGAAGCCATCATTCCAATCAATTAACAATATTCATTTCACTTTAAAAGCAAATAATCATGTATACAAATCAACCGATCAATGATCAGCATTTTAAACACTGCGGATTTTGGGGAAGAAAATTCAGAGAAGGCAATCCCTGGGCGCATAAGCTGCACCAATTTATGAGCGACCGCAAAGCCGTTAACATTGAAGAAACCGATACCGCCTACATTGTGGCGTTATATGCAGCTGGATTGAAAAAAGAGCATTTCAAAATTTCAATCAATGAAGAAGTGCTTACTATTAAATACGCGCCAAATGAATCAGGCAATAGTGCGCAGTATATTTACCAGGAATACCAGGCGGGGCCTTTTGAACGTTCCTTTAAACTGAATAATAAAGTGCTCACAGATACGGTCAGCGCAGTTTATGAAGAGGGCGTACTAAAAGTTACCCTGAATAAAAACCCCGAAACAACAAAACCAGCACAGGAAGTAACGGTTTTATAAAACACATCCATCAATACACACCCGGGATCAGCCATTCCGGGTGTTTTTTAATGCGCATAAAAAAAGCCGCCCCCGAACCGGAGCGGCATAGGTTAGCAACGACCTTTCCCGTTTAATCCATGGCATTCTTATGGCCGCCCGAAAGCAACAGCAGTTCCTGTACCTGAACTTCGGTAATGTACTGTTTCTGACCATTCTTGTCTTCGTACTGGCGGTGGATCAATTTCCCTTCAATAGCTACCTCGCGGCCTTTTTCAAGATATTTGCCAACAATGTCGGCAACCTTTCCCCAGGCTACCAGGTTATGCCATTGCGTTTCTGTTACCCGCTCCCCATTGGCGTTTTTATAGGTTTCACTGGTAGCGATAGAAAAACGGGCCATCTTTTTACCATTCACAGTGGCTTTAACTTCCGGGTTGTTTCCCAGGTTCCCGATCAACTGAACTTTGTTTTTTAATGCGTACATAACTTAGGTTTTGTGCCCGCCCCGCCAGAATGAATGGTTTGGGCTGGTGTGACGAACGGCTAAAAAATTTGTTTATCCCAACTGAATCGTCCTTCCGATTCAACAATTCAAAATTGGGGCTCTACAAAAGCCCTAGCCGGTTTTTAAACGTTTACTTACGGATATAAGCGTTTGTAAACGTTTGTTGTCGAATAATTCGTACCTTGTATGCAGAAAACCAATTGAATATGCCAACACCTCCCTCATTCCTCAAAAAATGCCTTTTTTGTCATAAGCCGGTTAAGGGCCGATCGGATAAGAAATTCTGTGATGATTATTGCCGCAACAATTACAACAATACGCAGAAAGGAAGCGCAACAAACCTCATCCGCAACATTAATAATGCCCTGCGTAAAAACAGGCAGATCCTTTTGGGGCATTTAAAAGATGACGATAAGAATATCAAAGTACCACGCAGTAAATTGCAGTCGGCCGGGTTCCAGTTTAAATACAGCACTAATCAATACCGGACTGCCCGGGGGCAGGTTTATTTTTTTTGCTATGATTTTGGGTACTTGCTTTTAGAAAATGAGTGGGTACTGGTGGTGAGGAAATAGAGACTTTAGAGCGTTCCGGCGGGTTATTAGCAGCCCACTGTTATTTTCTATTGATCGCATGATCGGCGCTCATAATGCACCAAAATCAATTTTGTCAAAATAGGTGGTTATAAATGCTGGATGCCATTAATTCTCGAATCTTTCGCCGCTGTCGGTGTTGAGCGTAGCGGTGCGCACGGGAGAAACACCGACAGTATTATTTGTTGGTGCACTGCCCGCACTACAAACCTACGCGCAACACCAACAAGAGCTATGAGCCCCGAACTACTTCACCTTAAACAGATCCTCCTTCGGTACCACTTTCACCTTTGTATCATCCTTCAGGGTTTCGCTTACAGCGCTATAAGGGCCGGTAACTACTTCATCTCCGGGTTTCAAACCATCTGTGATTTCGATAAAATTAATATCCTGTATCCCGGTTTTTACGATCCGCTTTTTCACCGTTCCGTCCTTCGTTACCAGGTACACCACTTCCTCCATCTCCCCGGTTTTATTGTTTTCATCCGGCGCGTTGGCAGCCTTCCCTTTTTGCTCCTGCTGTTCTTTTTGGGATTCAGTCAGACTTTTATTGCTTCCCTTTACACGGGCATTCACCGCGGAAATAGGCACGCTTATCACATTATCCTTTCTTTTGGTTTTAATATCGGCGCTGGCATTCATTCCCGGGCGAAACGGGAAGCGTCGCGGATGCGCAGGATCGATCAGATCGCTATAGGATTCCTTGTCAATGCGAATGCGCACTTCATAGTTGGTTACATCATTGGAGCTGGTGCTGGTGGTTCCGGTGCTGCTGGCGGACTTCACGCTGCTGGCGATCTTGGTAACCACGCCGGCAAATTTTCTTCCGGTATACGCATCCACTTCTATATCCGCATTATCGCCAATGCTTACTTTAACGATATCATTTTCGCCAACATTTACCCGCACTTCCATGGTATTCATATCCGCCACCGTCATCATCTCCGTTCCCGCCATTTGGGCAGTACCCACCACCCGCTCGCCTTTCTTTACTTTTAAGGAAGAGATGGTGCCGCTGATCGGCGAAACAATAGTAGCCCTGCTCAAAACCTTATTGGCAGCAACCAACCCCGTTTGGGACGACCGCATGCCCGCCTGCAGGCTCCGTATATTTTGCAGACTGGCATCATAACTGGCTTTAGCGGCTATAAAGTCTGATTCATATTGTTCGAATTCCGCTTTCGAGATCACTTTATCGTTAAATAATCTTTTATTGCGATCGAAGGCCTGCTGTGCCTTATCAAGGGCCGCTTTTTGCACGCCCAGCGCCGCCTTGCTATTGTCTACATTTGCCTGCGACTGACCCAAACGGGCAGACGCTTCGTCACGGTCCAGCGCATAATTATCTGCATACACCCGGGCCAGCACCTCTCCCTTGCGCACACTATCCCCCTCCTGCACATTCAGATCGGTAATTTCACCACTCACATCCGGACTGATCTTCACCTCGTATTCCGGATAGATCTGCCCGCTGGCGGTAACCGTTTCCGTAATAGAGCGCACCGCCGCCTTTTCAGCGGAAACTTTTACCAGGCCGGCATCTTTATTGGATAGCAGGGAAAACACTATCCCCAGGCCTATAACAGTTCCTGCCACGATCAATATCCTTTTCCACTTTTTACTCATAATGCAAATTTAAAGCTTAATTATGGAGCTGAATGCCCAGCCCTTTATAGAACTCCAGCAGCTTCATTTTAAAAATATAATCATATTGCGCGGCAAGCAGATTGATCTTGGTCTTAAACAGGTTGTTTTGGTTCGTAATTAAATCGATAGGTTTCAGCAGGCCCACATCAAAGCGCTTGCGGGCAAAATCATAGGCTTTCTGTGCCGATGCCAGTGCCGTTTTGGACGCGTTGAATTTTTCAATTGCTGCAACAGCATTGGTATGCGCCTGGTAAATATCCTGCTTCAGCGATTGCGCGTCCTGCTCTTTTTGCAGCTCCTGCATCGTCACATTCAGCTTTGATTTTTTCCAGTTGATCCGCGCCTGCCCGCCATTAAAGATGGGAATATTCAATGCCAGTCCCAGGTTCTGGCTGAAGTTATTACTCAACTGCCGGAAATAGGTATTCTTATTAAATCCCGTCGGGATATTTTCCTGCGTGTTTACTATATAGTTCGTTCCGTTAACGTTCACAAATCCTATCGGTATGGTGCCCGGCTGGAAGTTGGCCGGCAGCAGCTTTTGGGCATTCGAATAGCGGGAATCTAATCCGCCAAAAAAGCTCAGCGACGGATACATTGCAGCTTTAGCTACCTGCACATTTTTCTGCGCCGCTTTTACATTCAGGTCATTGATCCGCTGCTGGGGAAGGTGTTCCAATGCCGAGTTATAAACTAGAGCAGGCTCCAGTTCACTTAAAGGCAGCACCGGGATGTTCGCTGCCGGAGGCGCGTCAATTGTAAAGGGCGCCGCCGCATCCAGGTTTAAGAGGGCCTGCAATTGCAATAATTTCAATTTAAAATCTGTTTTTGCACCGATTAACGTGGCGCTGTCATTAGCCAGCTGCGTTTCCATTTCAGCCAAGTTTAACTCGGGTAAAGCGCCGGCATCTACCTGCTTTTTGACATTATCACGCTGCTCAAGGGACTGCTGCACCTGCACTTCGGCCACGTGAATTTGCTCGCGGGACAGCAATGCCGCCAGGTATCCGGTGGCCACGTTCAGGGCAACATCATTGCGGGCCTTTTCAAACCGGGCAGCGCTGGCCTGGGAAGAATAATCATTGGCCGCAATCGTGTTTTTTTTGCGGAACCAGTTGAACAGATCGGCATTCAGGTTCAACGAATGATTCGCAAACAGGATCTCATTGGTGGTAAACTGGTTAGACGTAGGATCGATGGAGCGCCCGAACTGGTAGCCCCCGCTGTGCTGGGAATTGGCCGATGGGTATAATGCCAGCTTACTTTGTTCCAGGGTCAGCCGGTCAATACGGGCCTGCACATCGGCCTGCTTTACGGAAACATTATTTTTAACGGCATAGGCAACGCATTGCTCCAGGCTCCATTTTTCCTGGGCCAGGCAGCTGAAACTCAGGCCAATGCCCATAACAGTCAATAAGGTGAACTTCATTGGGCAAAAATAGCGGAAAATTCTCCGGGTGATTAAAAAGATGCCGCCCGCATACAACAAAACCAATACTATGTTTTTATAAAACCGCCCCGGTATCCGGGAGCAGCCAGCCTAAAATATATATCAGCGCCAAATTAGCCTTCCGTCTGAGAATCATAATCAAACTTAAAAAAATCAATCACCTTCCCTACATTTGCAGCGAATTTGGTTTCCCGCCGCTGGCGGGATTAAAAGGGAAGCCGGTGTAAGTCCGGCGCTATCCCCGTAGCTGTAACGCCCATAAAAATGTTTTGTTAACAGACCACTCTGACGCTTTGGCCCAGGGGAAGGTAAACAAAACGGGCGAAGCCAGAAGACCTGCCGGTTCACTTAAAACAATATTCAGCTTTCGGGAGAAAAAGCAGTGTTCTTTAGGCGACGCAATCCTTGCAGCGTTTAAAAAATCTTCTAATATTCCACCGGAGGCAGTCACTTAAAATCATTTTAAAAATGAAAAAGATTTTGATCGTGGCTGCTGTTTTGTACAGTAGCCTGTTGCACGCCCAGGACGACTCCTCTTTATTAAACAACGTAACAGTAACCTCCGCAAGGTTTCCCAAGAAATTAAACGAAACAGGGAAAGTTCTTACTATCATTTCAAGAGAGGAGCTGGAAAAGCAAGGCAGTAAAGACCTGGCGCAGGTCTTAAATGAGCAGGCGGCTATTATCGTTAACGGTGCGGGCAGTAATATGGGAAAAGACAAAAGCGTTTATATACGCGGCGCGGCAAACGGGTATACCGTTATCCTTCTGAATGGCATCCCGGTAAACGACCCCACCGGTGTTGGCGGCGCCTTTGACCTGCGCATGTTACCCGTTGAAAATATCGAGCGCATTGAAATTTTAAAAGGAGCGCAAAGCACCTTGTATGGTTCTGATGCCATTGCGGGAGTGATCAATATCATTACCAAAAAAGGAAATGGCAAACCTGCCAATTTGTATGGTGGCCTGTCCTACGGTGCGCGGCATACGTTGAAAACCAATGCAGGCCTGTACGGAAGCTTTGGTGCTTCTTCTTATAATGTATCCTTTGTGCACAATGAAACCCGTGGCATATCCGAAGCAAAAGATACCCTTGGTACCAAAAACTTTCCTAGCAACGGCATGCTTTCAAATGCTATCAGCATGGATGTTGACGGCGCCGTTACCGATCACCTACATATAAAACCCTTCTTTCGATATTCCTATTTTAGCGGCAGTTTCGCCGGCGGTGCCTTCGTTCCCGCTACGAATCAATTCACCTCAGGGCTGTTGTCTGCCGGAAGCCAGGGGGTTTATAAACTGGCACATGGGAGCATTACCGGCTTATTTTCTTATGATGAAGTAAACCGCAATTATGCAGGAAGTTTTGCATCCAATTACAAAGGCACCAAAAAAACAGCCGAGCTGTTTGCCCACCTGGACCTGCACCAATATGTTCAAACCCTGTTTGGAGTGCGTTACGACGAATTTGAAATGAAAAAACCCAATCCTAAAACTGCGGATACTACCATCAGGGTCATCAGCCCCTACGCAATGGTTTTTCTCCACAACCTGGGGGGCTTTAATTTTGAAGCCGGCGCCCGCTTAAACAACCATTCAAAATATGGCAATACCGTCACCTATACATTAAACCCTTCTTATCTTATTAACGATCAGTTTAAAGTATTTGTAAATTGGGGGACGGCTTTCAGGGCGCCCTCTCTTTCTGAACTGTATGGCACTTATGGAGCCAATCCTAATCTGAAACCCGAGCAATCCCAAACACTGGAAGGTGGTTTGCAATACACCCGTGTTGATAAAAAAGTTGATGCCCGGATCGTTGGTTTTTTAAGGAATACCAGGAATATAATTACCTATGATCAAAACTACGTCTACACAAATTATAACCGTCAAAAAGACCATGGCCTTGAAGTAGAAGCCACTTTAAAACCCGTTGATCCCCTCACGCTGAAATTATTCTATGCTTTTGTAGAAGGCAGCGTTACCACTTCAAACGGCCCGGGAAAAGACACCACTTACAATAACCTGTTCAAGCGCGCTAAAAACAGCTTTGGCGCTAATATAGATTATCAGTTCACTCCGCGGTTCAGCATCAATACTAATCTGAATTTCTATGGCAAGCGTAAAGATCTGTACTATAATTCAACAACATTTGCTGCCGAAAATGTAGACCTCAAATCTTACGTTTTATGGGATGCGTATGCAGAATACAAGCTAGCGAAAGATCATATTAAATTATTTGCGCAAGTAACCAATATCCTGAACGCCAGCTATTATGAAACCTACGGTTATTCTGTATGGGGACGTTCCTTTAACGCAGGTTTCCGTTTTCAATTATAACGGATGCTTCGCTGCAATTGGCATAAATAAATCGCTACGGAGTTGAAATTATTAAGTCATTTCTTAATAATTTTGACTCCTTCTTAATTAAACCAAAAAACTTGGAACAGAAAAAGATCCCGGTGTTATTGAGCTGGAGCGGCGGTAAAGATGCTGCTTACACCCTGCACCGGCTGCAGCAGAGTGCGCTATACGACGTACGATACCTGCTGACCACTTTCAATAAGGACCACCGGTCTGCTATGCACGAAACGCCGGAGCGCCTGATCGAAGCTCAATCACAGGCAACCGGCATTCCCCTGTTGAAAGTATTTGTTCCGGAAAATGACGCAAACGGTTATGAAAAGGAATTGTCAAAAGTATTGCTCCAGGTCCGTCAGGAAGGGATTGAAACAGTAGCTTTTGGCGACATGCATCTTGATGATCTAAGAGCTTATCGGGAAAAACAGTTGGCACAGATCGGATTTAAAGCCTTGTTCCCCATATGGAATATTGACAGTTATACCTACCTGATCGATTTTTTCAGAAGCGGTTTCCGGTCTGTCATTTGCTGTGTCAATGCGTCTATGCTGCCCGATACTATTTGCGGAGAGCTGCTTACGCCTGCCCTTATTGCTTCGTTTCCTGCCACTGCAGACCCTTGCGGCGAGAACGGCGAGTACCACAGCTTCTGTTTTGAAGGGCCTGTTTTCCGACACCCCATTCCCTATAAAGCAGCCGGTTTTTTTGAAAAACGCTTCCCCTCACCAGTAGCCAAACGCAAACAGATTCGTCTGAATCATTTGGATCTGATCCGTTGTTAGTTGTTTTCTGCCGCCAACAACTAACTTTGCTCCAAAAAAATGGAACCACTCAATTACAAGGCGATCGTAACGGTGAGCTTCACCCTCTTTGCTATTATTGATGTTGTAGGCTCCATTCCTATCCTAATATCGATCAAGGAAAAAGTGGGCGGTATCCGCGAAGGCAGGGTTACCCTGATTGCCGGCGCCCTGATGATCCTGTTTCTTTTCCTGGGAGAACCTATTCTGAACATTTTGGGACTGGATGTAAAATCATTTGCCGTTGCAGGTTCCATTGTGATCTTTATTCTGGGGCTGGAAATGGTACTGGGCGTAGAATTTTTTAAATCGGACGATGATGTAAAGGCCGCTACCCTGGTGCCGCTCGCATTCCCGCTGATTGCCGGCTCAGGAACGCTCACCACTATTATGTCTTTAAAAGCCAATTACAAAGAAGCCACCATCCTTATCGCTATTGTGTTAAACCTCCTGGTGATCTACCTCGTATTAAAATCGCTCACCCAATTATCAAAAATATTGGGTAAAAGCGGCCTGATCGCTATACGGAAGTTTTTCGGTGTCATTTTATTGGCTATCGCTATAAAAATTTTCGCATCCAATGCGGCCGGGCTTCTTCAGCATATACAATAGTTTATGTTTTGTGATCGAAAACTGCTATCTTCGCGCTCCGGTTTTTTGAGATAATCTGAAAATCAAGTGAGCATTTGCTCATTATCAAATTTTCAAATTTTCAAATTTCCACATTAACCCGGCCTCGTAGTACAATGGATAGTATAAGAG
>JAGIAQ010000026.1 GCA_017744795.1 Niabella sp. | reverse complement strand
TCGCGGGACAGTCGGTCCGCATCCGTTCTCCGTTGCTCCACTTTTTGTTTTTCCACCCAGTTATACCACAAAATGGCGGCAATAGTAACAATGGTTAAAACAAGAAACGCAATACCTGCCCGAACCACCAATGAGGTGTTCAAAAAAGAAGCATAGGCATCATTGTCACCCAAAAACAGCTTCAAAAAAGTATTGCTGATAAACAACCACAGCCCGGTTATGACCAGGCAGGACCCGATCACGCTGGAGTACTGATAGGTTGCTGGCAGGTAATAGCGGGTCACATTCAGAATTAACAGGCTGGCAAGCAATAAGAGGGTATTGCTCAGCAGACTGTCTATCATCACTATTTTCAGCTGAAAGTGGAAATAGGAAGAAAGGAAAAAACCCTGGACCAGCATCAGCGTTATCCATCCCAGAATAAGAGAGAATACAAATTTTTTTGTTGATAACGGTGAGGCTGGCACTACAATTACAGGTTAAAAACTTTTAATATCGATACCGCCAAAAATTACGGTACCCTTTAAGATCAGCGTTTTTGATGTGTCGATATTACCGATAGAAACCCGGCGGTCTTTTATTTCTCCCAGGATAGCAGTGGCTTCTGAAGAGATCACATTCCAATGGGAAGGGATCAGCAGGGTGGCCCCGCCAAACATTGCCGTTACGTCCAGCACTGCTGTTCCGCTGATATCGGCCTGCAATAGATCAATTTCGCTTCCACCAAAGATATTAACCATATCGCCACCTCTGAAATTTTTCGATAACACTTTCTTTTTGGTACCCCCGAAAATAGAAGTAGCATCAATAAAATCGTCGCTGCTTATATTGCCTTTATAGACATTAGTGCCATTGGGCAGACCGGTATTGGGGTCTTTGGTAATAAATTCATACGATTTTTTAGGCCGCAGAATAAAAAACAACCCGGCGCCGATCAGTACTATAGGCCAGATAAACGGTTTCAATGAATTAAAAAGGAAGTAGTCATTCACTAACGAAAGCGATCCGATCAGGATCAGGATCAGCCAGCCCGGACCCTGGAAGTTTTTACGGAACCCAACGAATATCCCCAATACGATCAGGAACATTTGCCAGGAGAACACGAAATCCGGGAAATCGATCCCCATTCTTTTAAGCAGGTACACCAGGCCTACCAGCACCATCATCAGCCCAAACCAGACATGGGATTGGGAGTTCCGCCGGCGATAGTTCGGTTCTTCAGCCGGAAGGTTTCCTCCAGGCGTTGCCGGCTTCTCATCTTTATTATAAAATTCTGTGTTATACGGATTATTTTCGCTCATTGTTCAATATTTTCTGTAAAAATACCCCCCTAAGATAGGGCTTACAATAGATTTTTCGCCTGTAAACACCAGATATCGGTAAACGACGGGAAGCGTACGGTGAATAACACTGTATTTTTTCAAAAAAACGGATCTGCCGGTGAATCAGCTCTTCGGACCGATCAATTCAAACCGCCTTCCATCAAAAAGGCCCTTGTCGCTCAACTTCAGATCCGGGATCACCAGCAAGGCCATAAAGGAGAGCGTCATAAAGGGTGCCGCCAATCCGGAGCCTATTTTTTTCGCCATTGCATCAATTTGGGTGTACGCAGCAGCCACCTCGTATCCATTTGCATTACTCATCAACCCGGCCACGGGCAAGGGTATTAATTGCTCTTCGGCTCCGGCCACAGCACTTACGCCCCCTTTTGCAGCAATAAGTTTATTTACCGCCCGGCTGATGCTTTCATCGTCCACTCCAACGGCTATAATATTATGACTATCATGCGCTACAGAAGAAGCGATCGCCCCTTGTTTGATTCCAAAATTCCGCACAAACGCACCGGCTACCTTTGCATCGGTATAACGGTTCACCACCACCATTTTCAAAATGTCGCGTTCTACATCGCTCACATAAAATCCATCCACAACCTTTGGCTCCAAAAGCAGCTGGTGGGTGATCAGCTGGCCGTCCAGCGCCTCAATAACCGGGATCGTTTTACTGCCATCAGACGGCAGCGCAAAAAAGTCAGGAGTCCTGGGCGCACAATTAAAGTTATTGATAATAGAAGCAGCAACCGGTGCGATCAGCGTTTTGCCTTGCTCCGCCACCAGCGTACCATTGATAAAGGTTTGCAGCACCTCAAAATGGTTCAGGTCTTTTACAACAATAAAATCTGCGGCGGCGCCTTCCTCAAACAAACCTACATCCAGTTTATAATGCAGCACCGGGTTGATGCAGGCCGCTTTGAGCACTTTAAAAACCGAAATTCCTTTTGCCACAGCCCTTGCGCAAAGCTGATTAATATGCCCCGCGGCCAGGCTGTCCGGGTGTTTATCATCGCTACAAAACATTATGTCATCCGGATAATCATTCAGCAGATCAATGAGTGCTTCAAAGTTCTTTGCCGCGCTTCCTTCGCGGATGAGGATCTTCATGCCCGCTTGCAGCTTGTCCAATGCTTCTTCCTTTGTAAAACATTCATGATCGGTTCCCGGCAGGTTGACCGCAGCAATCCCTTTGGCGTATTGCTCCGCATCAGCCCCCCTAAGCCCCGGCGCATGCCCGTCTACCGGCTTTCCCAGGTCATGCGCTGCTTTTATTTTCTGCATTACTTCAGGATCATTCATCAGCACTCCGGGAAAATTCATCATTTCGCTCAGATACTTTATCTCCGGATGTTGTAGTAATGCGGCAACCTCTGATACACCCAACGTTGCACCTGCTGTTTCAAAAACGGTTGCCGGCACGCAGCTCGGCGCTCCAAAATTGAATTTGAAAGGCACTTTCCTGCCGTTTTCAATCATATACGCTACACCTTCCACCCCGCATACATTGGCTATTTCATGAGGATCGCTTACTGTGGCAACTGTGCCATGCACTACCGCCAGACGGGCAAATTCGGAAGGGATGAGCATGCTGCTTTCAATATGCACATGACTATCTATAAACCCCGGAAGGATAAACGGCAGTGTTTCGTCCGGTTCATCCTGTACCCGGCCGATCTTTATTATTTTCCCGTTTTCCGATTCTACAAATCCGGAATAGATCCTTTCCCGCAGTACGTCCACAATGTTCCCTTTTATGTTACTTTTGTGCATACTATTTGTTTGGGTAAATGTATCACTTGTTTAAGAAAATTCCGACCAATAGTATTTTTTGTAAACCAATTTTGACTCTATAAAATTTTATATGTCTGACGAAAGGCAGGTTTTTCAAACGGATAATAAAGCCCGGTGGTACACTTTTAAATGGGTCAGCCGCGTGTTGGTCTTTTTTGCGATCGCCCTGATCCCCCTGGGGGTTCTTTCCTTATTAAGAAAAAACATCCCCATACTTCCCGGCCTTTCCAAAACGGATACCGGCAAATTAATTCATGCCGTAATCCCTAAGAACCTAAGCGAAAAAGACAAGAAGAAATACAAAGGCATGCAGGCCTTTATTGATGCGCGTGCACAAAACAACGCGTTTATTGACCGGGAGCGGAAACGACCCAAAAATGGAAATATCCGCGCGGCTTTTTTTGTAGACTGGGATCCGCAATCTTTCATTTCGTTACGCGCCAATATTGACAAGCTGAATATGGTGCTTCCGGAATGGTTCTTTATCGACCCCACGGGTGATTCGTTAAAAGCCACTATTGACAATGATGCCCTGCTACTGATGCGAAAGGCCAAGGTTGCTATAGTGCCCATCCTTACTAATGTGGTCAACAGCGACTTTGATGGCAAGCTGCTGTACCGGGTATTGAGCAATCCTAAGAAAAGAAATAAATTTTTACAGGATATCGTAAATACGATTGAAAAAAATAAACTAAGTGGTGTTAACCTGGATTTTGAAGAGCTGACAGAAAACAGCCTTCCTTTAATAAAACAATTTCATGAGGATCTGTACCGGATTTTGCATGCCAAAGGCTTGCTGGTAACACAGGATATATTACCCAACGATGACAGCTATAATATTTCGGAGATAGCGAAAGTAACAGACTATATTTTCCTGATGGCCTATGATCACCACTATGATACCAGCACTCCCGGATGGATCAGCGATCAGCAATGGATTGAAAAAGTGCTGGACGCTGCAGCAAAGAATGTGCCTTCTGAAAAAATTGTACTCTGCATGGCCACTTACGGGTACGACTGGCCGGAGGGCCAGAAAGGAGCAACCGTTACTTACGCCCAGGCGGTATATCTTGCGAGGGAATATAACGCCACCATAGATTTTGACAATGATACCTATAATTGTCATTTCAGTTATACCGATAATAACGGAACCAAACACGAAGTATATTTTAATGATGCCGCCAGTAATTTTAACACCATGCGTTTTGCAGACGATTATGGTACGGCTGGTGTGGCCATCTGGCGATTGGGCGCTGAAGACCAGCGGCTCTGGGCCTTTTATAAAAATGCGCTGACCACGGAGGCCATGTCGGAGCAAAAGAAATTGTTTACGAAACTGGAAAATGTACCGGTATCCTTTGAGAAGCCCGATTATATTGGCGACGGTGAGGTTTTGGATGTAATATCTCAACCCCAGAGCGGGGAAATGAAGATCACGGCAGATACTACCAGTGATTACCTGATACAGGAGGAAGAATACCTTAAACTGCCCACAAAATACGTAATAAAACGATTTGGCCAGGTGGAGCCGGGCAAACAGGTACTGCTGACTTTTGATGATGGTCCTGACCCGGAATATACTCCCCAGATCCTGAAAATATTAAAAAAGGAAAATGTACCCGCAGCCTTCTTTGTTGTAGGCGTTAACATTCAAAATCATCTTCCCACGTTTGAACAGGTTTATAAGGGTGGATTTGAGATCGGCAATCACACTTTCTCCCATCCCAATATTGCCAGCGTAGGTCTTAAAAGGGCCCAGACCGAAATTGACGCTACCCGGCTTTTAATAGAAGCGGTAACCGGCCATAGCACGATCCTGTTCCGCCCGCCCTTTAACGCAGACGCAGAACCCACAACGGCACCGGAATTATTACCCGTTGGGTTGAGTAAAACGCTAAACTATTATGCCGTGGGTGAAAGCATCGATCCCGAAGACTGGGATACGGACAGCGCCCATGTAAATGCCGACAGCATCTACAATCGTATTGTGCGGCAATATGAGGCACGCCCCCTCAAAGACAAGGGGATCATTTTATTGCACGATGCCGGCGGCAACCGTCAGGGCACGGTAGATGCACTGCCCCGCATCATCAAGTACTTTAAAGACCGGAACATACAATTTATTACGGTAGCACAATTATTAAATCTTAAAAAGGACCAGGTAATGCCTCCTGTAAAAAGCGATATTTTACAGGCCGACAAATATGGCGTCACGATCGTTTTCTGGGTATTCAAATTCCTCAGTACGGCATTCTGGCTGGCGGTTTTCCTGGGGCTGGGGCGTATTGTAACGCTGGGAGCCCTGGCGCTCATCAATTACAGAAGGCAGAAAAAGGAACAGTTGCCCCCGTTAGGTGTCTTTAATAAAAAAGTAAACATCATTGTTCCTGCGTACAACGAAGAAGTAAATAGTGCCCGAACCGTTCAAAGTTTGCTGAACCAGGATTATCCCAACCTGGAAGTCATTTTTGTAGATGATGGCTCCAAAGACGATACATTGAAAAATATTACAGCGGCGTTTGGCACTAACCCCCGGGTAAAAATACTCACCAAACCCAATGGGGGTAAGGCTTCTGCGCTCAACTACGGCATTGCCCATGCAGACGCGGAATACCTTGTGTGCATTGATGCCGATACACAATTAAAAAAAGATGCGGTAAGCCAGCTCATGCGCTATTTTGTAGATGAAGCTATTGGCGCTGTTGCCGGTAATGTAAAAGTGGGCAACGTCACCAATGTGCTCACCCGCTGGCAGTCGATCGAGTACATCACCGCACAGAATTTTGACCGGCGGGCTTTTGATTACATAAATGGAATTACTGTAGTACCGGGTGCTATTGGCGCTTTCAGCAAAAGAGCCATCATTGAAGCCGGCGGCTTTACCACCGATTCATTGGCGGAGGATTGCGACCTTACCATTCGTATTTTAAGAAAAGGATATGTGATCCGCAACTGCAATGAAGCTGTTGCCATTACCGAGGCTCCGGAAACCGTAAGACAGTTCTTAAAACAACGGTTCCGCTGGAGTTATGGTGTGATGCAAAGTTTCTGGAAGAATAAAGACGCCTGTTTCAAGGCACGTTATAAGGGCCTTGGCATGGTATCCTTGCCCAATATCCTGCTGTTCCAGATCATATTGCCCATCATTGCTCCCATTGCCGATCTGCTTTTCTTCTTTTCTATTTTCTACAACTGGCCCAATGAGCAGCATACCAGCTGGGCAGATATCGATAGGATCGCGTTATTTTACGGCCTCTTCCTTTTAGTAGATGTTGGAGTGGCGCTTTTTGCCTTCAGCATCGAAAAGGAAAAAAATTACTGGCAGCTGTTATGGCTCATCCCCCAGCGTTTTGTGTACCGCCAATTAATGTACGTGGTATTATTCCGGTCGCTTCGCCGGGCAATAAAAGGCGAAGGACAGGGTTGGGGCAATCTTAAAAGAACGGGGAATGTTGTATTGAAAGAATAATCTAAAAAAACAACTTTTTGATGAAATGGCCGGGTGTATAATATGCGCCCGGCCATTTTTAATTGCTCCGAAACAACTGTGTATATTTATCAGTAAGCTCTTTACAAATTGCCGCTGTAAAAGCCAGGATGCGGGCTGTTTTAGTTTTAAGCAGTTGCAATATGGCATCGGCTACCACAAAATCATTATTATAGCGACCTGCGGTATAAGCCTCCTGCAAACAAGCCAGGGCATCAAGTTCTGCCGCAGACTGGAAAAAGGAGGTAAAGCCCTTCCGGATGCGGTTGCACAGCAGGAACAATTGTTTTAAGCTATGGAGCCGGGGGCTGATCCCTGAAAAAGCAGTAATAAATCCGCGCAAGGTTATTTCAATAGCCTGGTGCAATGCAAAGCATGCCAGGGCTGTCTCTTTGCGCTCCTCAAATGCTATTGCTGTTTCAAAGAAATGGTTCCCTTTTTTTTGCCCTTCCCCGAGATCTGTTTCGCGCTTAGCCAATACCGTAGCAAACATTGACGCACTGATCCATTCCAATAAAGCATCTTTTGCCTGGTATAAAAGTGCCTGTTCATTACATTTTACCACATGAAAAAAACTACCCTGTTTGCGCCGTTCGTTAAACACAGTCAACTGGCAAAGAGAGAACTGGACGGTCCATTGACCCAGTGTCGCGGTTCTTATAAAAGGCTCCAGGTTCTTAAAGCCACAAGAATCCGGCTGTGCAAGAATGATATATAAATCGAGGCGCTGTTCCCCGGCGTTATGATCCAGCTCAAATATTGCGGCAGCATTACATAATCCCCTGATCCAGGATACAATAAGCTCTTTTGGCGCTACCGCAGCCGGCTTCGGTACAGCTGTAGACCTTTTTTGCCTCGCCCTGCTTTTAAAAGGGCCGGAATCATCAATTCCGGGAAACAGTATTGTTTGCACAGTTTCCACATATTTAGTATTGTTTTTCATTGGTTCGATTTAAAAAAAAATAGCGGCTCCGGAAACGGGCCGCATAATTACTCATTGATGGCAGCCCTGCTTATTTCAAAAGCTGCTTATTGTGTTTCAACAGTTGAAAGGGCGCTTTTACCAGGCACAACAAACATTCAAAGTCAAAGAGGAGATTCTTTCTTTCAATCAGGAAGGCCTCCCCTTCTTCCAGGGCACACTCCAGAACAGACCACAAATAGACCTCTGCTTTTTTTTGCGGATACCCTGATATAAATTCCCTTATTTTTTGATGTGCCGTTGCTGTATTCCCCAAGTACTTATAGTGTGTATCCGGATCAATATAAAACAACGCCTTGCCCTTCTTTTTTGTCTGTTGCACTGATATTTCGTGCAGGGCCTCCATTAATTCCCGAAAATTTGCATTGAACCGCAACAGGTAACGCCGGTCGCTGTTTTCGCTGAAGGCACTGTAGGGTACACACAAAGCGCATTGCACCCAATTGCTCCAGATCTGCTGCAATTCTTTCAGGGTTGAAGCATCAAAAACCAGCCAAAGGCAATACAGTGGTCTTGCTTTTATAAAATGCAAAAAACGCTTCCGCAATTGAAAATGGTGCTCGCTGAGTTTAGCAGGATCTTCCGGGTGCTGCTTTTCGATCTCAAAACCGCCTGCACCCGGTTCTTGCCCCTTAGCAAGAATCTTGTTATTTTTGTTTGACATAACCGGATTATTTTCATGTTAGCACACCAAATTTACAAATTCATTTGATACAAACAAACAAAAATGAATAAAAATTCAACTTTTTTTGAGCGTCTTGAAGAGCTCCGTAAAGCTGAAGGATTCAAGACAATTAACGATCTTGCCATTAACGGACTAAATTATCGATCCTCTCAAAAGCTTAACCGGCTTAAGAACGGCAACAACAAGCCTTCCGCTGAAATTATTGAAGACATCAAAAACCGGTTTCCGCATGTCGACCTCAACTGGCTGGTTTCAAACAAGGGTGAAATTTATCTCCCCGGAACGGACTTTACAGTACAGGAACCGGAAGCACCAGCCCCGTGCAGGGAATGTATCCTCAGGGATGAAATCATTGCCACGCAAAAGGAAACCATTAAGGCCCTGCAGGATCAGGCAAATACGCTTCAATTAGCTATGGAAATCATGAGTCGGAGGCTCGTGCGGAAGAATGGGGCCTGATGCGGGTTGAAGAATGTAGGATAAGGAATCAATGTCGTTTACTTAAGCGCAGGATTCCGATGAATGTAGAATAAGAAATATTGAATAAGAAATGTAAAAGGGCATTATTTCAGTAACATTCAGTGTTCGTTCTTTTTTGATGTTTTTTAATCGGGGCAGGAAGCAGTTGAACGTATACCTCTTGAATATTTTATATTAATAATTTAGAATCATTTTCTTAAGCATGGAAAAACCTGAAGGGGTTTCCTGTTAATGGCCGGAGGTGCAACCATCGGTTGGGTTGCGATAGATGAATTGCCCCTGCCACAGCCGAATAGCGGGCCGATCCGGTTATTCATCCAGCAGATCGGGACGCCGGTCCCTGGTGCGTTGCAGGGCCTGCTCGTAACGCCATTCCTCGATCTTTGCATGGTTTCCGCTCATTAAAACATCCGGCACTTTCATCCCTTGAAAATCGACAGGGCGGGTGTACACGGGTGGCGCCAGCAGGTTATCCTGGAAGGAGTCCGTGAGTGCAGAGGTTTCATCATTCAATACACCCGGCAGCAAACGGCCGATGGAATCCACCAAAACGGCCGCGGCCAGCTCCCCGCCGCTGAGCACATAATCACCAATTGAGATTTCCAGGGTCACATATTTTTGACGGATGCGTTCATCAATGCCTTTGTAATGGCCGCAGATGATCAGCAGATTCCCTTTCAATGAAAGCCCATTGGCCATGCGTTGGTTTAAGGTTTTTCCATCAGGGGTTACATAAATAATTTCATCGAACTTTTTGTTCGCAGACAGTTCTTCAATAGCTTTAGCCAGCGGTTCGCATAGCATGACCATGCCGGCACCCCCACCATATTGATAGTCATCCACTTGACCGTACTCATTCACGGCCCAGTCTCGTAAATGGTGCACTGCCACCGTCAGCAACCCCTTATCCTGCGCGCGTTTCATAATGCTATGCTCCAGGGGGCTGGTCAGTAATTCGGGTAAAACGGTAAGGATATCAATGTGCATGGGCGATTGCTAATTTGAAATTTTTGATTTGGGATTCAGGCTTCCAGAACATCCAACCCTTTTCATTTCTTATTCAATATTTTTTATTTATTATTCTTCACTCCTCTCCGTCCATAAACTCATCCAGATCCCGGCGCTCTTTTTTGGTAGGACGACCTATCTTGCTCAGGCGCTTGCCACTAAAGAAGGATGCTGCCTGATTTTTCGCCTTTTCCAGTTCCTCAGCAGGCGTAATATCCGTATAATATTTTATAGCTTCTTCATACTTCAGCCGGGTATGTAATAGCCCGGTTACCTTCACCACCCATTTGCGGCCTTCGGTGCGCACTTCATAAATATCGCCCAGGTGCACGTTCTTGCCAGGCTTGGTATTTTCCCCCTCATATTTCACCTTGCCGTCGTTACAGGCATCGGTGGCCAGCCGCCGGGTTTTGAACAGGCGGATGGACCAAAGGTATTTATCGACACGTAATTTTTCTTTCTCCATAATGAATGCCACGAATGCACGAATAAGTTGTTATATGGCTTTAAAAACTCAAGCGCCACGAATACACGAATGAGTTACTCTTAGTTTCCAGGGCTAAATACCTCGAATGGCAACAACCCGCCAATTTCTTTATAAAACAATACGCTTATAATTCAATCGGGTTTCTCCAAAATTAACCAACAATGCCAATTTATTGCCGGAGACTTTAAGATAATTGATACATTGCGTTATAAACTCGTCCGTCAATTTTTTCACCCCCTTTATTTCCAGAATTATTTTATCAAAAACTACAAAATCGGCATAAAACACATGAGGTAAAATAATCCCCTTATAATTAACCTCATACTTTTTCTCCCTGTCAAACGGTATATTACTCAAACCAAGCTCATATGCCAACGCATCCTTATATACTATTTCGGAAAAGCCCGGCCCCAGATTATTGTGCACTTCCATACAAATCCCAACAATGTCATAGCCTTCTGTTTTATAAACAATATCCATTGGTGTTATTTTTTATGAGGTTAACTGCTAAGCGGAGCTAAAACTACCGTCATTCGTGCATTCGTGGCGATTCTTACTCCCCGAAATATTTGTGGAAATAAGGAATCGTCTCAATGCCTTTATAATAATTCTCCAGGTTATATTTTTCATTGGGACTATGCAGCCCGTCGTTATCCAGTCCGAAGCCCATAAAAATAATTTTGATGCCCAACTCTTTTTCCAGCACCGAACAAATGGGAATACTTCCGCCACCTTTTACCGGGATCGGCGTTTTGCCAAAAGTTGTTTCCAGCGCTTTGGATGCCGCCTGGTAGCCTTTACTGTCGATCGGCGTACCATAAGCTTCTCCACCATGGTGCTCAAAGGCATTTATGGTAACACAGGAGGGCGCTATTTTCCGGAAATGATCCAGCAATAATTTGGTGATCTTTTCACTGGATTGATTGGGCACCAGCCGTGCCGATATTTTAGCGGTAGCTTTTGCCGGCAATACCGTCTTGGCGCCTTCGCCTGTATAGCCGCCCCAGATGCCGTTCAGCTCCAGGGTTGGCCGGATACCCGTACGCTCATAAGTGCTGAATCCTTTTTCACCATATAATTCCTTAATCCCGATCTCATCCTTGTATTCCTGTTCATCGAAAGGAGCTTTATTAATAAGCGCGCGTTCTTCTGCTGACACTTCCAGCACATCATCATAAAACCCCGGTATGGTGATGTGGTTATTTTCATCATGACAACTGGCGATCATTTTAGAAAGGATCACGATCGGGTTGGCCACGGCGCCGCCATAGGTACCGCTGTGCAGATCGCGGGCGGCGGCAGTCAGTTCCACTTCAATATAACTCAGCCCCCGCACCCCTGTATCCAATGAAGGATTTTCCATGCTCAACAACGAACTATCGCTGATCAGGATCACATCGGCTTTTAATAAGTCCTTATGCCCGGCAACAAAACTGCCCAGGTTGGGCGAGCCTACCTCTTCTTCCCCTTCAATAATGAATTTCATATTAGTGGCCATGGTATTGGTTTTCACCATAGTTTCCAGTGCTTTTACGTGCATATAAAACTGACCTTTATCATCGGCACTGCCGCGCGCAAACACTTTGCCGTCTTTAATGGTAGGTTCGAATGGCGGCGTATTCCATAGTTCCAGCGGTTCTACCGGTTGCACATCATAGTGCCCGTAAACCAACACCGTGGGTTTGGAAGGGTCAATCATTTTTTCACCATACACAACGGGATGACCGCCGGTTTCCATCACCTCCGCCTTGTCGCAGCCGGAAGCCAGCAAGGCTGCTTTTACCGCTTCCGCGCATTTTTGCATATCTGCTTTATTCTCGCTTTTGGCGCTGATGGAGGGGATCCGCAGCAGGTCCATCATTTCATTTAAAAAACGCTCCTGATTTTCTTCCTGGTATTGTTTCCATATTGTTGACATAATACTATTTTTTATAGCCACGAAGGTAAGGATTTGAGAAATGTTTGCGGTAAGATGAGCCAGGAAGCTTAACCCCGCCAGAATGAATCTTTCGGGCTGGCGCAAAGGCGCAGGACGCGAAGATTAAAAAAGTGCCACGAATGCACGAATAATTAGCTATTCGTGCATTCGTGGCATTGCACTCCTCCCAATTTTGGCCATTCCAACACCATCACCTATCAGTGCCTCTAATCTTTTTGTAGATCGATCTTCCCGTTTACCGCTGCCCCGTTACGTACTTCTTCCGTAACCGTTGTGATCAATGTGTCATTTTTAGTAAGATTACCATATACTGATATTTTATCGGTGGTTTTAACGCCCGTAGAAACCGGCACCCATACCGTTTTTCCATTGATCACTTTTATTACAAACACCCCCAGACTGGAATTCAACAGCGCGCTGTTCGGGATTACGAATACCTGGGTATTGCCGGAATGCAACGGGATCTTTACTTCGGGGATCATACCCGGCAGTAAGACCTTATTATCGTTATGCACATCCATTTCCACACGTTGCGCCCGCAGCCGGTTGTCCAATGCTCCTGATACGCGAGATGTTCTGGCTTCAAAATACCGGCCGGGCAGCGACTTTACCGCAAACTTCACCGAGCCATTTTGGTTCAGTACCCCTGCGTTACTCTCGGGGAGGTTCACCACCAGTCTTAATTTTTTTTGTTCCTGCAGGGTAAACATTGGTACCGCTCCGGCGCCCGGACCTACATAAGCTCCGGCGCTTACATTGCGCGCAGTGATCACCCCCGAAAAAGGGGCGCGTATTTCCAGATAATTTCGGGTATCGGTTATTTCTTTTACGGCTGATTTGGCCGCCATGAACTGCGCATAATCTGACTTCTGACGGGCATTAGCCATATCCAGATCATTCTGTGAAACAGTGCCCGGCGTTTTGCTGGTTTCCAGCAGGCGATCGTATGTCGCTTTGCTGGCCAGGTAAATTGCCTCCTGTGATTTTACTTTCGACTGTGCCCCATCGTGCTGCGCATTCATTTCCGGCGCTTCCATTACCGCCAATAATTGCCCCTGGCGCACTTCACTGCCCACATCCACATACAGCTTTTTTACAAAACTGCTCACCTTGGCAAACAGATCTACGTTCTGAAACGCCACCAGTTCTCCCGGCAGGGATAAGGTATCCGAAAGACTTCCTTCTGATAATAAGAACGCCGGCACCGTAGTAACAGCTGGCTTTTCTGTTTTCTTTTCTTCCTCGGCATTAGATGATTTGCAGCCTTGGATCAGCATACCGGCAAAAGCACCGGCCAATAATAAGATCCCCGTTTTTTTATTTTTTATCATGATCGAATACTATTAGAAATAAATATTTTGTTCCCTGTATTACACTAGTCGTGAAACGTGAGCATCTCACATTTATCGTCTCACGGCTCCCGATGCTAATGATGGAGCCCCGGAATATAATGGATGCTCTCCTTATCCTCCGGATCCAGTGATACACTTTGGGTACTGGTTTTACCCAATCCCCATGCAAAGGCCAGTGGCAAAATGAAAAGCGCTGCAAAAGTAGAGGCAATCAAGCCTCCGATCACTGCACGTCCTAACGGAGAAGACTGATCGCCCGCTTCACCCAGTCCGGAAGCCATCGGTATCATACCCACCACCATTGCCAATGCCGTCATCAGGATGGGGCGCAAACGCAATGCAGCGGCTTCCCTGGCTGATTTCAAAGCATCCCCGTTATGCTTGCGGATCTGCTCGGCATTCGTGATCAAAAGTACGGCATTGGAAATAGACACCCCTACGGACATGATCATTCCCATATACGATTGCAGGTTCAGTGTGGAACCACATAACATCAGCAATACCATTGACCCAAACAATACGGCCGGAACCGTAGCCAGCACAATGATCGATACTTTAAAGGACTGGAAGTTAGCCGCCAACATTAAAAAGATCACGACAATCGCCACCAACAGCCCACTCTGTAAGCTGTCCAGCGTTTCGGTAAGCGTTTCGCTTAAACCGATCAGGTCCACATTCAAACCGCGGGGCAGTTGGCCCAACGAATGAATCGCAGCCTGTACGTCCCTGGCCGCAGCACCCAGGTCTTTATTATTCAGGTTGGCCGTCACAGTCAACATAGGAACGGAGCCCAGGTTATCTGCTTCGCCATAAGTAGTATCCGGTCTTATTGTGGCTACATCCCCCAGCAAAGGTCTTGCGTTATTAGGGCTAAGCGGTATCTCCCGGATATCGTTCTGACTCCGCATATCACTCTCCGGTACCTCCACCTGCACACTGTAGGTCAGGTTAGATTTCGTATCTACCCAGGTATTTTTTTCCGTCAAACGAGAAGAAGAAGTAGAAGCAATCAACGAACGGGAGATACTACTCATATCCGTTCCCAGCTGCGCCGCCCGTACCCGGTCTATGTCAATTTTTAACGCGGGGTAATGAATGGACTGACCAATCTGCACATCGCGGAGATAATTAATCTTTTTTAGTTTGTCGACCATCTGCGCCGCATATTTTTCATTCAGCTTTTTATCCCTGCCTGAAAAACGCACTTCTATAGGTGTGGGCGAGCCCTGACTTAAAATTTTATCGGTCAGCTCTATCGGCTCAAAGGATAGTTTCATTTCGGGTGCAATCTCCGCGGCACGTTTCCGGATCTTATCCTTCAGTTCATCCAGGTTTACTTTATAGTCTTCCTTGAGTGCTACCTGCAGTACCGCTTCATGCGGCCCGGCCATCCAGAGAAATATGGGCGCAGTAGAAAATAGTTGCGGGTGCATCCCCACGAACGTGGAAGTAATCGATACATTCTTTTTCCCCACTACATTATTGATCACATTTAAAAGATCAATCGCTTTTAATTCCGTTTTTTCGATGCGGGTCCCGTCCGGCTCTCTTAAACGCACCTGGAATTGTTTGCCATTTACCTTTGGCAGCACATCCCGCCCAATAATACGCAGGAAGAAAAGCGAGGCCAGTCCTATGATCAAAATATAAAGCGTTACAATGAGCTTCCGGTAAGGCATCATCCGGTCCAGGAAGCGCATATATCTTGCCCTGAATTTATCGAACCGGCTCATTTTTTCACCCGAATCTTCCCCTTTCAGCAGCCGTTCTTTCTGCGACCAGGTATCTTCTTCTCCTTCCGCAAGGCCCGCATTTGCATATTCTTCCTCCTCCGTCAATTCCCTGCCGTCTTTGCCTTTGTGATGTTTGATCTTCATGATCCAGTTGGCCATTACCGGTACAAAGGTTTGCGCCAGGAAATAAGAGGCGATCATACTGAAGCCGATCGCTAACGCCAATGGCAGAAATAATGACCCCGGTATTCCGCCCATCGTAAACGCAGGAGCAAACACGGCCAGGATACAAAACAGAATCAGCAACTTGGGAAAGGCTATCTCTTTACAAGCATCCCATATGGCAAGCGCTTTCGGCTTGCCCATATCGAGGTGCTGGTGAATATTTTCGATGGTTACTGTACTTTCATCCACCAGGATACCGATCGCCAGGGCCAGGCCGCTCAGCGTCATGATATTAATGGTTTGACCAAACATATTCAGGAACAATACGCCGGTAATAATGGAAGTGGGGATGGTCAGAATCACGATCAGTGCCCCGCGCAGATCCCCCAGGAACAGCATCACCATCAAACCTGTCAATATCGCCCCGATAACCCCTTCACTCATTAAACTTTTTACAGAGTTCATTACATAGGTGGACTGATCAAACTCATAACTCAGCTTTACATCTTCGGGCAACTGCGACTGTATTTTGGGCATCGCCTTTTTCAGGTTCTGCACCACTTCCCAGGTGGAAGCATCTGCCGCTTTTGCAATATCAATATAAACGGAGCGCTTGCCATTGATAAGGGCATAACCGGCGCTTACATCCGCACCATCTTCAACAGTTGCCACATCCCGTAAATAAAGGTTGGAAGCCTTGCCGTCAACAAACAAAGGCATATTTTCAAAATCCTTTATTTGCTTGATCGTAGTATTGGCGGGGGTTACATAGTTTTTATCGCCGATACGCACATTACCCGCCGGAGAAGGAAGGTTATTGACGCGCAGCGCGCCCACTAGCTGATCGGCCGTCATATTATGCGCCCGCAGCAGTTCCGGATTTACCTTGATCACCACCGTTCGTACATTGCCGCCAAAAGGCACAGAACCCACCAGCCCCGGAATGGAAGTAAAAGAGGAACGCACATAAACATTGGCCATATCCAACAACTGGTTATTGCTGCGTTTATCGCTGCTCAACACCAATTGCCCTACAGGAAGCGTAGACACATCAAAACGAATAATAAATGGCGGGTTGGATCCCTGGGGGAATATGGCCTGTATCCGGTTGGAAAAGGCACTTACTTCTGCCGCAGCCTGGGCCATATTGGTGCCGGGATAAAAATTGATCTTTATTAGGGTAAGGCTCTGTATATTCTTTGTTTCAATACTTTTTACCCCATTCACATACAACAGAATGTTGATGTATTGCTTACCAAAAAAAGCCTCCATCTGCTCGGCGGTATACCCGCCAAAGGGGTGCGACAAATAAATAGCCGGCAGATCCAGCTTTGGAAAAATATCTACCTTAATGGAGTTCACTGCTTTCATCCCAAAGAAAAAAAGTGCAACAACCAACACCAGTATGGTAATAGGCTTTCTTAATGCAAAACGAATTAGATTCATCTGTAGTTTCTTGTTTTATATTATGTAGTTCATAGCTCATGGATCATAGTTAATAGTCCACAACGCCATGAACTATCGGCTATGAACTATGAACCGCTAACGCAATTGCTCCTCAAATAAATTAAAATCACCCAGTGCGGCCGCCCGCAGCAACAGCGCCTGCCATACATTATTGCTGGCGATATCCCTATCCGTTTCTGCCCGTATCAATGTATAATTTGCCTGAGTAACGTCTACCATATTGGTGAGCCCGTTTCTGTACAGGACTGATTTTTGATGATAAGCATCGGAAGCCGCTTTTACCTGCACCGGAGCTTCCTTAAAGTTCGCCAGTGCATTGCTCATTTTACTTTTTGAGGTTTGCAGTTGCTGTTTTATGGCCACGTCCGCCAGGTTGTATTCTTCCTGTAATCCTTTACTGATGAGGCGTTGCGCATTCACCTGTTTGGATAAACGCACCGGCTGCATGATGTTCCAGGTAACGCCTACTCCAAATAAATAGTTGGTCCGGCTGGGATTGACACCACTCCAATAATCAGTAGAAAAACTGTTTTGATTGGTAACATAGTCGCTCTTAAAACCGGAGGCTCTCGATTGCAGCAGACCCACCAGCGAAAAGCCCGGGTAATACTGCGTCTTTATATACCGCGTTTGCTCATCGCTAACGGCAATGCGGCTTTTATAATATTGCAGCAAGGGATGCAAAGCGGCTTCACTGGTGGTATCCAGGTACACGCCGGGTAAAGCGGATATAAAAGAAGTATCAATATCAAAATCATTATTATTAGTGCCCATTAGCTGGGCCAGCATATTTTTTTGCTCCTGCTCTTTGTCTTTGGCGTTGGTGAGCAGGATGCGGGCGCTCGAATATTCCGCGTTAGCCAGCGAAGAATCCACCCCTGCCACCAACCCGTTCTTTACACGTGCTATCACAAAGGTCCGGATCGAATCGGCCCGGTTCAGGTTCTTTTCATAGGATTTAGTGATCTGCCTTCCGGCCACCAGGTTTAAATAGGCCGCAGCTACTTTTACCTTATGTTCAAATAATTCCTGCTCCAGGTCCTTCGTATTAGTTTCCTGTGCGCGCTGCGCTACTTTTACCCGTTCTTTATATTTGCCAAAGGCGAAGAATTCCCAGTTCACATTCGTAAGGTATAAGGCGCCAAAGGCGGCATTCCAGTTTTGCGTTGCCAACGACGGGCCCCCTGAAGCAGCCGCCAATCCGCCAAACCCATACAAAGGGCCATTGGTTCCGTTAATGGTTCCATAGTCCTGCTGCACCGCCAGATTCACATTAGGTAACTGCTCTCGTTTAGCCGCCGTCACTAATTCCCCCGCCGCCTGCGCGTAAGCTGTTTTTGCTTTTATAGAGGGGTAATTCGTAACAGCCGTTTGAATGGCGTCCTTCAGCGTCACAGTCGTCTGAGCTGCCGCTGTTACAGAACCGAAAACAAATGTTAGTAAAATCAATCTGAGCTGCATTGTAGAAACAAGAGTTATTTTAGGAATGTGCAAACCAAAAAAATCTTTTTGAAGCAAATTTGAAGCCGTTAACCTCCGGAGCCGGCAAAGACCATCCGTTGTGCGTCCGGCCGGGAGGGAATTACATCAGTTGCCGCCAGATACTGGTCGTTAAAATAGACACAGAAAATATGCCGGCCCTCAACAAAAGCGTAAGAGATCCTGAAATTACATACTTCGCAGATCTGCTTCACAATTGCCAGTCCCAGGCCCACGCCTTCATTCTTTTGGTTTCCTTTTTTAAAACGACGAAAAATATCTTTATGGGGCATATCAATCGGCTGACCGCTATTAGTGATGCGGAAATAATCGGAAGTCAATTCTATATGGATCGATCCGCCCTCTTCATTGTACCGGATCGCGTTGCGCATCAAATTCGCCACCAGGATATCTGCCAGGGTGGGGTTTGTTTTGATATATACTTTACTGTCGATATTCTGGGTTACGGAAATATTTTTCAGATCCGCCCAGTATTCATAGGTCTGGAGCACATTCTTCGTCACCTTACAAAATTGCACTTCTTCCTCCGTATTGAACTCATGATTTTCAAGCCGGGCGAGCAATACCAGCGATTTGGTGATATTGGAAAGTTTGTTGATCTCCAGCTGCATCTGTTCGATCAGTGCGGCCTGCTGACTGTTTAACTCCGTTTGTGTTAAGAGTTCATTCTTCGTGCGCAACACGGCCAGCGGCGTCTGCAGCTCATGCGAAGCATTTTCACTAAACTCCCGCGCCGTTGCATACTCCTCCAGGATGCGACTGGTCATTTTTTCAATAAATCCATTCAATTCATTGAATTCAGTTGTAGAAGAAGGCTCCAGCACCAGTTTTTTCTTTTGCCGCACATTAAAATGGCGGATGGCTTCTAATGTTGATTTAAACGGACGAAACAGAGTTTTCGAAAAAAAACGTGCGGAAATAAATACGGCCGCTGAAATAAGCAGCATTTTCCAGAGCATGGTAATGAACATACTGCTGAAAAATTCATTGGGGTTGATAAAATAACTGTGCGTAGTTATTTTATAATTTTTACCATTGATGGTTTGATAACTGCTTACAAACAAGGCCAGTTCTTTTTCTTCCATCCCCGCCACTTTTTCGAGGCGTTTAGTGACCTGCGGATTCTCGGAAGGGAGCGCCGCTGTATAAGGAACGATCGTCACTTCCCGGTCTTTCAAAAAATCATCCGTCGGTTGCCCGTTGCGTAGCAGGTCCGTCACGTGGTCGTTAACGGAGCGCAGTCGTTTTATTTCAAAATCGGTTATTTTTCTTTTGATGCTGGAATGCGAAATAAAAATAGTCACCGGCGTGATCACCAAAATGATGCACAAAAACCAGATCGATATTTTATTAATAAGCTTCATAATTTAAACCGGTATCCCAGGCCATACACCGTTTCTATATAGTCATTGCCATCGGCGGCGGCGATCTTTTTTCGAAGATTTTTTATATGCTGATAGATAAAATCAAAATTAGCAAGGTTATCGGTATAATCGCCCCAAAGATGCGTGGCAATAGCCTGACGCGAAAGCACCCGTCCTTTATTCACCACAAAATATAAAAGCAGGTCAAATTCTTTCGGCGTAATGTCCAGCAATTGCGCATTCACGCGCGCTTCAATAGTATCCGTATTTAGTTCGATCTCATTAGCCAGAACAATATTGCTGCCGTTCAGGTTGCTCCTGCGGTACATGGCGCGCAGGCGGGCATGCAGCTCGGGCAGGTGAAAAGGTTTGGTAATATAGTCGTCAGCGCCGCCTTCCAGTCCGTTGATCTTGTCATCCAGCGCATTTCGTGCAGAAATGATCAATACTTTGCTGCTGATGCGTTCGTCTTTAATAAAGCGAAGTACTTCCAGCCCGTCGCCATCCGGAAGCATCATATCCAGTAAAATAAAATCATAGGTAAACACCGACAGTTTTTGCAGGGCCTCATCTACTCCAAAGGCGCACTCGCAAATAAAATGCTCTGCCTGCAAATACTCTTTAATACTTGCAGACAGAGCACTATTGTCTTCGATAATTAAGATCTTCATCTTCTGCAAAATTAATGTGCAGTTTTGAAGAAAAGTTGAAGCTACCGTTTATCACCGGCAACCCGGAACTATTTCGCCTTTGTAGCCACAATAATCCCCCTGAAATAGCCCAGGGACTCAGCAATGCCCATAAAGGGGTTGCTCATAAAACGTTCGTATTCCAGACTCACTTTACCGGTGTATCCGACCTGGCGCAACATTTTTACAAAAGCGGGAAAATTAATGATACCGCGGCCTACTTCTACAGATGCGCCATCTTTTGTAGGAGCGGTTACATCTTTTAAATGAATATCAAAAACGCGGGAGCTATACTTCTTCAAATCGGCCACGGCGTCTTTTCCATTGCGTGTATCATGGCCAATATCCAGGCACATGCCCATGCGGGGGTCCAGGTCTTTCACGTGATTCCATACATCATCGGCATCCTGGTAAATTTTGATATCCGGCCCGTGCAGGTGAATGGCGTACTTCATATCGTATTCCTTCACTTTCTTATTTACATAAGGCAGCAGCTCATAATTAGGGATACCTACAATCAGCTTTACACCTACCCTTTTTGCATATTCAAAAGCCTTATCCACTTCTGCTTCTGATTTCATGTAGATAGGGCCCACGCCATAACCTTCCACACCTTTTGCTTTCAGTTTCTGATGAAAAGCGGCAATCTGCTCATCCGTGCTGTTCAGCGGCAGGTGAAAATCTTTTATACATAAATAATGTATTTCCTCCCGCTGCATGGTTTCCAGCGTGGTATCGATCCCAAACTTTGCAAACGTATAGCCTGCCATACCCATTTTAAAGCGTTCCCCGGTTTCCGGCGGCGGTGCCGTGGGCACTTTCTGCGCAAAACAATGATTCCAGCCCAAACCAGATACCAGTAAAAAACACAATGCAATTCGTTTCATATCCTTTTATTAGATTTTTTAATAACGTTAAATTTATTAAATAATCAGGTTGCAGCTCCTATCTTTTTATGATAACGTTTTCGTGGCTCGAACGATTATCCGGGTTCCTTTATAAGCGGGAATTGGCTGCTATTGCTTTATAACCGATATTCGGCCAACAATTCAGGCACAATGACCCGATATTTTTCAATAGCGCTCCGTAGCTGGCAGGAACATCGGAAAAGCAGGAAACTGCTTGCCGATTTTTCACGGCAGAAGGCCCTTATTCAGGAGCTACCGGTTGCAGCCCATGCCAGCAAAAAGTTATTGCTGATACGGCTGGATGATATTGGTGATTATCTGCTGTTCCGTAATTTTTTACCCGCTTATTACCAGTTTGCAAAACAGCAAGGTTATACACTCACCTACCTGGGCAATAGCGCTACCGAAAGTATTTTCAACCTGCTGGATGCCGCTAATGCGGATGAAACCATTTGGGTAAACAAAACACAATATAACAGCAGCGAAGACTACAGGATGCACCTTTGGGAACAATTACGGGCGGCCGGTTTCAGCCGGGTAATAAACCCTTCCCGAACGCGCCCCTTGTTATTGGATGACCTGTGCGCGCTGGCCGCCGCCGCATCAGAAAACACCGGGGCGGCTAATAGCTTCAAAACAAAGCAATTAAATGAAGTATCAGATCGCCAGTACCAACACCTTTTTTCAAACCCTGAGCACCTCCACGAATTTGCCTACAACAAAGCTTTTGCTTCCTGGTGTACCGGAACGGCAATGCCTGTAAACAGACCCGTTATTACCGCTGCTCCTTCTGAAGCGCCCTTAAAGCAACCCTATGTGCTATGCTGCATTGGCGCAGCGCATAAAAGCCGGCGCCTGCCCCTGGCCCAATGGATCGCCTTTATACGGCAGGTTAAAGCAAGCGGTCTTGCCCTGCCCGTGCTCTGCGGAAGCAATGCCGAAACCGAAGCAGCAGCAACCATAGCGGCAGCCACCGGTGCTCAGAATATTACAGGCGCTACTACCCTCCCGGAGATCCTCAATTGGATGCAGCATGCCGCCGTTGCGGTTTGTAACGACAGCATGGCCGCGCATCTGGCCGTTTCCTGCAGCACCGCAGCAATCATTGTATCCAACGGGAATAATTATCCACGTTTTACCACCTACGCTGAGGCAGGGATTCCCAACGTTGTTACCATTTATGCAAGGCCCTTTTTAAAAACCCTGCAGGCACGGGAACAAAAAGTCTTTTGGCACTATACGCCGGTAACAAAAGATATGAATACCATTGATTCCACTGCCATTTTCGATCGGGTGCATTCACTGCTTGCCCGGCAAAGCATTTAATTCTATTTTTTTTTAATATGATTTATATTCCGTAACTTTGTTATGGTGTTTTTCATAGGTTAGCAACGCCCGCCTTTTCCAGGGCGGGCTTTTTATTTTTTATAGTTTTCCCTGTCCGTTTCTCTCCTTTGTGTCGTAACTATAATGGTCAAAAATTGGCTACCTTTAAGCAATGAAGCAACAAATTCTTGATGGTATCATCCGGCAATTGCGGCAGCAACTAAATGGCTACCAGCAGCGGATCGATACACTGGAAACCAGTGCCGCGGTTGACGAGACTGACACCACGGACCTGGACGAAAACTCCCAGCAGGATGAAGCGGCAACAATGAGCAGCCTGCTGCAACTTCCGCAGCAAGCACTGGAAGACAGTATCAGCACAATAGAAACATTTAAAACCATTGCATGCAGTCAGTTTGCCCCCGGCGCACTGATCGAGACCGATGCGCACTTCCTTCTTATTGGCGTATCGCTTCCCACTTTGGAGTTAAACGGCAAAAAAGTGATCGGCATTACTACTAAAGCCCCGGTTTACGGAGCACTGGAAGGCAAAAAGAAAGGCGATGAGCTGCACCTGGGTAAAAAGGACTATCTCATTTTATCGGTATCCTGACAAATGATGGAATTTGTAACGTTTTTGGGATTTACGCATTCACCGCATCCGCCCGGGCACCCATAACCACTATTAGCAGATTCTTTGTACCTTCGGTTTATGGCTATTTTAAAATTCAGGGTATATTTTGAGGAAGACGACAGTATTTACAGGGATATAGTAATAAAGCATACCCAGGCTTTTTTGGATTTCCACGGAACCATACTCAAAGCTTTTGAGTTCGACAATAAACATCAGGCTACTTTTTACAGAAGCAATGATCATTGGCAAAAGGGACGGGAGATCTCCCTGGAAGTGTACGCGGACCACGAATATAAAATGGCCCCGCTGTTGATGAAAGACACTTCTATGGGATCCGAAATAAAAAACACCAATCAACGTTTTACCTATACTTATGATTTTCAGAAACGCTGGGATTTTCTGATTGAACTGATCAATGTTTCTAAAGATGGTGATGCTGGTTCTGAATATCCGAAAGTAACCCGCACAGAAGGTATCAGCCCTAAACAATATGGAACAAAAGGCCTGTTAGGCGAAAAATTTGCCGATATTGAAGAGAAATACGACCTCTCTAAGAGTGCGGAAGGTTTTGGTGAAAAAAGCGAAGACGGAGAGGACGTGAACTATGAAGAAAGTGGAAGCGAATACGCAGACGAACAGGATCTTTAATGATAACGGGCAAACAACCGCTGCTGATCGTTATTGCAGGGCCTACCGCGGTAGGTAAAACGGCCGCTGCTATTGAGGTAGCCAATCATTTTAATACGGTTATTCTTTCCGCAGACAGCCGCCAGTGTTATAAAGAACTGAATATTGGCGTGGCACGCCCTTCCGTTACAGAGCTCAATTCCGTACCCCATTATTTTATTGCATCGCACAGCGTTCATGACACTATGAATGCGGCGCTCTATGAGACCTATGCGCTCGATCTGCTGCAGCAGCTTTTTTTACAATACCCCGTAATAGTGGCCGTTGGCGGAACAGGGCTTTATTTAAAAGCCTTACTGGAAGGTATGGACCCCATCCCCGCCATACCGGAAGCGATAAGAGAAACCATTATCGGTTCGTATGCTGCAAAGGGCATCAACTGGCTGAAGGGCGAACTTGAAAAAAAAGACCCTTTATTTTTCGCCAAAGGCGAAATGCAGAATCCCCAACGCATGATGCGCGCCCTTGAAATTATAGAAGGCACCGGCCGGTCCATTCTTGAATACCAGAAAAAAAATAAAACAACCCGCTTCTTTGATACGCTCTGCATCGGATTAGAATTGCCCCGCGCGGTTCTTTATGAGCGCATTAATGAACGGGTGTTAGCAATGATGAAAGAGGGTCTTGAAGAAGAAGTCCAAAGCCTGCTGCCCCTCCGAACGATCAACGCGCTGCAAACCGTGGGCTACCAGGAATTATTTCAATACTTCGACGGAACGCTTTCCCGGACTGCGGCCGTAGCACTGATTCAGCAAAATACCCGGCACTATGCCAAACGGCAGCTGACCTGGTTTAAAAAGCAGGAAGACTTTTATTGGCCGGACATCACCGCCCAGCATCAAATACTACCGTTCATACGATCCATCCTGCATCAAAAAGAAAAAAACTAGTTTCCTGTCAACTTTGTCAGCAGCAGATTGTTTCTGATTCTTCCTGCAGGCAGTATTTAATTAAGATTAATTTAATACCCGTTTGTTCGTTTTTTACCGAACCAACTATACCTTTGCGGTGTTTATCTGATCCTACATGACCTCAACAGCAAAAAAAGAACTATATCAGGATATGGTCACCTTTTACGGCGACCTGTACCGCCTGCCCCCGCTAAACGCAAAAGTATATGTATACCTGATGTTTGATACCCAGGGCGCGGGGCATACGTTTGATGATCTGCTGTTAAAATTCAATGTGAGCAAAAGCTCCCTTTCCAATGCATTGCAAATGCTCCTGCAGCACCGGTTCATCGAGTACATTACCCCTATTGATTCGCGCAAGCGGCAGTACCGCATCAACCCGCAATACATGGGCATCCGGTTTGGAAATATTCTTAATAAACTGGAAAAAGAAAAAGAATTAATGGCACGCATGGCCCTGTGCTGCAAAAAAGAAAAATCACCCAATGCCACTTTTATTAAGTCATTGGATCAATACGGTGAAATACTAAACAAGCATATCAAAACCATTGACAGTACCATAAAAAATTTACAGAAATAAAATTGAAATCTGGATTTATGAATATAAAACTACACGTAATCGCAAGCTGCATCCCCGCGTTGCTGCTGCTGGCCTGCGGCGGAAAACAACAGGCCCCAAATCCTAACGCTGCACGCCCCTACCCGGTTGTTGCTGTGCCCGTAAAATCAGTAACCGGCTACTATACTTTTCCCGCCAGCATACAGGGCCGTGTTAACAATGATGTACGTGCAAAAATTTCAGGATATATAAAACAAATGCTTGTTGACGAAGGACAACCGGTGCACAAGGGCCAGATCCTGTTCCGGCTGGAAACGAATACGCTTTCCGAAACCGCTGCAGCCGCCAAAAGTGGTGTGGGCGCCGCACAAGCCAACATCAGCGCAGCCGAAGCGAACGTAAATGCAGCACAGGTTGATGTAGACAAACTAATACCCTTGGTTGAAAAAAAGATCATTAGTAACGTGCAACTCGAAACGGCCAAAGCGCAATTACGTTCGGCACAAAGCCAGCTGCAGCAGGCCAAGGCAAGCCGTAGCCAGGCGCAGGCCAATTACCTCAGCGCTGCTGCCAACGTCGATTATTCGGTGATCCGGAGCCCGATCAATGGCATTGTAGGTAAGCTGCCCCTGCGGATCGGCAGCCTGGTAGGACCAACCGACCAAACGCCTATTACAACGGTATCGGACGTAAGTGAGATCTATGCTTATTTTTCGATGAATGAAAAAGAATATCTCGACTTTTTAAAACAAACGCCGGGCGCTACGGTAGCAGCAAAACTTAAAAATATTCCGCCTGTTTCCCTTCAACTGGCCAATGGTCAGCTTTATGAACAGAAGGGAACTGTAAAGGCGGTTACCGGTCAGATCGATCCGCAAACCGGAACCATCCTTTTCCGCGTATCTTTCCCCAACCAGGGACATTTACTGGCGAACGGAAACAGCGGCACCGTAATGATCCCCAAACCGTACAATAATGTACTGGCGGTTCCGGAAGCAGCTACTTTCGAGCAGCAGGGCATGGTATATGTTTATAAAGTAGATAAGGATACCATCAGCTCCGTTCCCGTAGGTATCTTAGACCGTATTGATAACATGGCACTGCTGGGCGGTGGTGTAAAACAGGGAGACACCATCATCGCCTCCGGCGTGGGCAGCCTCCGCAACGGCGCTGCCATCATCCCGCGCCCCGCAAACTTCGACAGTATTATAAAAGCCATTAAACCTGTATTCTAAACATGATTAAAACATTCATCAACCGGCCTATACTCTCCACGGTAATCTCCGTTATCCTGGTGCTGTTGGGAATACTGGGGATCATTTCCCTGCCGGTAACACAGTATCCCGATATTGCTCCGCCAACGGTAAATGTGAGGGCAACTTATACGGGGGCCAATGCGCAGACCGTACAAAAAAGTGTGATCATTCCCATTGAAGAGCAGGTGAACGGGGTGGAAGGTATGGATTATATTACCTCTACTGCCGGCAACGATGGCAGCGCTACGATCAACGTCTTTTTTAAACAGGGTATCGATCCGGATATCGCAGCCGTAAACGTGCAAAACCGGGTAGCCCGCGCCGCGCCGCTGCTACCGTCTGAAGTAACCCGGGCCGGTGTGGTAACGCAAAAGCAGCAAACGAGTGCCCTCATGTTCCTTACTTTTTATACGACCAATAAGGACCTGAATGATGTATTCCTTCAGAATTATCTTGACATCAATGTCATCCCCGGCATCAAGCGCATTTTTGGCGTGGGCGACGCACAGGTATTTGGTGGAAAAACCTATGCCATGCGCGTTTGGCTGGATCCCCAAAAGCTGGCATCCTATGGCATCGTTCCTGCTGATGTGGTAAGCGCCATCAACAGCCAGAGCCTTGAAGCCGCAGCCGGTTCTTTAGGACAAAATGCCGGCGGCTCCTTTGAATATGTAATCACTTATAAGGGGAAGTTCAATGAAGAAAGTGAGTATGAAAACATTATCATAAAGTCGCTCGGACAGGGGCAGTTCCTGCGCCTGAAAGACGTTGCTTCTATAAAACTGGATGCCCTGGCATATTCTGGCGTAGGAGAAAGTTCTGGTCGCCCGGGGATCAGTATGGGTATCTTCCAGACCCCGGGATCCAACGCGCAGCAGATCATCATTGACATAAAAAAATACCTGAAGGAAACCGAGAAAACATTACCCAAAGGGATCGGTTATGTGATCAACTACGATACCAATGAATTCCTCGAAGCATCTATTGATAAGGTAATTCACACGCTCGTGGAGGCTTTTGTGCTGGTGTTTATTGTGGTGTTCATTTTCCTTCAGGATTTTCGTTCCACTTTAATTCCGGCCATTGCCGTTCCGGTATCCATTGTGGGTACCTTCTTTTTCCTTAACCTGATGGGCTTTTCGCTAAACCTCTTAACGCTTTTTGCACTGGTACTGGCCATTGGTATTGTGGTGGATGACGCCATTGTGGTGGTAGAAGCGGTGCACTCAAAAATGGACCACGGAGAAAAGGACCCCAAGAAAGCTACAATGGATGCCATGCACGAGATCACCGGCGCCATTATTTCGATAACACTTGTGATGGCTGCGGTATTTATTCCTGTTACATTTATTAAAGGCCCCACCGGCGTATTTTATAAACAGTTCGGGATTACGCTGATCGTGGCGATTCTTATTTCGGCGGCAAATGCATTATCGCTAAGCCCGGCGCTTTGTGCGCTGCTGTTACGCCCGCATGACGACACCCACGAACATAAAAAGAAAAATTTCGTCCGCCGCTTTTTTGACGGTTTTAATATTGCGTTTCACACCCTGACCAAGCGGTATGGAAAAGCCTTTATTTTCCTGATCCGCCACAAGTGGGTAACACTGATCATTCTAGCAGCCTCAATGGGATTGATCTTCTTTATCAGCACAAAAACACCTACGGGATTTGTGCCGGCAGAAGACAGAGGGATTATTTTCGCCAATGTGGAGCTTCCCCCCAGTGCCTCTATGGACCGCACCTACCAGGCGATGAAAGAACTGACACAAAAGGCATCAAAGATACCGGGAATAGAAGGCGTTACTTTTAGCACCGGGCGCAGCCTGATATCCGGTGCAGGAAGTAATTTCGGTCTGGCCTTTGTTAAATTAAAACCTTTTGCGGAAAGAAACGATGCAAAAGATCAGTCGGTAGATGTCATTACCAAAAAACTATTCGGCGTGGGCGCCTCCATCCCCGATTCGAAAATGATCTTTTTCAGTCCGCCCAGTGTGCCCGGATTCGGTAACAGCGCCGGGTTCCAGTTCTCTTTGCTGGGCAAAGGCGGGCAACCGATAACCGAATTGGATGGAACAGCACAGCGTTTTATTGGCGAATTAATGAAACGCCCCGAAGTGCAGTATGCTCAAACTTCCTTTAATACACGCTACCCGCAATATGAAATGGTGATCAATGTGCCCAAAGCCAGCGAGGCCGGTGTTTCGGTAAGCAGCCTGCTGTCTACCATGCAGGGATACATCGGCGGCATTTACGCAGCTGACTTTGCTAAATACGGCAAACAATACCGGGTAATGGTGCAGTCCTTGCCGGAAAGCCGGATCAATACCGGCGACCTGAATTCCTTTTTTGTAAAAACCGGAAGTGGTCAGATGGCGCCTGTATCACAATTCTTAACATTAGAGCGGGTCTATGGTCCGCAATTCGTAACCCGTTTCAACCTGTTCTCTTCTGTTGATATTACCGGTGCTTCCAATCCCGGCTTCAGCACGGGAGATGCCATTAAAGCTGTACAGCAGGTGGCACAAAGCACCCTTTCCAACAGTTACGGCATCGACTATTCCGGTTTAACGCGGGAAGAGATCAATTCCGGATCACAGACCCTGATCATATTCGCGTTAAGTCTGGTGTTCGTTTATTTTATCCTCAGCGCGCAATACGAAAGTTATATCATCCCGCTTTCTGTGATCATATCGCTTCCCATGGGGGTGATGGGCGCCTATTTCGGACAATGGCTGTTCGGACTGGAAAACAATATTTATTTCCAGATCGCGCTGATCATGCTGGTAGGGCTGCTTGCAAAAAATGCGATCCTTATCGTTGAGTTCGGTGTGCAGCGCCGGCAGAAAGGCGAAAGCATTGCCATGGCAGCCATCAATGCGGCCAAGGCACGTTTACGTCCCATCCTGATGACTTCCTTTGCCTTTATCGCCGGTATGATGCCGTTGGTGTATGCCACCGGTATCGGATCCATTGGTAACCGGTCTATTGCAACAGGTGCCGCCTCCGGCTTGTTGATCGGCACCATCCTGGGATTACTGGTGATCCCGGTGCTCTTCGTGATATTCCAGTGGCTCCAGGAGAAAATAAAACCTCTAAAATTTGAGAAAAATTTTGATCATGAAATTTGATACTATTACAAAAAATAATGTTCCCTTAAAACTGGTTCCACTGGTGGTACTGGTGGTTATGCTACAGGCTTGTTTTGTGGCAAAACCGTACCGGCAGCCCAAAGCATTGGAAAACGATGCCCGGTATCGCACCGATCAGTTGGCAACAGATACCACTACCCTGGCAAATGTTTCGTGGAAAGAACTGTTTACAGATGAAAAGCTCAGGGGGTATATCAACCAGGCGCTGGAACAGAATCTGGATATACGCAATGCCATCCAGCAAATTGCAGCCGCAGAGGCCTATTTAAAACAGGGAAAAGCAGGGTTCTTTCCTACCATTTCCGCCGGGCCATCGTATAACCTGTCCAGCACTTCGCTCAATACTCAGCTGGGACAATTATCTGGCGGCAAGCGCCTGTTTCTGGACCAGTACACCCTTTCCGGCACCGTAAACTGGGAGGCTGACATCTGGGGTAAGATCAAAAGCAGCAAAGACGCTGCCCTCGCCAGTTTGCTGCAGTCGAAAGCAGCACACCAGGCCGTAAAATCAACCCTGATCGCGTCTATCGCCGACGCGTATTATCAGCTGCTGGCGCTTGATGAACAAAAAAAGATAACCGAAGAAACTGTTGCCTATCGCGCAAGCTACCTGGAAACCACGAAGGCCCTGCAACAGGCGGGAACGGTTACCGCAGTTGCCGTTCGTCAAAGCGAAGCCCTGCTGCTTAACTCAAAAGGCATCCTGGTTAACCTGGATAAGAGCATCAAGCTGCTGGAAAACTATTTCTGCACTCTGCTGAGCATTCCGCCGCAGGCGATCGATCGTAACAAGATCGATCAGCAGCAGATCACGTCTCCATTGGCCATTGGTGTGCCGGTTCAATTGCTCACCAACCGGCCCGATGTAAAAGCCGCTGAGTTTTCTTATATGAATGCGTTTTATGCCACCAACGCGGCAAAAGCAGCCTTTTATCCTTCGTTGACCATTAGTGCCAGCGGTGGTTTACAAAGTGTGGTGTTCGACAGGCTGTTTAGCGCCAGCTCGCTTTTTACGTCGGTTACCGGCTCTTTGTTACAACCCATCCTTAACAAACGCCAGATCCGCACGCAGTACGAAGTATCGCAGGCCAGCCAACAGATCGCCTATAATAATTACAAGAAAACGATCCTGAACGCAAGTAAAGATGTATCTGATGCCCTGTTTACTTATGATGCACAGGCGAAGCTGATCGACCTGAAACAACAGGAGTTCCGGCAATATGATACAGCATCAAAATATTCGCAGGAATTAGTGAATAACGGTTTGGGGAATTATTTGGATGTCATTACAGCAATGACAAACGAATTGCAGGCCGAGCTTAACTATATCGACGCTAAATATGGTCGTTTAAATGCGATCGTACAGTTGTATCAGGCATTAGGCGGCGGATGGAAATAATCAGGTTTCACTATATTTACCGCCTCAAAAAAGATACGCATGACAGAACAAGAAGATCCATCCATTTTTCAAACGAATGAGAGCGATCCCGTTTTTGACCAGCAATTCAGCAACATCAGCCGGTGGGCACGCCTGATCACAACCATTGGGTTTGGTATCGGCGCATTCATCGTTGCCGGAGTATTGTTTAACGGAGCCGCCATTTTCCGTGAAATGGCGGCTGCCGCACCCATCAAGATGACGGGGTTATATGGCGGATTGGTCGTTGCATTTTTTATCATCTTTTTCATTGCCGCAGCCGTTTTATATTTTCTATACAAAGCGGCTAATTTTCTAAAAACCGGCGTACAGCAAAAAGACGCCGCATCGATCAGTGAAGGGTTCGTGTACCTGAACCGGTTTTTTATTGCAATGGCAGTATTTTCCGCAATCAGCCTTTTAGTTAATATTTCAACATTACTTTAATGAATACCGGGCAAGAACAGCAGTCCTCCATACCACTGGACTTTTACACAAAATGCAAAATTATCACCACTTCAAAAACCGCCGGTATCGCCGCTTTGCTGTCGATTGCAGGAACCCTTGTAAGCGTTCTGGCTTTTTTTCTAAAACCCGCTCCGTTGCCCCAGCCGGCGAAAGAAGGGTTCAGCGATAACACTGCGCAGCTGGCCGCCGGCGGCAATCTCCTTATGGTGATCATTTCACTCGCGATAAGCGGATTGCTTTTCTACAACCTGTTCACTTTTTCGAGATATGCAAAAAAAGGATTAGAGCAGGATGACAAAGGTTTATTGACCCGGGGACTTATTGCCCTGGGCGCGTATTTCAGGATCCTGGCCGTGCTCGCCATCTCCTTCCTGGGGCTTTTACTGATGGCCATCCTGATGACAAAAATGGGCGGTATCGGTTGACGATTTAAAAGCAGCCATCCCGATAGCCATCGGGACACGAATGAATTGTCTGTTGTTCCCTTTTCAGAGAAAAATAGACCCGAAGCAAAATGCGCCGCTGACGCATATTTGTGAATTCGTGGCATTCGACAGTTGCATAAACGAGTGCTTAGTTTGTAGAAAGATAATTATAATCTTCCAGCAGTTTATCCAGAAACACGTAGGGTTCCAGGTCGGTTGAAATATTCAGATAACCTTTTACACGATCTGCAGCAGATCGTAAGGAATCATATTTATGTGTTTTGCGCGCTTCATCCAGCAGACTTTTGATCACGTTCAAATCGCGGTCATTAATGCGCATCACTTCCGGAAAGGTTGGCACATACCCTTCATTCACCTCTCTGAAAATGGTATTGGAAAGATCCTGATCCCGGTTGATCCGTATCACGATGGTATGCGCCAGCATATCCCCAACCCGTTGTCCTTTTTTTGAAGAAGCCACCAGGATAACATCAGTAAGTAAAAAACCAAAACCAAATAAAAATGCCAGGGCAGACTGAACGCTATCTCCGCCCAGTGTCATCAATAAAAAGATCAGGAACACCATCCACAGATCAGAGACCCGCAGCAGCCAGCGTATCAGGAACTGACTGATGCTTGCCTTGCCCCCGTTGCTGTTCACCACTTTTAGTCCAAGCACTTTCTTACCAATGCTCTGCCCGTTCGTTGTTATTTCCATAATGGGGTGGTACAGGAAAAAAGGCACCATCAGGATCAATCCTATCGCCCATATATTATGCCCGCCGGCATCATCCCAGACCCCCATACCGGCTTCGATCTTGCCCAACAGCCAGCTTGCCGTAATGAGATAGCAGAGCTCTACGGCCATATCGATCAGCAACGCCCCCAGGCGCCGCCCAAAACCGGGCACTTCAAAGGCCACATCGATATTGAATGAAGTAGGGATACTTATTGCCGGCATAATGAACAAAATACAGTTATTTTTTGATGCAGCAAAAAGAAGGCTGACCAGCATTCAATTAAAATAAAAATTGTATTTTGTAAAAAAATAAATTTCCTTGAGAGAAGCACTCTTTATCAAGAAAAACAGGGATCGCTGGCTGAAAAACCAAAGTGCACCGCCGGAAGCGCCGGATGAAATGGCACAATCATTCACCCAGTTGGTTGACGACCTTGCGTATGCAAAAACATTTTACCCTACCAGCAAAACGGTACACTATCTTAATAAGCAGGCCTCAGATATGTACCTGAGCATCTACCAGAACCGGAAGGAAGAATCGAGCCGGTTGGTTTACTATTGGAAGTATGAGCTGCCGCAGCTATTGTTCCGGTACAGAAAAACACTGTTGTTTTCCTTTATAGTATTTGTAACCTTTTTTCTTCTTTCTTTTTTTCTGGCGGCGAAAGACCCGGAGCTGGCCGCTAATTTTTTCGGGAACGACTACCTGGAAAAAACCCTGGAGAATATTAAAAGCGGAAACCCTTTTGGCATCTACGAGTCCGGCAACCCGATTTTAAGTTGGCTGGGCATCATGATCAACAATATAAAAGTAGCCTTCGTCTTTTTTACTACCGGGATATTTTGCGGCATCCCCACTTTATACCAACTCGCCGAAACTGCAGCCATGGTAGGCATCTTTGATCAATTGTTTGCCTCGCATGGATTAGGCATCCAGTTTTGGCTGGTTGTATTTGTGCACGGTACATTAGAGATCACGGCCATTATAGTAGCCGCTGCCGCGGGTTTTGTATTAGGCAAAAGCTTTCTGTTTCCCGGCACCAAAAAAAGGATGGAGGCTTTTCGGGAGGGTGCCAAGGATGGCGTAAAGATCATGATCGGGATCCTGCCCGCATTTGTTATAGCAGCCTTTTTTGAAGGGTTGTTTACAAGATTATATAATGACCTCTCCTGGTTCACCACATTATTAACCACTGCATCGGTAGCTTTTGTAATATGGTATTTCATCATTTACCCGGTGCAGTTGAACCGCAGGGATAAACAGCGTTTGAAGCAAGGGGGGCCGGCCGATGTTTAAGTTCATTGAAAAAATGGCCTTTGCGGGGGTTTGTTACCTGTTGCTTCCGGTTAGTGCGCATTGCCAGAGAATAGATGCCGGTGTAACAGATACAACAGTAGTGGATACCGTTATGGTAGATCAAACGGCTGCTGCCGAAGACAACACGGACTATAAATCGGCAACCGCCGATAAGCGCAGCTTTAATACTATCGGCAATTATGCGCAACAACAGGTTATTGTGAAAAATATACCTGAGGATTTTGTAAAACAACTGCAAAACGACCCGGCATTTGGCTATGTTAAAACCGGGCTCGGGAAAAAAACGGAAGAAAAAAGCAGCGGAAGATCTTACCACCTGGGGTGGCTTTCTCTGATCCCCTACATAGCCATTGTGATTTTTATTTTGTTGCTGATCTGGTACCTCTCTTCTAACAAATTCATTTTTTTCAAAAAGAAGAGCACCGCAGTAGCAGCCGGTCCGGCAGCGGACGCTGACAAAGATATCTTTTCAATTAATTATGCGGTCGAGCTACGTAAGGCGCTCGAACAGGGCAATTATCGCCTCGCCATACGCCTGCAGTATCTTGAACTATTAAAGATCTTATCAGAAAAACAACTGATCCATTTTAAACCAGACAAAACAAATTTTGATTACCTGCTGCAATTGCGCAGCAGTGGTTATTATGACGATTTTTTTGCGGCAACGCGCAACTATGAATACAGCTGGTACGGCCTTTTTGATATAACGGAGCCTTTGTATCAAAAAATAAACAACCCATTTCTGCAATTAAAACAAAAGATCAAATAGCCGGCACCCATGAAGCGAACCACCTTTTTACCAATCATCGCCTTGCTGCTCTTTGTGCTCCTGTTTTTCCTATTCAGGAAAAACAGTAAAAACGAAAATAGCTACAGCACGTTCATTTCCCTGAAAAAGGAAGACAAAAATCCCTACGGGACCTACGTAACCTATAACAGTCTGCAACAATTTTTCCCTGGTGCCGTTACAAAAATCAATGATAGGAGCATCCTCACCAGTACCGCTTTTTATCAGCACAAGCAAAATCAGTTTTTTGTCAGCATTACACCGCAGTTTAACCCTACAGAAGAAGAAATGGATGAGCTGCTGGAATTTGTCAATAGCGGTAACTGCGCCCTCATCAGCTGTTTTATGCTGGGCAGTACCGTAGAAGAATATATTGATGCAACCATAAGAACCGGAAATATGCGCTCCTATCCTTATGGTGATCTGGGGCCAGATTCAATGTCCGTCGAATTGGACAGCATCCCGTTGCCCCAAACTTATACGGCTGCTTACCCCGGCGTCGCAGTTGAAAGTTCGTTTTCCCGGACCAACCACAAAACAACAAGGATCATCGGACGGGGAAGAGCCCGCAATGCGAACTTTATTGAGCTTAAAAAGGGAAAGGGCTCTTTATTCCTGCAATTAGCGCCATTAGCCTTCAGCAATTACTTTTTATTATATCACGACAATATTAACTATTTAAGCCAGGTATTGTCCCTGGTACCTCAATCCACTACCACGCTGATATGGGATGACTACTACCGGAAAAAGAGAGACACGGATACGGACAAAAACTGGTTCAGCGCCATTATGAAAGACAAAGCATTTAGTGCGGGGATCCTGCTGGCATTAGCCCTCCTGCTTATTTTCACATTGCTGGAAATGAGGCGGCGGCAGCGTTTCATACCGGTTATTGAAGCTCCGAAAAATGACACATTGGATTTCGTTAAAACCATGGGGCTGCTCTATTATGAAAAAAGAGACAATGTAAATCTGGCGCAAAAAATGAGCGCTTATTTCCAGGAATATTTACGTAACAAATACCATATCTTTTCAAAGCAATTGAACAATGATTACATCCGGGAACTAAGCGATAAGAGCGGCGCAGATCCCGCATTGGTGAGCGCTATAATAAAGCAAATTAAAACAACCGAAGCAGAAGGCGTTATTTCAGATGCAGACCTGATAACCCTGCAGGCAAATATTGAAAAATTTTATACCCGCAGTTAAAACCGACAAACATGAACGAACAATTTTTCGAAAACCGCATGGACCTTACCGAGCTGAACCGGGCAGTGTTACAGCTCACAGATGAAATAAAAAAGATCATCATTGGGCAAGACGAGATGGTCCGGCTGATCATTACCGCTTTATTGGCGGATGGACATGTATTGATTGAGGGCGTGCCCGGCGTTGCAAAAACACTGACCGCAAAGCTGGCCGCCCGCGCCGTTAATGCCGCGTTCTCACGTATCCAGTTTACGCCGGACCTGATGCCTTCAGATGTGATCGGCACACCTGTTTTCAATCCCGGCGATGCGCGCTTCGAATTCAAAAAAGGCCCGGTTTTTGGCAATGTCATTCTCGTAGATGAAATCAACCGGGCCCCTGCAAAAACACAGGCCGCACTGCTGGAAGTAATGGAAGAACGGCAGATCTCTGTTGATGGAAAAACCTATGCAATGGAACCACCGTTTATGGTAATTGCAACTCAAAACCCGGTGGAACAGGAAGGAACCTATCGCCTCCCGGAGGCGCAGCTGGACCGTTTTCTATTTAAAATTGAAGTACCCTACCCAAGCGAAGAAGAGGAGCTTCAAATACTAACACGATTCCATCAGCTGGGCAACCAAAATGTCCTGAATACTATTACAGCCGTATTAAGTGCCGTGCAGATCAACACCTTAAGAAAACAGGTAAAAGAAATTATCATTGAGGAAAAATTGCTGACTTTTATTGCAAAACTGGTACACCAGACCCGCAATAATAAAGCGATCTACCTGGGTGCTTCGCCCCGTGCATCGCTGGCGATTATGAATGCCGCTAAAGCGATGGCCGCCATTAACGGAAGAGATTTTGTAACACCGGACGATGTTATTACGGTAGCCCCTCCGGTTTTAAGGCATCGCATTATTCTTTCCCCCGATAAGGAAATGGAAGGCATCACTGAAAACGAAACCATTAAGCAAATAATCAACGGCCTGGAAATCCCCAGGTAAATATCCTTTGTTATTCCTTATTTCTGATTTTAAATTCTTTATTTCAACCCTTGCGTTCCTTTTATTTAAATAAGATCGTTTACTATATAGGTGGTGCCATAGCATTGCTTTATATCATCAGCTATTTTCAGCCGGTATACTACCCCATCGCCTCCCTGCTATTGATGCTCCTCCTGATAGCGGTACTTGCCGATACCCTGCTCATATATTCCAAAAAAAAAGGCATTATTGCCACCCGCACCGTGCCGGACCGGCTAAGTATTGGTGATGAAAATAAGATCAGCCTGCATCTTTTCAACAATTATGCTTACCCGGTAGCTGTTTCCGTTATAGACGAGCTGCCCGTGCAGTTCCAGGAACGCAGCTGGATCAGGAAAGCAACCATTCCGGGCAATCAAAGTATCACTATCGACTATTATTTAAAACCGCTTACCAGAGGTGAGTATTTGTTTGAAGCGATTCATGTTATGGCAGTGGCGCCCTTACGCCTCACTACGAGAATGTTTACGATAGACGCAAAAAAAAGCACGAAAGTATATCCGTCCTTTGTGCAAATGCGCCGTTTTCAATTACTCGCAATAAGCAACCGCTTACAGGACGCCGGCGTAAAAAAAACACCCAAACTGGGGCACAGCATGGAGTTCGACAATATCAAAGAGTATGTCCGCGGGGACGATTATCGTACCATCAACTGGAAGGCAACCGGACGTAAGGGAAGCATTATGGTGAATAATTACACTGATGAAAAAAGCCAGCAGATCATCTGTGTAATCAACAAAGGGCGCGTAATGAAAATGCCTTTTGAAGGAATGACTTTATTGGACTATGCTATTAACGCTTCATTGGTGTTGGCCAATCTTTCCATCGTAAAACAGGACAAAGCCGGCCTGATCACTTTCGCAGAAAACCAGGATAGCTTTATTCCTGCAGATAAACGTCCCGGGCAAATGAACCTGTTGCTGGAAACCCTGTACAAACAGCAGACCCGCTACCTTGAAGCCGATTATGAAAAGCTGTATGCTACGGTTCGCAATAAGATCACCAGCAGGAGCCTGTTGGTCCTGTTCACCAATTTTGAATCGATTGAAGGCCTGCAGCGGGAACTGCCGGTGCTGAAAAGGATGGCCCATTATCACCTGTTGCTGGTGGTCATCTTTGAGAATACCGCCATCAAAGAACTGATAGAATCCAGTGCCAGTAACCTTGAAGAGGTTTATATAAAAACGATAGCAGAAAAATTTGCACACGAAAAACGCCTGATGGTAAAAGAGCTGCAGCAAAACGGAATCTTAGGCATCCTTACCACCCCACAGCAACTCACCGTAAACACCATCAACAAATACCTGGAATTGAAAAACAGGGCCTGGATATAATTTGTCTGGGTTTGAAGTTTATCGTTTGACGTCTGCCGCTATGCGGGGCCTGCAGCCGCGCATCTTTTGTTGCCTCCGGCGATCTACTTCCACAATAGCAAAAATATCCACACAAAGGGGATCGCCACCAGCAGCGAATCAAACCGGTCCAAAAAACCGCCGTGCCCCGGCATAATATGCCCGCTGTCTTTTACACCCGCCATACGTTTAAGCTTTGATTCCAGCAGGTCACCTGCTGTTCCGGCAATAGCAGCAATAACAGCAATACCCAAAAGCACCGGCCATAGAAACCAATACTGCAAGATCAACGTGATGGCCGCTACACAAAGCAGCATGCCGCCGATGGTTCCTTCCAGTGTTTTTTTGGGTGATATTTTAGAAAAAGGAGTTTTCCCGATCATAGAGCCTACCAGGTAAGCGCAGGTATCATTGATCCAGATCGCCACTATTAACAAAACAGGAATAAAAAATCCGGAGTCCGATTGTGCCCTGTCTTTCATTATTGGAATATCGATCGAATAGCGCAGCTGCAATAACAATCCCCAGCTTAAGGAAATATATATAAGGCCAAGGGCTGCGATTCCCATTTTTTTCAGGTGCATCCGCTGTTTAAAGATCCCGGTAATCAATAACACTACCCCCGCAATCAAAAAAGGCAGGGAGAAACTATTTGCAACGCTGTATCCCTGCACCTGCAGCTGATTGCAAAACAGCACCAACACATGAAACCCCGTTAAACAAAATCCGAATTTAATATAGGGATGAAAGAGTTCATTATATATTTGTTCCACCAGTTTTAAATACTCCCACCAGCATCCAAAATGTATGATCGCGATCAGCAGGAAAAAACTCCATTCATTATACAGCAGCCCCCCCATCATCACCGCAACAAAGATCAGTGCCGTGAATGCTCTTGTCCAAAAAGTTTTCCAGTTAAATGCCATTAGTTGTTACAGTTTGTTCTGTTCTCTTTTTAAATAGAATAAAAAGCAATACCACCACGGGTACAGCAAGCAGTCCCAGATAGGTTCCACCGCGGTCATTCATTGCGCTCATTACCGATTTGCCTGCCTGTACCTGCGTGTACAGCACAATCATGGCCAGGGCATTATTTATAAAATGTGCCAGGATATTCAGCCAGATGTTTCCTGTAAACTGATATAATAATCCCAGGATGATACCCAGGGCAAACCGGGAGAGGAAACCATAACCAGACAGATGCACCACGCTGAAAATAAAGCTGACCACAATAACAGAAAACCAAAGGTTTTTTTTGCTGCGGTATAAGAAATTTTGCAGGCCGCCGCGAAAGAAAGCCTCTTCGCAAACGGCCGGGATCAGCGCCAGCACCAGAATGGAGATGATCAGGTCCGGTATATTCTTAAAACTGACCAAACCCGCCGCCTGCACCGCGTATTGGTTTTCCCATTTATCAAAAAGCGTCTTAATATCCTGTGGCAGAGGCAGTTGGTACGATAAATACCCCAGGCCGCTGCTAATACCCAGGCCTGCAAGGATAATTAAAAGAGCAAACAGCACTTGCCTGCCAGCAGGTTTTTGTTCAAAGCCCATCATTCTCAATGGCTTACGACTTAAAAGAGCAGCGGTAATAACAGCGGGCAGGAAAAAGCCACAAACGGCGCTGATCGTTTGTATAAGTTGCATTTGTCTGAGATAAGCCGGATTCCCTAATGCGGCAGCCAGTTCCTGAAAGCCCTTGCCCGTGGTCAGCATCCAGATAATTCCTCCTAAAAAACCTCCAAAAATCATCCCGCCTACTGCAAAAGCAATCAGCATAAAAAAGCCTGCGGAATAGGTAATGGGTTTCCTGTACGGATCGTCAGCTATCATCATAAAAATAAAATTGTACCTTTGCAGCTTCAAAAATAGCAGTTTTCTGCAACTTGGGACCTGTAACCAGCAACCCGAAACCCTGACAATGATCAAAATAGGCAACATAACATTACCCGATTTTCCGTTACTCCTGGCGCCCATGGAGGACGTGAGCGATCCGCCATTCCGTGCGGTATGTAAGGATAACGGGGCCGATTTGATGTACACGGAGTTCATCAGCAGTGAAGGGCTGATCCGCGATGCGATCAAAAGCCGCCGGAAACTGGACATATTCGACTATGAGCGCCCCGTTGGTATCCAGATCTTTGGCGGTGACGAGGAAAGTCTTTCCCTGGCCGCAAAGATCGTTGATGTAACACAGCCCGATCTGCTGGATATTAATTTTGGTTGTCCTGTAAAAAAGGTAGCATTGAAAGGTGCTGGAGCGGGTGTTTTAAAAGATGTGGATCTCATGGTGCGTCTGACCGAAGCCGTTGTAAAATCAACAACATTACCGGTGACCGTAAAAACCCGACTGGGATGGGATGACAGTACACTGAATATTGAAGAGGTCGCAGAACGGTTACAAGATGTCGGAATAAAGGCACTGGCGATCCACGGGCGTACCCGCTGCCAGATGTATAAAGGTGAAGCCGACTGGACCCTGATCGGGAAAGTAAAGAACAACCCGCGCATCAATATTCCCATTTTTGGAAACGGAGATATCGACAGCCCGCAGAAAGCCCTGGAATATAAGAACCGCTATGGCGTAGACGGCATTATGATTGGCCGTGCAGCAATCGGTTATCCCTGGATCTTCCGCGAAATAAAGCACTTTATGGAAACCGGCGAAACGCTGGCCCCGCCTACTGTTCAGGAACGTGTGGACGTTGTGCGCAAGCATTTACAAAAAAGTGTGGAATGGAAAGGGCCGATCGTGGGCATCAATGAGATGCGGCGCCATTATGCCAATTACCTGAAAGGGTTGCCGAATATCAAAGAGTACCGGAGCAAATTGGTTCGTTTATCGGACGAAATGGCAATCCGCGAAGTGCTGGATGAGATCATTGAAAAATACTCCGCTTTTGAGATCGAAGCCGCCCCCATTGAGCTGGTGAATTATCATGAAAAGTGCCCGGTGAGCTGACCGCAACAGGACGTGCTGCTAAAA
>JAGIAQ010000025.1:30611-41890 GCA_017744795.1 Niabella sp. | reverse complement strand
TGCGCTACTTTTTGGTCCCGAATGCTTTCGGGAAAAAAGTAGAAAAATATAAAAAACAATATTTTGTGTCCACACGATAGGATAGCGATCGGGATGGCAACTTTTAAACATAGTCGTACACATGGCTCGATAGCTTGCAAATAATAAAAATTAATGAATCATTGATGCTCTTTCATCACCCGCTCCGCTTCCCGTACCAATAACGGGAATCCGGGTTGTGCCATGCCGCCATGATCATATCCCTGCAATTCATAAAGCCCCGCCTGTGTATTGCCCGTTAGTTTGAGCATGCGCAGCAGGTACGCGTTTTCTTCATAACGGCCATAAAGCTCTTTTTCCCGGTCTCCGGTGAGCAGCAGAATAGGCGGAACTACTTTACGTACATGATATAGCGGCGCCAGTGAATCGATAATGGGTTGCAGGGGATTAATGCCCCGCTCCTCTCTTACCGTAAAATGCGTGATACATTGAGGACTGAAAGGCACCACACAAAGCAGACTGTCCGCATCAATATTGTAATGCTGTAAATATTTTTTGTCCAATGTTAACATGAGGTCCAGATAGCCTCCGGCCGAGTGGCCGGACAAAATAATTTTATTCCGGTCGCCTCCATATGCTGCTATGTGCTGAAAGGCCCAGGCTACGGATGCGGCAGCGTCTTCAATATATTGTGGCGCTTTTACTTTTGGTGAAAAGCGGTAGCCGACACCGATCACTGCAAATCCTTTGTTCGTCAATGCCGCGGGTATTTCTTTTTTTCCGGCTTTAAGACCACCGCCGTGGAACCATATGATTGTTGCAAAGTTCTTCCGGTCCTTTGGATAATAAATATCCAGCCGGCATTGGCTTTCAATATAGGGATCCGTCCTTACGACCGCGGCGGGGTAATAACTAATATCCTTTTCTGTTGTGTAATTGTTTTGCGCTTTTGCTTTGATAATGGTTACGGATAAGATCAAAAGAACAAAAATCTGTTTCATTCGCATCATTTTTAAAACGGGTTGCATTAAAACAAGATACGTTTTTTCCTCCAATCCCTGCGGGTGATGCAGCTTCTCCTTTTGAAAAGAGCTTAAACAAATTACATGCATCTGCAAAGAGATATATGCGCTCTGTGAAAGGTATTCAATACATTTTTCTGCACCATCGTTACATTAATCCTTGGTCAATTATTTGTTCGCGCCCTTCAGATGGATTAGTTTTGCTCCGTTATGAAAGGATTTTTGTTCCTGTTTAGCTTTTACCTTTTATTATTGATGGTACTACCTTGTCCGGATGGCAACAATACAAGTGGACAAGCCCAACCAGTGATAGCCGCTACCCAACAGGATCATAACCCTAACCACGCCGAGGCCTGTCCTCCGTTTTGTGCCTGCAATTGCTGTTACACAACCACTACCCTAATGCCGGCAACGTCTTTTAATTATACTGGTCCGGTTTCATTAAGCGAACCTACAGTTTGCTTTTATACCCATAAACAACTGAGCGACTTTAAAGACCATATCTGGCAACCACCCCGGGTAAGCTAATCTTTATTTGCAATTGTGTGTTCAAAATTCTTTGAACACCCCTTTAATGCTATTTTTTACATAAATTTTTAGTTTACGTGCTGAACAGAATTATACATTTCAGCATCAAAAACAAACTGATCATCGGTGCGGGCACGCTGCTGCTGATCGTTTGGGGAGTATGGAGCGCCAGCCGCCTCCCGATTGATGCGTTACCGGATATTACCAATAACCAGGTACAAATTATTACACAAGCGCCCACACTGGCCGCGCAGGAAACGGAACAATTTGTGACCAGCCCCATTGAACGTACAATGGCCAACCTGCCCGATATGGTGGAGATGCGTTCCTTTTCCCGCTTTGGATTAAGCGTCATTACACTTGTTTTTAAAGACAAGGTCAACATCTACTTCGCACGGCAATTGATCGGCGAAAAACTGAAAGATGCTGAAAAAGAAATTCCAAAAGGAATGGGAAGCCCTTCCATCGCTCCTGTAACCACCGGGCTGGGTGAAATTTATCAATATATGCTGCATCCTAAAAAAGGCAGTGAACAAAAGTACACGCCCATGGAGCTGCGCACGCTGCAGGACTGGATCGTGAGTCGTCAGCTGGCCGGCGTTGAAGGCGTGGCGGAGATCAGTGGATTTGGCGGGCAGACGAAACAATATGAAGTAAGTCTGAACCCCGACCGCCTGCAGGCAATGAATGTGACGCTTCCCGAAGTGCTTACAGCACTGGAAAAAAACAATCAGAACACCGGAGGCGCTTATATCGATAAAAAACCCGATGCCTATTTTATTCGCGGCATTGGTATGGCTAAGGATTTCAGGGATATTGAAAATATATTGGTCAAAACTGCCGGGAATGGCACTCCTGTATTGATCCGCGACGTAGCGAAGGTTGGCTTTGGATCATCGCCGCGTTATGGTGCACTTACCTACAACGGAGAAAAAGAAGTAGTTGGGGGTATTGTACTGATGCTAAAAGGCGCCAACAGCAATGATGTGGTAAACCGCGTGAAAGAACGCATGATTGCCGTTCAAAAGGCATTGCCGGAAGATATAGTGGTGGAGCCATTCCTGGATCGCAGCCAGCTGGTAAAAAAGGCAATTGGCACGGTTGAGAAGAATCTGATCGAAGGCGCGTTGATCGTGATCTTTGTGCTGCTCTTGTTCCTTGGCAACCTGCGTGCGGGGCTGATCGTAGCTTCTGCGATCCCTCTTTCACTTTTGTTCGCTTTGGGCATGATGAACCTCTTTGGCGTAAGCGCCAACCTGATGAGTCTTGGGGCTATTGACTTTGGACTGATCGTGGACGGGGCAGTTATTATTGTGGAAGCGACACTCCATCATCTTTACAGCGGAAGATTTCACAGAAAGCGTACACAGGCGGAAATGGATCTTGAAGTATACAATGCTGCTTCACAAATACGATCCAGTGCGGCATTTGGGGAAGTGATCATCCTGATCGTATACCTACCTATTCTGACCCTTGCAGGTATTGAAGGCAAGATGTTTCGCCCCATGGCACAAACGGTGGGCTTTGCCATCCTGGGGGCACTGCTCCTTTCATTGACCTATATTCCAATGGCAAGTGCCTTGTTTTTATCAAAAAAACCTGTAGCTGGTCCAACCCTCTCCGACCGGATGATGCAGGCACTGCAGCGGTTTTACCAGCCCGTTTTACTGAAAGCGCTGGCAATACGAAAAGCGATCGTATGGGTAACATTCGGATTATTTGCAATAAGCATATTTCTTTTTACAAAAACAGGCGGCGAATTTATTCCCAATCTTGAAGAAGGCGATTATGCAATTGAGTTTGTATTGCCCCAGGGAACATCGCTGGCACAAACCATTGAAACTTCGATGCAGGCGGAAAAGTTGTTGCGCGCTTATCCCGAGGTAAAAATGGTGATTGGTAAAACCGGATCGGCGGATGTGGCCACCGACCCCATGCCAATGAACGCCACCGACCTGATCGTCGTTTTAAAAGATAAAAAAGAATGGCAAACGACCCGTGATTATAATAAGCTTGCAGCGTTGATGAAAGAAAAGCTGGAAACCTTACCGGGCGTAATTGCAGAGCCCAGCCAGCCCATACAAATGCGTTTTAATGAACTGATGACCGGCGTAAAACAGGACGTTGCCATCAAGATCTTTGGCGAGAACCTGGACACGCTTTTGGCTCAGGCACAAAAGATCGCGCTGGGCATCAAAAATGTAACGGGCGTTTCGTCTCCGCAGATCGAACGTATAGCGGGGTTGCCGCAGATCACCATTGAATACGACCGCCCAAAAATTGCCAGCTATGGTTTAAATATTGAAGCGATCAACCAGGTGGTTACAGCCGCATTCGCCGGACAATCAGCCGGGGTCATTTTTGAAAATGAGCGCCGGTTCGACCTGGTGGTGCGGGTAGACAGCGCTTACAGAAGCTCATTGGCATCTGTTGCGGCGCTTTTTGTGCCCCTGCCCAACGGGCGCCAGGTGCCGCTGTCAGAACTGGCTACTGTGGCCTTTAAAGAAGGGCCGGCACAAATAACGCGGGAAGATGCCAAACGCAGGATCGTGATCGGTTTTAACGTGCGTAACAGCGATGTGGAAACAGTTGTAAAGGAAATTCAAAAATTATTAGCAACGTCCGGGTTCAAATTGCCACCGGGCTATTATACTACATTCGGCGGTTCGTTTCAAAACCTGCAGGAAGCATCTGCACGGCTGCAGATCGCAGTACCTGTCGCGTTGCTTTTAATTTTTGTCCTGTTATACTTTACGTTTCATTCGGCAAAACAGGCGCTGCTTATTTTTACGGCTATTCCTTTAAGTGCTATCGGAGGCGTGGCGGCTTTATTGCTGCGCGGCATGAATTTCAGTATTTCAGCAGGTGTCGGTTTTATCGCTTTATTCGGCGTGGCGGTATTGAACGGCATAGTACTGATTGGAACCTTTAACACGTTAAGGAAAACGGGTGAAACCGATATTTATCAAAGAGTTATCAAAGGTGCCATGATCCGCCTGCGCCCGGTATTAATGACGGCCGCGGTAGCTTCCCTTGGTTTTTTACCAATGGCGTTAAGTCAGGGCGCAGGTGCAGAAGTACAACGACCGCTGGCTACCGTTGTAATAGGCGGGCTGGTATCTGCCACGGTACTTACTTTGATCGTGCTACCCTGTCTGTATATTTTATTCAGCGGTAAAAATGAAAAGAATTCTAATAGTTGATAACAGTACTGAAGCCGAAGCGTGCGACGCAACAAACCGCCCCTTTAGGGGTCGGGGGGATAGTAGCACTAAAGCCTGGAATCGCACCCTTCTAATTATTCAAACAGATTAAAACCATGAAACGATACATTTTACTAATACTTTTTATAACCGGCGCCATGCCTGTATTTGCACAGCGGGTTAGCATTGACGAAGCGCTGCAGCTTGCACAAAACGGGAACCTTGAGTTTAAAGTGAATGATGCCGAAATAAAAAAATCACAGGCGACAGTGGGAACGGCATCTGCCCTTCCCAATACAGGCGTATTTGCGGAAAATGAAGACCTGCAGACAGGCAACTCTAAAGGTATATTGAAGGTAGGCGTATCACAATCGGTAGCCTGGCCCGGTGTTTATAAGGCAAAACGGGTTTACCTGAAGGAACAGGCAAAATATTATGAGCTGAACCGTTCAGCCATTGATGTGCAGCTAAAGAAGGAAGTGCGTGCAGCTTATTATCAGCTATGGTATTTGCAGGACCGGGCCGGGTTATACCAGCAGCTGGATAGCATTTACAATTCATTGTTGCAGGCAGCAACATTGCGTTATAGCAAGGGTGAAGCGGCCGGCTTGGAAAAGATCGCCGCTGCGGTACGCTTTAAGGAACTAAAGGCGCAAGAAAAAGAACTCGCGAATGAAATGATACTGCAACAGCAGCAATTGATGTTGTTGCTAAATACGCAACAATCCCTGTTACCGCTAAACAGCCCGTTGCAGAAAATAATGCCATCGGCAGGGAATGCAGCAACCGCACATCCCCTGCTCGCATTGCAGCAACAACAGATCAGCATTGCGGAATCAGGTATTGCCGTGCAAAAAAACGAGAACAGGCCGGAACTTTCCGGGCGCTTCTTTTCACAGGCACTGTACGGTATGAGGGAGCCCTACAGCGGCTTTTCTGTATCCGTGGGCATTCCCTTGTTTAATGCCGGAGCCAACAGGCAAAAACTAAATGTGGCTAAAGCTGATCTGGAGCTGCAGCAAAAAAACGGTGCGCTGCAGGAACAGCGCATGAGCAGTCAAAAAAAACAAGCGCAGACTGCTATTGCGCAGGCGGATGCCCTGGTACAATATTATGAATCCAACGGCTTAGAACAGGCCGGGGAAATTATAAAAGCTGCCGTTCTGGGATACAAGGGCGGTGAGCTTAGTTTTATGGAATTGACCCAATACCTGAACCAGGCCACCGACATGCAAAAAAACTACCTCGACGCTTTGAATAAGTATAACCAGTCAGTAATTCAATACCTCTATTTTATCAACTTATAAATAAACAGTGATGTTTAAATTTATCTCTTCATTTTTCTTCTCAGTAGTTATAGCAACGCTGATTTCCTGTGATACCCATAAAAAAAATAAGGAGCCCGAAGCGGAAACCACAGCAATAGCACATGAGGGCGAGGGGCTCTCTCTTACTGCTGACCAAGCGCAGGCTATCGGGCTGCAGCTGGGTAGTATTGAGCATAAAGAATTAGTGAATACCATTAAGGCCACCGGCATGCTCACCGTGCCGAACGAGAATAAAGCTTTTATTACGCCCCTTTCGGGTGGCGTGGTGCGTACGTTAACGGTTCGTCCCGGCAGTTTTGTAAAGAAAGGACAAGTGCTGGCCACTATAACGAACCCCGGTTTGATTCCCTTGCAACAGCAATTGCAACAACTAGATGCCCAGATCCAATTGGCAACAATAGAAACAAAGCGACAGGAAGAATTGTACAAAGGGAATGCAGCGCCTCTTAAAAACTATCAGCGTGCGGAAACGGAACTAAAGACCTTAAAAAGCCAGCGTGCGGGCATTCAACAGCAACTAACCCTGATGGGCGGTTCCCGGCAGTTTTCTGCTGTGCTGCCGATACGTACACCCATCAGCGGTACCGTTAGCAAGGTCATCGTCCAAATTGGCAGCAACGTAGATGTAACCAGCCCCATTGCCGAGGTAGTCAATAATTCGCAGCTACATCTTGATCTGAGCGTTTATGAAAAGGACCTTGCTCATATACAAAAAGGACAAACCATACACTTTACTTTAACGAATAATCCGGGCAAAGAATACGACGCCGTTATATTTTCCATCGGCACAGCATTTGAAGGCGATACAAAATCCATCCCAATCCATGCTTCTGTAACCGGTAATAAAGCAGGATTAATAGACGGCATGGGGGTTACCGCCACCGTTAGCTTAAGTCAGCAAACGGCCCCTGCCGTACCCGAAGCCGCGATTATTAATTACCAGGGGAAGGATTATATTTTTATCGTGGATGAAACAAAGACGGATACTACTAAAAAGAACATTCATTTTAAAATGATCCCAATAGCGAAGGGTATTGTTGATGTTGGATATACACAGGTAACCTTACTTGGAGAAATACCGTCCGGTGCCCGGGTTGTAACCAAGGGTGCCTTTTTTATCCTGGCCAAAATGACGAATACGGGCGATGAACATTAGTTAGAAAATTGATTAACCGCAAAGGCGCTATGACGCGAGGCTTTTTTGGCGGGCCCTGGCGCCTTTGCGGTTAAATCCTCATGCGCGTCCCGAAATACGCTACCTTTGCCACCGGAAAAAATGACACAATCCATTACCATAGCCGATTGGATCGGGCAGGCGGCCACATTGCCGCTGGTGGACGTACGCACCCCTGCAGAATTTGTGCGGGGACAGGTGCCCGGGGCCTTCAACGTACCCCTGTTCAGCGATGAAGAGCGCGTGCAGGTAGGCACCACTTATAAGCAAGTGGGCCGCGAGGCTGCGATACTGCTGGGTTTTGACCTTACCGGTTCTAAATGGTCAGGATTCATCCGCAGGTGCCTGGAGATTGCCCCTGGCAAACGCATTGCCGTGCACTGCTGGCGGGGCGGTATGCGCAGTGGTTCCATGGCATGGGCGCTCAGCTTATACGGGTTTGAAGTATGCCAGGTCTCAGGCGGTTATAAGGCCTACCGGCGCTGGGCGCACAAACAGTATGAGCGAGCCTGGCACTTACGTATCCTGGGCGGCATGACGGGCTCGGGCAAGACCCGCTTGCTGCAATATATGAAAGCGCATGGACAGCAGGTGGTCGACCTGGAAGAACTGGCGCAACACCAGGGCTCTGCTTATGGAAGTCTGAATAAAATGGTACAACCCACCCAGGAGCAATTTGAAAATGAGCTGGCCTGGCAACTGAAAGATATGGATCCTGTTGAACCTCTTTGGCTGGAAGATGAGTCTCAGAAGATCGGCCGGCGCTGCATTCCAGGCCCGCTGTGGCTGCAAATGCGCAGCGCTGCATTGATTGATCTGCAGGTTCCGGCGGAACAGCGCGTGCAAACACTGCTGCAGGATTACGGTAAACTGGATCCTGATTTTTTAGCCGAAAGTACGGAGCGTATTCAAAAGCGACTGGGCCCTTTGCAGACTAAACAGGCGGTGGCAGCTATCCGGGAAGGGCGTATGGCTGATTTTATCCGGATCGCATTGGCTTACTACGATAAAGCCTACCGCAAAGGACTGAGCCTACGCGCCGCAGACCGCGTATTTCCGTTGGACGCATCAGGTAATGACCTTGCGGCAGACAGCCACCAACTCATCAATTTTATAACCACCTTGCCTGCATAAGCAGGTTTTGATTTATTGAATGGAAACAACAGTTAAACTCACACAATACTCTCACGGCGCCGGTTGCGGCTGCAAGATCAGTCCGGCCCTGCTTGATAAAATATTACATACGACCGCCCCTGCCACCCTGCCCGACCCGCGTTTGCTGGTAGGCAATGATAAGCGTGATGATGCCGCGGTGCTGGACCTGGGCAATGGCACAGCCCTTATTTCCACCACCGATTTTTTTATGCCGATCGTGGATGATGCGTATGATTTTGGCCGCATTGCCGCAACCAACGCTATCAGCGATGTATACGCCATGGGTGGCAAGCCCGTGCTGGCTATAGCGATCCTGGGCTGGCCGATAGATAAACTGCCGCCGGAGGTTGCCGGCCGGGTACTGGAAGGCGCCCGTGCGGTATGTGCTGCAGCTGGCATTACCCTTGCAGGCGGCCATAGTATTGATTGTCCGGAGCCGGTGTTCGGACTTGCTGTAAACGGGCTGGTGGCTACCGCCGATCTCAGGCAGAATGCAACGGCTACTGACGGTTGCCAGCTATATCTTACCAAAGCCCTGGGCGTAGGTGTATTATCCACTGCTCAAAAAAGGGGATTATTAAAACCCGAAGACGCTGCCATCGCTTTAAAAAGCATGACCACCCTGAACAAACCAGGTGCCCTGATGGGCAAACTGGACACCGTAACGGCATTGACGGATGTTACTGGGTTTGGTTTATTAGGACACTTATCTGAAATGTGTGAAGGCAGCGGGCTTTCGGCTATAATCGAATTTGAAAAAGTTCCGGTCATTACATCCATCCCCTATTACCTGGATCTTGGCTGCGTTCCCGGGGGCACCACCCGCAACTGGAACAGCTACGGCAGTAAGATCGGCCCGGTTACGGAACGGCAGCAGCAAATTCTTGCCGACCCGCAAACCAGCGGCGGTTTATTGGTGGCCGTTAAAGAATCCGGAACGGGTGCTTTTGAGCAATTGATGCAGGAACAGGGCTATACCTTAAAACCTATCGGCAAGCTACAAGCTAAAGGCGACGGGCCTTTGATCAGTGTTGTGTGAGGAGGTAGTGGTCAATACGCACACAATGCTTTTTATTGAACAGGATATTCTTAAACAATTAATAGCACCAGGCGCCCCTGACGGGGCATAAACATCTGTTTACATTGGTGCTACCGACCGGAAAGCCCGATGGGCCTTAAGCAACTCATTTTGTTGATCGTTTGTTAGAATCTTCTTTTAAAGACAGCAGATCATTTTCAACGAAGCCTAGCGTGAGGGGTAGCAGCGGAAAGCCCGCTGAAGCCTCTGTGGAGGAGCCTGTGGCGGACTTGCAGCGAATAACCCGACCCTGGTAAGGGGCATCATTGGATTCCGTTTTCGGGGTAACCAGCTCTCCTGCCCCCTACCAGGGGCACGCCCAAAAAAATCACGGGCTTTCATATTGTTTAGCCGCTTCTGCTAAACGCTTTTTTACCCGGCCGGCAAGCAAGCGGGGCGCAAGCACTTTAACCGCTTCTCCGAAACAAAGTAGTTCCCGTTCCAGTTCAAAGTTCAAAACAACGTCTATGCGAATAATAATACCCTCTTCGTTTTCCTCTATTAGTTGCTGGGAATGATGCAGGGGCTTTGTTAAAACATAGGGTGCATTGGATTTATTTACCATCAGCATTACTTTATGGGCACGATCTGTCTGGCTTTTTGTTACGCCGATGAGATCACTATAATAGCGGCTCAGCTCCACGCCTCTATAGGGTGCAAAAGGCTCATCCGCCATCTCGGCAACCGCCATCATCCTGTCGAGCGCCAGGTTCAACAGCTGGTGCTCCTGTTTGCGCCGGCAAATAAGGAACCAGCGGTTGCGGTATTCCTTCAATAAATAAGGGTAATACACAGCTATCGCCGGCTGTCGGGCCTTAAATGACTGGTAGGTTATAGCTACTGTTTTTTTATTCCGGATCGATTGGTAAAGAGGGGTAATAAAATGTAATCCTTTCAATAACCGGTTTTCCTCAAATTGAATATAATTGGCGGTTTGGCCGGCAGAGCTGTAAAGCCGGTCTTCCAGTCTGGCCACCACCTCGCCCATATCCTCCAGGTATTGAAAGGCATTGAACTGTTTCAGCAATTCGATCACTTCTTTCAGCCGGTTCATATCCGCCTCGTTCATCGGAGCCTTTGTGATGCTGTAATCAGCGTCTGTATAATAATAATATTTGCGTCCAGCTACTTCAATGGGCGCATTATATCCCAGCTTATCACTGCGCATTATTTGAATATCGCCCTGGATCGTTCGCTTGCTGACACCATTTTCAACGCCTTCCTGCTCATATAATTTCTCCGATACCGTATCGATCAGATCATCCAATGTCCACTTCCGCATTTTATTTCGTAAACAATCATCAATGATCTTATAACGCATTAATGCCAGTTTATTTATTGCCATGATCCATTGTTTTTATAAAAATCGGGAAATATTTTTTACTACGCAAATACATTGCGTAGTCCTTTTTACACCTTTGCTTTGATAAATGAAAAAGATATGATTTTAAGAATTTATTGCAAAAATGATTATCTGGCGGACATACTTCATAAAAACCCGCAAACGGATGAAGGGCTTTATGCCAAACCGCTGAAATCGGGAGTTGTTATCGGCAACCTGGTTTCTGCTCATGAGTACGAGGTTTTGTTCCGGGATAATGGCAACAGCTATTCTGAGGCAACCGGTAATCAGCTGGATTTTCAGAGCCTGAGCAATCCGCTGATCGTTTTAAATATCAGCACGGAATTATTCGGTCATTTGCTGAAAGAAAAAAAAGATTACGAGGCACAGGAAATGAAATGGCTGGGCCAAAGCACCAGAGGTGAAGCAGACCAGGAGCCCTGCACCATCAGGGTACCGGTGTTTTATAT
>JAGIAQ010000025.1:12273-30601 GCA_017744795.1 Niabella sp. | reverse complement strand
CAGATGGTATCGCAACGGTATTTTTCTGCTGGAGAAATATTTTAAAGGCATCGCGGTAGAGCAAAATGTAGGAAACAATTTTAGTGTTACCATAACAGGGTCAACAATATTCGAGGCGCTTAATTTATTAAACCTCACCGCCTTGTTTACGCACCTGACCAATATAGATGACTTCAGCACTTTTGTTGATGACTCTTTTGCGCAAAAATACCTGCGGGTACTTACGAACCTGGAGGGGGTGCCCTATTTCGTATTGTACCTGTTCATAAAACGAGCGGTAAAGAACAATACTCAATTCGCCCTGGTAAAGCCTGTGCTGGAGGCCTACCTGGCCCTGTACGGCATAAAGGCCAATTTAACCAGGGAAGATACTCAACAATCGAGGCTTGGTTTTATTACAGATGCAACGGGTATTGATCTCGCCATCCTGGATATCGGATGTGGTGAATTTGCATACTACAAACGGTTTGTAAAAATGGGGCATACGCAACCTTACTATGCAGTGGACCGCGCAGAAAACCTGGGGCGCCTTGGGGAAAATATCATGAACAGAATGGATACGGACAATCTTTCCTTTTATACCAGCATAGATGAAGTATCTGTAAACGGGAAGGTAAATATCGTCCTAACGGAAGTAATAGAACATAATGCGCGGGAAGCGTCGGTTGCCTTAGTAAAAAAGGCGCTGGAGTTTGATTTTAACAAGATCATTATTTCCACTCCTAATGCTGAATTTAATAAGTTTTATTTCGACAGCGGTTTCCGTCATGACGACCACCAGTTTGAATTTACGCGTGGGGAGTTCCGTTTGTTTATAGAGGACTGTATCGCGGGAAACGATGTTCAGATAATGTATACACAAGTGGGCGACGAGTTAAATGGCATTCGTCCTACACAATTGGCCATAATAGAAAAAACAACAACAGGTAATGAAAAATAACGACAAAATTCAGGAATTGAGAAAAATGAGGACCAGAATTGACTGGATGTGTACCCACAAGGTCAATGCCTTTTCTCCCACTATTTCTCCTGCGCCCAAATCGATCGAACGCAATGAGATTGAAAGCATCTATGAGGGGCTTCTTTATTATGTGCGGAACGGAGTGCACGATATCGTGATTCAAAAAAAATACATGGGCTCCTATTGCGATATCTACCTGCACCGGAACCCGGATGAAACCTATTTTGTAAGCAGGAACGGCTACAAAATAGAGCATATCAATCTCACAGAAGCAAAACTGGCCTGCGAAGAACTGTACAATAGGTTTAACTGGTCGGGATTGGAAATGGTTATCATCCAGGCCGAATTACTGCCCTGGAGCATTTTGGGAAAAGGGCTGATTGAAAAAGAATTCGAAGGCTATTTAAACGCGCATAAGGAATACCATGCGTTTTTGCAGGGCTCGGGTCTTATTGATAAGATATTGAAAGTACGGTCAGGAGCGGCCTGCAGCACTTTTCAAACGGATAAAATGGATTTGAGCCAGGCGATGCTTAAAATGAAATACCCGGCGCATATTGTTCGTCAGTATAGTGCATTGCAGAACTTTAATATCCCCAACAGTGAGCAGTACGGAGAGGGGATCAGCATTTTTGAAAAACAAATTGCCCATTTCGGCAGGGAGCAACAATTGCATTTTAAGCCCTTCAATATTTTTAAAAAAGTATACACAGACGGCCGCGAAGAAATCCCCAACAATAACAATACTTACCTGGAGGTAAATGATGACGAAATGAAAGTATTGCATTTAAACGCTGAAGCGGAGGTTGCAGAAAAAGCAGCCGGTATTTATGAATGGTTTGCTTCGCTGAGCCGTGAAATGGAAGAAGGTATTGTAATAAAACCCGCCACGGCTTTCGTTAAAGGGCTGCCGCCGGCATTGAAAGTAAGGAACAATAATTACCTGACAATGATCTATGGTGTCCAATTCCAAAACGAAATGGAACGCCAGATCCGGAAAAGGAATATTCGCAGCAAGTTAGCCTGTTCCATAAATGACTGGGCTATTAATTACCAGTTATTATCGGTTCCTTACCAGGAAATTGGCCTGGAGAATTATTATTACAAGAACCTGCTGCTTGACAGGATCCTGGAGGAGGAAATGGAAAGCAGACTGGACGCAACTTTATAAATCTTCTTTGATGAAAAATAAAAATCCACAATTATTGATACTTATCGGCGCACCCGGCAGCGGCAAATCCACTTTTGCAAAATATCACATACGCACACATCTTAACTGGGTGCGGGTTTGCAGGGACGATTTCAGGGAGATGCAGTTCTCAAAAACATTTCTTTCTGATGAACTGGAAGCCACCATATCGGCAATGATATTTGCAGCAGTTGAAAGAATGTTGCTGAAAAAGATAAACGTTATTGCCGATGCCACGCACACAAAACCGGAATACCTGGAGCAATATATAGCAGCGTTCGGGCATTTGGCAGATATCTCTTTCAGGGTTTTTGATGTACCCCAGCCGGAACTACTAACACGCTGCGAAAAACGGGAAGCCGCTACGGGTAAATGGATACCGGTAAAGGCAATTACCCATCACACCGGTGCATTGGAGCAGCTAAAGATCCATTTTGAGTTTACAATGCGGCCGCGCCAGCGGATGCGCAACGAGGTTAGAGTACAGGAAACGAACCTGCCCAAAGCAGTTATTTGCGACCTGGACGGAACCCTGGCATTAATGGAAGACCGGGATCCTTTTGATGCGTCTGCTTGCGAAAATGATCGCCTGAACAACGCAGTGGCCGACACGTTGACTATTTATCGCCAAAACGGCCATCACATTTTACTAGTGTCTGGAAGGGAGGATAAGTACCGGGAGCAAACATTGCGCTTTTTGGAAAAACATTCGGTCCAATTTGATGCGTTGTGGATGCGGCCTTCAGGGAACTATATAAAAGACAGTGTGCTGAAAAGGGCGCTGTTCAAAGATCAAATAGAAGGAAACTATCAGGTAACCCTGGTTCTCGACGACCGGGATCAGGTTGTGGATATGTGGCGCAGGGAATTGCAGCTGCCTTGTTTCCAGGTATTCTATGGACAATTTTAAAAATAAGTCCTTTCCGCATGGAGAGGACTTTTCTTATATTTGCGAAAACCCGTTCATCCATGCTGAAATACATCCTGCTTGCCAGTGTAGTTTTGATACACACATTTAGTTACGCACAAAAAGAAGATAAACAATTAAAAGCCTTGCTTGAGAACGCTGTCAGCGGCTTCCACGGTACTATTGGGGTGTATGTGCATCATTTAGAAAAAAACAGATCGGTGGCGATCAATGCTGATACTATATTTCCCACGGCCAGCATTGTGAAAGTACCTATACTGGCGGGTGTATTTCAAAAGATAGCTAAAGGTGAATTAAAATTATCGCAGGAGTTTGTGTACAGTGCCAAACGGGCCTATGGTGGTTCGGGATTGATGCAATTCTATAAGGACAGCGCGCGTACGGATCTGTCGACCATGATCTCTTTGATGTTAACGTACAGCGATAATGTGGCGGCCATCTGGCTGCAGGAACTGGCAGGCGGCGGAGTAACTGTGAATCCGTTGATGGATCAATTGGGACTACCTAATACAAAAGTAAACTCGCGCACGGCTGGCCGGGAAGATATCTGGAAAAAATATGGCTGGGGGCAAACCACTCCAAAGGAAATGGCGCAGCTGTTTACGCTGATCCGGCAGGGAAAGGTAATTGATGCCCGGTATTCCGATAAAATGTACCGCTATTTAAAGAACCAGTTTTATAATGGCCGTTCTTTGTCGCAGCTTCCGGCTACGGTAAGCACTATTTGTAAAACCGGATCGATAGACGATGCCCGCGGCGAGGTGGTGCTGGTAAATGCGCCTGGCGGCGATTTTGTTTTTTGTATTCTTACTAAAAACAATAAAGATCATAGCTGGACAGATGATAACGAAGCGGAAGTGCTGACGCGCAAACTGGCCAATATCATCTGGAATCACTTTGAACCGAAACATCATTTTACGGCTTTTGAGCGGATCGATTAAAATTATAAACGGTCAAACTTCATAGGCTCAAGATAACGATAATGGCCGTTATCTCTGGTAAGAACGTAACCATTCCAAAAATTTTCATCATCTAATGTACAGGTAGATCCCAGGTAATCTTCGCTATTCCAATAGCAGATCTTCGACAGGTCTTCAATAATCTCATTTGCATAATGATATTTTTCACTAAGGTTCTTAAGACCGAAATAATTCCACCGGTACATTTTTTTCTCATTCTCATGCCAGAAGAAATAATAGAGCCGGCGCTCTTTTTTCCCGTTCACGACAACAACCGGCATTAAAACATAATTCCGAGAGGAAGAAAAAATCAACAACAGATTCCAGCCGTGCAGTATATTAAATTTATTAAACGTTTCAAAGTTATCGGCCCGCAGCCGATCCATAAAAGGCTTAAATACGGATAATTCGAGATAGGCTTTGTGCGCGGCCAGCAACGCTTGTTTTTCCTCTTTTTTATTATATGCTACCAATTCCGGCAGTCTTAAAAACTCAAGAAATTCAATGCTCCGTTTTTCAGCAGATTTCCCAAACGAGTAATATTCCGCTACAGGACGATAAATAGTGCTGTTAAAAATAGTATCACTGGTTATATCCGCAGTCAGTTCGTCAAGCACAGCCGGTTTACTGATCAAAGTGCCGTAAAAGCGAAGTTCTTTGAGAATATACCATTGCCCTTCATACAGACAACCAAAAAAAATTATTGCAAAGAACGTATACACCCCTTCCTGCATACACAATTCTTTATCTTTAAGTTGGTAACAATTGCCGCCGTCGCTATATGTTTTTTGTTTTTCCTGATCTGCGTCACGTGCAACATAACCGTCAAACTCGTTTAAGTATGAATATTGATGATACCGAGCGGGGTCTATTTCAGTAAGAGCAAACCCATAGAGTTTATTTTTTTCCGGGTTAAGCCTGCCATTGGTATAGTTCGTAAGCAGGTAATCGGGCAAATGCCTTTCAAGAATCGCGAATACATCGTTTTTTGAATTCATACATCTGAAGGTAAGCAAATTAGCGAAATCTGCGAGCCCATCAGCGCTGATCTGCGGGAAATACAGAATTGTCTCAAATACATCCTTATAATGTCGCTTTTGCAGCGCAAAAATATCGGCCTTGAATAATAGCTTTGTAGAAATTTAATGCTATGAATCCAAAAATGATATGGGCTAATTTGCCTGTAGCCGATCTAAAACGGACAACAACGTTTTACACCGATCTGGGCTTCACGCCTAACGGCGCCCCCAACGAGCAACTGACCAGCTTTATTGTTGGCGGAAATAAATTTATCATTCACTTTTTTTTAAAGGAAGTGCTTCAATCCAACATGAACATCGAAATAGCGGATGCGCATGCTGCAGCGGAAATAATGTTTACACTTTCCGCAGAAAGCAAAACGGAAGTAGACGATTGGGCCGCAGTTGTTACAAAGGCAGGCGGAGAGCTCCTTTCACAACCGGAAGCATTTGGTAAAGGCTATTATGGATTTGCATTTGCCGACCCGGACGGGCACCGGTTTAATGTGTTTTATATGTAAGATCGGGTGTCGGCTTCTTTACAATAACTATCGGCCCTGATCTGCGAAAAAAATGGATTTTCGGAATTCCAACGGCGCCGTGCCTGTATACTTTTTAAAATACTTTACAAAATAAGATGCATCATCAAAGCCAAGCCGGTAGCCAATTTGGTTCACATTGAGACTGGAATGCAATAACAAACGCTGCGCTTCCAGGACGATACGCTCCTGTATCAACTGCGATGGCGTTTTATTGAGCGTCTGTCGGGTAAGGTCAGACAAAGTTCTGGGCGACACGTGAAGCAGTCCTGCATATTCTGATACACTCAGTCCTTTCGTATAATGCAGCTCAATAAGATCTATAAATTTCACCAATTGTATCTTTTTATCATCCGGAACAAAGGAGCGCTTGTCTGCATCTTTGTCGAACTTATTTTTTACCCGTTGTACCTGTATCAAAAATGCTTTTAAATAGGTCCTCAATAATTCTTCCCGGCCAAAAATCTCCTCCCGATTCAGCTCTCCGGATATTAGTTTTAAATAGGTTTCCAGTATAGAACACATGCCGTCGTCAACACTGCAAAAGGGCTGCTGATAGGGGTTATTGAAGATATTCCCTTTCAGAAAGAAATCTGTTTCATTATCGTTTTGTGCTAAAAAGGTTTCATTAAAGTGGATCAAAACACCGGTGTACTGCGTATTTTGATCAAAGTAATGCACCTGGTTTTTAGCAATAAAGAATAGCGCGTCTTTTAAAACATCGTATGCTTTAAAATCGACAAAATGCTTGCCACTGCCACTTTTGAACCAGATGATCTGGTAAAAACTGTGAATATGCGGGTGCCGGGTATCGCCTTGATGCTCCTTCAGATAATTGCTTAAATTATGGATCGCAAATTGCGGCTGACCGGGTTGATCCCTGTTGAGATGATATTCGTTAATATCTTTTTTTTCTTTTGCCATTGAAGAGCTAATTTACAAAAACCGGATCACGCTACCGTAATTTGCTATGTTCTTGCCGATATCTACCATAAAAACGCCTGTTTATCCATTACAGAATCATTTGAAAGTAGCATTTTCGCATTATGGCAAAAGGCATAGTTATCATCGGAGGCGGGTTGAGCGGTTTAACACTGGCGTTTCTTCTTCAAAAAAAAGGCAGCGAGGCCATTATTATTGAAGCCTCGGACCGGCTGGGCGGACGCATACAAACGGTTACCGGTGCCCTGGGTGCACCTTTAGAGCTGGGCGCTACCTGGTTTTCAGAGGCACACATCAATTTATTGGAGTTAATAAATGAATTGGGGCTGACGAAATACCCACAGCATTCGGAAGGGATCAGTCTTTTCCAAACCAAATCATTTGAGCCGCCACAGCAATTCTTCGTTCCCGGTGCCGAATTTCCTTCTTACCGGATAGCCGGCGGCACACAAATGCTCATTAGTGCATTAGCCCAAAAGCTGAATCCCCATAACATTCATCTTAATAAAGAAGTAACCGGTATTCAGCAAACCGATAACAACCTGATTCTAACAACAGCTGACGGTGATTCTTTTGATGCAAGCAGTGCAATCATCTGTATTCCGCCACAGTTAGCCGCTGCTAAAATTCAGTTTTCACCTGGGTTGCCAGCCCCCATGGCACAAGTACTTCCCACCGTACAGACCTGGATGGCAGGCGCTTTAAAATTTACATTGGAGTATGACGAACCCTTTTGGAGAAATAAAGGGTATTCGGGAATGTTGTACAGTCATGCCGGTATTGTAACCGAGATGTATGACCATACCAATTTTTCAGCTGACAAATATGGATTTACCGGCTTTTTAAATAGCGGCGCGACGGCGTACAGTCCGGAACTGCGCAAGGAACTGGTGTTGCAGCAGCTTAGTGAATTGTTGGGGCCAAAAATTATGAATCCATCAGCTTACTTTGATAAAGTATGGAATGATTCATTTGTAATGGAAGGCAACCCGGTTATTTTACGTCCGCACCAAAATAATGGTCATCCAGTATTTTCGGATTCCTATATGAATGACCGGTTGCATTTCTGTGGCACTGAAACGGCGGCGGCCTTTCCGGGATATATGGAAGGTGCTATTGTTGCTGCGAAAGCCGTTGTGGCATCGTCATTTCGATGAGCCCGCCAAAGGCGGGTGAAGAGAAATATCGTCATTAAAGAATGGAATTTCTCCGCTCACTCCTCCCGACTTTTGTCGGAGTTAGCCCCGTCGAAACGACTACAACATTAATGATTGGCTTTCATAAAGCGCAGCACTTATCTTTGAATCTTATACATGTCGTTACCCATTCCCGAACATACCACAGAAAGTAAAGCGCAGCGATTAAAGGAAATAGCCCTTTCCTGTTTGAAGCTGGGCACCATTGGGTTTGGCGGTATTGCCGGCATGGTGGCCACGATTGAAAATGAAATGGTCGTTAGAAGAAAATGGATCGATCATCAGCATTTCATGGATGTATTGAGCGCCTCCTATATCATTCCCGGCCCGAATGCTGTTGAAGTCGTAATGCATTGCGGAAAAGAACGCGGCGGCCGCCTGGGACTGGTAGTGGCAGGCATTTGTTATATATTGCCGGCCATGCTGATCTGCCTGCTTTTTGGCTATTTTTATCAGCGCTACAGCGCCTTACCCAATGTGCAGGATCTTATTTTCGGGCTGCGCCCCGCTACAACTGCATTGGTTATAGGTACCGTTTTCCGGCTGTCAAAAAAAACATTAAAAAACAAAACGATCCTTATTTTATTATGCGTTCTGGTATTTGCAGGTTCGCTTTATGGTTTGAACGAAGTATTGCTGATTATTGCTGCAGGCGGTATCAACTATTTCGTCTATAGTGCAAAAAATAAATTGCCCGTTTTTACCGGCCTGTTATTTACGCCGCTGTTGCTGCAATTAAACACCCGTTTTTCGGAGAGTAAGCTTTTCTTTATTTTCTTAAAAATAGGTGCGGTATTATATGGCAGTGGCTACGTGCTTTTTGCCTATATGGATGAATCGCTGGTGCGCCATAACCACTGGCTCAGTCGTCAGCAATTGATGGATGCTATTGCGGTAGGACAAATTACCCCTGGCCCCATCCTGTCGAGCGCCACCTTTGCCGGCTACCTGGTTGGCGGAACGATGGGCGGCGTAATCGCCACCGCGGGCATTTTCCTCCCCTCCTTTTTCATTTCCTTTTTTTTGCACAAGCTGCTTTCCTCCTCCCGAAAAAGTCAGAAACTACGGGTGTTCTTGGACGGGTTAAGTGCTGCTTCTATTTCGATCATTGCCGTGGTGGGACTACACTTATTTACCGACGCAGTGCAGCAATGGCAGAGCGCTGTGGTCCTTGCGCTCTGCCTGGCATTAATGCTCTTCATAAAAAGATTAAATACCGTCCTGATTATATTAACGGGCAGCATTGTCGGCTTTTTACTGCTTAAAGTTTAACTGCCGCACCAGGATCAAACCACTTCATATATTTTAACATCTGGCTGCCCTGTAAGATAAGGCCTAAGCGCTACCACCACGTCGTCATTAAAAAGCCTGCTCAGCAAATATTCCTGTGCATTGATTACAGAATCAAACCCATGCAGTACCTGTACATTGTCAGTATGTGCCAGTAATTCTTTGGACAACGCTCCTTTAATCGTTTCCAGGAAAGGAGCTTTGTATTTGTTATAAACGCCCGCAGCGTTTGCGCGGTTTGCAGCTTCAACCTGCAGTGTGATCTCTAAATATGCCTTTGCCATAACTTATTGTTTTAATACAGCAAAGTTCTTTTGTCAGAGGTTTAGTGACAATGGGCAGAAACGAAAATGAATGGTAGATTTAAGAAAAGGAAGGTGTGGCAGCAAATTATTATTTACCCCCCCCGATGGGTTTTATTACCATGTTGGCTATATCACCCAACCGGTGCATTACCTCGGTAAGCCTGTTTTTGGGGATCCCGATATCCAGTGAGCAGAACAATTGCACTTCCTGTTTTATTACAACGCAATCAAACTGTTTTACAATCGTCATCACCGGGTTCAGTTGTGTATAATCGAACTGGAGATTATACTTAGCCAGAATGGGTTTGCGTACCACCGGTGTTACCTGTAAAGCCAATGCTGCAGCGGTTTTGTAGGCATTTATCAAACCCGGAACGCCCAGCAAGGTTCCGCCAAAATAACGAACGACCACAATAAGAATATCAGTTACATTCCTGCTGTCTATCTGACCCAGTATGGGCCTTCCGGCCGTTCCTGAGGGCTCCCCCGCATCGCTCGACCGGAACTGTGTGCCATCTGTTCCCAACCGGTAAGCAAAGCAATGATGGTTGGCCTTGGGATGTTCTTTCTTTACTGTTGCAAGGATCTTTTTGAACTCCTCGGTATTTTTAAGGGGGTAGCAATAAGCAATAAACCGGCTGCCTTTGTCCTTGTATTCCGCCTGTGCGTCCGTTTCTATGGTTTGGTAATAATGCGTCTTATCCATCAGACCCTATAAAATGATTATGGTTATTTTTATAAAAAGCGATTTCGTCCTTTACCAGCAGATCCGTCTGCAATAAGGTATGGTTTCGAAGTTCCGGAGCCCGCACGCCACCTGGCGCAATCATCGTAGTATTGGTGATCACACGCGCTTCATCCCACAAACCCGCGTCAATAAAAGATTGTAACAATTGCGCCCCGCCTTCCACCAAAACGCTCTGCAGCTGCAATTGATGCAATTCATCCAGCATCGCTTCAAGAAAATGTACCGCGGTGATTTTGATAAACCGATGGCGCTCCGCCTCTTTGTTTTTTTGTGCGTTAAAAACAATAGCGGGCGCACCGGATTGAAATAACTTCAAACTTTCCGGTACAGCGCCGGAAGCGGAAACAACGATCTTCACAGGAGCTTTCCCCTGTCCGTTCCGGTTGTCCAGTAAAGGATCGTCTTTAACTGCGGTTTTGGCGCCCACCATTATTGCCGCCTCTTCTGTCCGCCATTGGTGCACCAGGCGATTGGTAATTGTTGAAGTGATCAGCATTCGCTCATTGCTATTAGAGCCGATGATATTGTTTTTTGTCTGCGCCCATTTTAAAATAATATAAGGGCGTTTACGCTGATGAAAAGTAAAAAAACGTTTATTCAACGCTATCGCTTCCTGCTCCAGGATATGCTCAACGACTTCTATTCCGGCATTCCGCAATTTTTCCACGCCTCTTCCGTTCACCGCCACAAAACTATCCCTGCATCCAATGACGACTTTGGGTATCTGGTGTTTGATGATCAGATCTGCACAAGGAGGCGTTTTGCCAAAATGCGAACAAGGCTCCAGTGAAACATACAACGTCGATTGACTGACCAGCTCCGGATGGCTTTTCAAAGCATTGTTAATACAATGCACTTCTGCGTGGGCTTCTCCATAGTGCTGATGATAGCCTTCACCAATAATTGTATCATCATGCACCAATACAGCGCCTACCATCGGATTGGGCGCCACATACCCCGCCCCCAGCTGTGCCAGCTGAAAACAACGCCGCAAATATTCCTTATAAGAGGTACGCTCCATTTTTGCAAATGTAAATGAATTAAGTTTGCAGAATGGAGCTGCAAAACTTTAAGGATAAATTTATGGGCACTATTAGCCCCGTCTATGAAAAGCAGGAAGCGGCAAACATCTGGGATCTTGTAGTTCATTATATCAACGACCACCAAAACGAAGTTTCATTTCCCGCAGATACGGCCATTTTCTTCGAAAATATTGGTAGGCGATTGCAGCTGCAGGAGCCCATCCAATATATTTTAAAAGAAGCCTGGTTTTATGATATCCCGTTTTACGTAGATGAGAACGTGCTGATCCCCCGGCCCGAAACAGAAGAATTGGTGCATTGGGTCATCGGCGAGAACCATACAAGACAAGTACTGAGTATTTTGGACATCGGCTCCGGCAGCGGCTGCATTCCTGTTATTTTGAAACGAAAACTACCCCAGGCAGCTGTTACCAGCTGTGATATCAGCCCCGGGGCATTGGCGGTTGCCGGGAGGAACGCCATGCGCTATAACGCGGCAATTAATTTTATACAATTGGATTTTTTAAATGAAACCCTTTGGCCGCAACTTCCCACGGCAGATGTCATCATCAGCAATCCTCCTTATATTCCCGAAAAGGATAAGGAATCGATGCACAACAACGTATTAAATTACGAACCGGCATTGGCATTATTTGTTCCCGACCAGGACCCGCTGCTCTTTTACCGGAAGATAGCGGTCGCTGCAAAACAGCTGCTGAACCCCGGCGGCGCCATTTATGTTGAGATTCACGAAAGTCTGGGAGCCGCTACCAGAGCGCTTTTTAACGAAAATGGCTTTTCCTCAATTATCAAAGCCGATATGCAGGGCAAAGAACGGCTTGTGAAAGCCACCAAACGAGAGACGACAAACGATAAACAATAAACCATTAAGAAGTTAAGACAATTAAGCTTTTAATGGCCTCAATTCTTAATGGTTCAAAAAAATCAACTCGCTGTATTGCCATCCTGGATCGCCTCTTTCCGCATCATCATTGCCTGGAACTGTTTCATAGTATGTTCCATTCCCTCCGTACTTCCGTCCAGGAAGATCACATTACCCTTTCCGTATTCGGCAAAATTCTTGATCGCTTCCGTCCACATACTAAAAAGAATAAAATTGGTATCAAGATTGGCCTGACGCAATTCCACAGCTGCCGATGAAAGCCCCTTTGCCACTTCTTCCCGGAACAGCGCAATCCCCTGCCCTCGCAGCTTTGCGGCTTCGCGTTCTGCCTCGGCGCTAATCTTGATCGCGTTCCCTTCTGCTTCCGCCGATTTTGTTTTGGTGATCAGCAGCGCCTGGCCTTCGTTTTCCGCCGCCGCCTTCAGGTTATTACTGGCCACCACCTTGCTCATAGAATCCAGGATCATTTTATCAAACGTGATATCATTGATCTGCAGGTCCAGCAAATGATACCCCCACTCTTCCAGTGTGTGATCGATTTCCACTTTTACATATTGCACAATTTCCCGGCGCAGGCCCAGTACTTCAGCCTGTTTTTTCGTAGCTACAAATGCACGAATATTTCCTTCTATGGTACGCACCAGCGCCTGCATCAGGTCGCGGTCGCCAATAAATTTAAAGGCTACTTTTTTAATGGTATCCTCCGTTTCATTCTGGACGGAATATAAAAGCATCGCCTTGAAATACACATTGGCCTGATCCTGCGTCACCGCCTGAAATTCCAGTTCCACAGAACGGTTCTGAATCGAAATTCTTTTCATTACCTTTTCAAAAAAAGGAATCTTCAAATGCAGCCCCGGACCTACAATGCGCCGGTAGCCGCCAAACAGGGTGATCACGCCAATATAGCCCTGGTTGATCGTAAACAAACCACTAAGGATCGCCAGAAAAATCAATCCCAGCAAAACATAAATAAAATTGAATCCCATAAGTTTTGAAATTTAATTATTAGTAGACGAAGGTATTTAAATTTTTATGTACCTGGCAGCAGCACTACTATCAGCCTCGTTGCGTCGCACACTTCAGCGTCAGGTTCTTTGCTCAGCTAAGCCCCACCGGATCGTTCTTCCCATACCTGCACCAGGTTCACAAGGGTTTCCACCGACTTTTGCATATCCTGGATGCTTACATACTCGTGTTTTCCATGAAAGGCCATTTCACCGGTAAAAATATCCGGGAAAGGCACGCCCATAAAGGATAAACGGGAACCATCGGTGCCGCCCCGGGCGCTGTGCTTCTGAAAAACAACACCGCAGCGTTCCATCGCGATCTTTACACAGGCCTCAATTTCGGGATATTGATCCACAATCTCCTTCATGTTACGATACTGTTCGCTGCTCTCAAACACATAACCGCTGCCCGGAAATTTCCCGACGGCCTGTTTGGCAAATTCTTCAAGGCGGGTTTCATGCAGCTTCAATCGCTTCGTATCAAAATCGCGGATAATAAAACTGACAGTTGCTTTTTCAGCCGTACCGTCCATATGCACAGGGTGCACAAATCCTTCCCGGTCCTCCGTTGTTTCCGGACTAAAAGAATCGCGGGGCAGCAGGTCAATAAACGCCGCTGCAACTTTTATTGCGTTTACTAATTTATTCTTCGCATACCCCGGGTGGATGCTGTTGCCCGAAAAGGTTACCGTTACACCATTGGCACTGAAAGTTTCATCCGTATAACCGCCCCGTGGGCCGCCATCCAGCGTATAACCAAAATCCGCGCCCAGGCGCTTCAGGTCTACATGATCCACGCCCCGGCCGATCTCTTCGTCGGGAGTAAACAGGATCTTAATAACGCCGTGTTTTATTTCCGGATGCTGCACCAGGTAATTAGCCAGGTCCATAATAATAGCAACACCGGCCTTATCATCTGCGCCAAGCAGTGTAGTTCCTGAAGCAGTTATAATATCCTCGCCTTTTTTTGTTTTTAAATAGGGATGATCTGCAGGGCGGATGATTTGATTCGGGTCATCAGGCAGGACGATATCTCTTCCATCATAGTTCCGGTGCACGATCGGCTTTACATTATATCCGGAACAATCCGAGGATGTATCCACGTGACTGCAAAAACAAATTACCGGAACCGTCTTGTCGGTGGTAGCGGGGATCGTTGCGTACACATAACCGCGCTCATCCAGTTCCGCATCGACAATTCCAACGGACTGCAGTTCTTCCACAAGCACCCGGCTCAGGTTCTTTTGTTTTTCTGTAGAAGGAACGGTTTGCGAGTGCGGATCGCTTTGCGTGTCGATGGTTACGTATTTCAGGAACCGGTCCGCCACCGTAAAAGCATAATTAGCATCCATAATAACGATTGTATATTTTGCAAAAACGACAGTAAAAGAAATACAAAAGCAGCCTTTTCAAGCTGCTTTAAAAATTATATCCAAACCGGATCAGGGCATAATGATCAGCGGGCTTCCGCCTTCTATTTCCACCAGCTCCAGGTCAAAAACCAGGTCTTTTCCGGCCAGCGGATGATTCGCGTCTAATACGATCTTATCATCGGTGATCTCTTTTACAACTACCTGGAATTGCTGCCCCTGCGGGTCGCTCATTACCAGCGGCATGCCTACTTCCACTTCCATATCCTGCGGCAGACGTTCTTTAGGCATTTCAATGACCATATCCGGATTTACAGGTCCGTACGCTTCATCCGCGGGGATCGTGACGGTCTTTTTTTCACCCACTGTCATACCGGTCACACCATCGTCAAACCCTTTGATCACCATTCCGCCTCCGATCTCGAAAGGCAGCGGATCTCTTCCTTCCGAAGAATCAAAAGTTTCCCCTGTGGTCAGTTTACCGTGATAATGTACTTTTACTTTATCGCCCTTTTTTGCTTGTTGCATCGATTGAATTTAAAATTTATAAACATATTTAAGAGGGCAAGGTAGTCTTTTTTAGGCACACCGCTTATTTTTTAGGAAATCCGGGGCTTTTCATCACTTCTTCCAGTTGCAGGGTATGCCGTTCGCTGTGCGCCGCCAGCAATAGCAAACCCTGGTATACATCCAGCACGCCTATCGGCGTTTGCATGAAGCGCTCCCTTAGCGGGTCCTGTGTGGTTTTCAAATATGCGATAGTAGCATCTCTTTTTGAAAGAAAAACCTTTAACGCTGCCTGCGTATCGGGAAAGGTATTTTTAGGGCGCAGCGCTTCAGGAGCCTGCGCTTTTTTGGTGCGGTCTGTCACCCCAGCAACCAATTGTTCATTTGTAATTTGCTTTTCCGGTTTCTTTAAGGAGGAAGTATCGTTTTTTAGCCCCATCATACACCACTGCCATAATTCATTTTCGGCCAGGGTAATATGCTCTACGCATTGGGCAACAGACCAGCGGGTGCTATCCGGCTTATAGTTTAATTGTGCAGGGCTCAATCGCTCCACGTCCTTTAACAACCGCTCTTTTGTTTTAATAAAATAGTCAACCGCAAACTTCCGGTCCTCGGGAGTCAGCTCTTTTGTTTTGGACGCAAAAAAACTACTTGCAATAAGGACTACCAGGCCCAATAAAATTTTTTTCATAAAAATGATTTTTTTTAACAAACAATACCTTTCTAAAGATACTTCAATTCTGGTATTTTCAATATTATGTTATTATTTTCGCGGGATGATTTTTAGTGACGCTGCAAAGCAATTACGTATCGTATTTATGGGCACGCCTGAATTTGCCGTGGCGAGTCTGGATGCCCTTTTAGAAGCAGGTGGTACCATTGCCGGGGTTATTACTGCTCCCGACAAACCGGCCGGCCGGGGCATGGAATTACAGCAAAGTGCTGTAAAAAAATACGCCGTGGAAAAGGGGCTGCAGGTATTACAGCCTGAGAAATTAAAAGACCCTGTTTTCCTGGAGGAGCTGCGCCAATTGAATGCCGATCTGCAGATCTGTGTGGCGTTCAGGATGTTGCCGGAGGTGGTGTGGAATATGCCCCCCATGGGCACAATAAACCTGCATGGCTCACTGCTGCCGCAATACCGCGGCGCCGCCCCGATCAACTGGGCGGTGATCAATGGCGAAAAAGAAACGGGCGTTACAACCTTTAAATTGCAGCATGCCATTGATACCGGCAATATTTTACTGCAGGAATCATTTCCGGTCGGGGAAGAGGACACTGCCGGCACCGTGCACGACACGATGAAGGAAATCGGCGCCCGGCTTTTGGTAAAAACAGTTAACGGACTGGCCGCAGGCACCATCCACGAAACCCCCCAGTCCATCGCGCCCAACGAAGTGATCCATCACGCGCCTAAAATATTTACGGAAACCTGTTTGCTTAATTTTAATAATCCGGTCAAAACCGTATACAACCTGGTGCGGGGCCTGGCGCCCTACCCCGGCGCTTTTACTTTTTTAAACGGCAAAAAACTAAAGGTTTTCAGAGCATCGGCCGAATACAAAACGCAAAACACTCCGGCAGGAGAATATCAAACAGATGGCAAAACTTTTTTGTCGGTTGCCGCCGTCGATGGCTTCCTTAATTTAAAAGAAGTGCAGCTGGAAGGAAAGAAAAAAATGGCGATTGAAGATTTTTTACGAGGGTATCAATTTAAATAGCCCCTTTTGAAAAATAAAAGCCCTTATATTTTCCGTTACAAATAGCATTCAGCTCTGCAGCAACAAAATATGACCGTTGGCTTTCAAAATAGTTAAAAAAAGCAGCGCAATCTGTTCGAAATCGCGCTGCTTCCGCCCGTTATCGGCCTAATCTTAAATTAAATATGACCCAACCTATTAAAGATTAGTGCGTTACTACTAAATCAAAATTGGCATCATTAATACGCAATGCTGTTGCCGCAGCTTCGCTAATACGAGCGTTTAAGTTGCTTTTTTCTTTCAAACTTTTTACATCGCCCAGCACTTTTGCATAAACGATTGCCTTATTTCCCGGGTTGGATAATTTTACGATCGTTCCCGCCGGAACGCCATCAACAAGTGCATAATATTTTCCATCGGCCCAGCCCTTGTCGGTTTTAAAAATACCGGCATGCACCGATTGATCTTTTGCAGCAGTACCACCTGCATAGGCTGCTTTAAAAAATCCGCTCTGATCACTATTGGCCGCTACATCCACCACCGGCGCAGAAGATACTTTTTCCTGTTCTACCGGGCGTTTTGGCTGCTCAGTTTTTTTAGTGACAGCTACAGCTGCTGGTGCAGCCGCTGCATCCAATGACCCCAGGAACTGCGTAGCCATAAAACCCTCCACGCCGCCATTGGTGCGAACAGCCGCCCATTCCTTATTTACATGGCGGGTTACAGTAACAATCTCATCTTTTTGTGCGCTACCCACTACCGGCTGATCGGTACCCGGGCCCTTGCGGATGTTGATCGTGGTTTCCACGTTTACCCTTGCCTGCTCTTCTTTTTCCTTTGCCGGGCGATCCGGAACAACAGCAGCCACCGGTTTTTCAGCCGCAGGCTCCAGGTATTTGGTAGCAGCATAGCCTTCAACCCCATCGCTGGTACGTACAGAAGACCACTCGTCATTTATTTTTTTCAACACCGTCAATGTTGCACCATTTTCTACTCTTGTCGCCATGGGCTTGTCCGTTCCCGGTCCTTTACGGATATTTAGTGCAGTGGTCAGTTGTATTTTTTTACCTTCTTCTTTCGCCGGAGGCGCATTATTTGCGGCCGGTTCCAAATACTGGGAAGCGGCATACCCTTCTACGCCGTCGCTGGTACGCACGGACGACCATTCGTCATTGATTTTTTTCAAAACCGTGACTGTAGCATCTTTCAGGAGCCGCGCTACGATTGCTTTATCGGTACCCGGACCTTTACGAACATTGATCGAGGTTCCAAGCGTAATCTCTTTTCCGGATGCTTTTGCCGGCTCCTCATCCTTTTCTGAAGGAGCAGCTACAAGATATTGAGATGCCGCATAGCCTGTCTTTCCATCGCTGGTACGAACAGATGACCACTCGTCATTTATCTTTTTCAAAACCGTAACCGTTTCGTCCTTTTCTACCCGGCTAACGATCGGCTTATCCGTTCCGGGCCCTTTGCGGATATTGATCGCGGTTCCTACTTTTATCTGTTTACCTCCCCTGGTTTCCTCGTTGCGTTGTTTTTTTGTTTCGGCGGTCTTTTCATCAGCCCGGTCTCCGCCATCTTTTTCAGGATGATTATTTACCATATACCCCACCAGGAGCTCATCGCCTTTGGCAACAACATCTTTTTTGATCTTATTCCAGGACTTTAATGTTTTGATGGATACGCCGTTAAACTTCCGGCTGATCGGGGTTTAGACCAAATTAACTTTATCC
>JAGIAQ010000025.1:0-12263 GCA_017744795.1 Niabella sp. | reverse complement strand
CGTGGAAAGGTTATCCTTCTTTCCTGCTTCATAATAAACCGGTATGTTGTTTTTCCGGGATTCTGTCAGATTCGAAGCTGTAAGCGGCACTTTGATCACCTGGCCGATCTTCAGCCCGTGAGCTGCTTTTATTCCATTTTCCTTTGCCAGGGCAGCCTGCGAAACAGCATACTTTTTGCTCAAATAGTTGAGGGATTCCCCCGAGGTAACAATGTGTTCTACTACTGCGCCCCTGGAGGAATTCAATGCAGTTAATTTCTTTTGGGCATGTGCAGCAGATAATAACAAAACAAAGCCGGTCGTAACAATAAACGATTTCATGGTATTAAAATGGGTCTTAAAATAGTTCCAATAATGCACGAATTTACAATAATATTCGCAACTATTGTTCCCCCGCAATTGTTAACTCAAAAGAAATAAAAAACTGTAATTTTGCAGCCCTATGTTTATAGAAGTATTTAAATCAAAAATACACCGGGCAACGGTAACCGAGGCTTTTTTGCATTATATGGGCAGTATTACCATTGACGAAGCCCTCATGGAAGCCGCCAATCTCATTGAAAACGAGAAGGTACAGGTGGTAAACGTTAATAACGGGGAGCGACTGGAAACCTACGTGATCAAGGGAAAACGCGGCTCCGGCACCATTTGCCTGAACGGACCTGCAGCGCGCAAGGCCCAGGTGGGTGATGCGGTTATTATCATCTCCTATGCCCTGATGAATTTTGAAGAGGCAAAAAAACACCAGCCCACTATCATTTTTCCCAAAGAAGGCAATAAGCTGTAACTGATACTGCTGGCATCGAAAATGTCCTTTCTGTGGGGGAACAACCGGGAATACGCCAAAGTCGGTCGTGAAACGTCAGACATCAAACGGCAAACCAGAAATCTTTACAACAATACATCAATAACCTCGTTTTCCTTTTCGGCATCCCGGTTCAATGCATTGGAATGGATGCTTACGTTGATCTCGAACCCGATCAAAAGAATAAGGGAGTTGATGAAAATATAAACAAGCACCAGCAGTACGGCGCCCAGGGATCCATATAATTTGTTAAATCTTCCAAAGCTGTTTACCCACAAAGAAAAGCCCAAAGCCAGTATGACCATAAACAGTGTTGCAAATACAGAGCCGGGCGTTAACCAGGGCCACTTTTTATTTACAGAAGGCACGGTTCGGTAAATATAGGATACGATGGTAAGAAATAAAAAAATGATCGGCAACCACCGCGTGATACTGATCAGGTCTTTTAGCCACTCATCTTCGATTCCGATCCAGTCCAGCACACTTTTTTGCGCCGCCAGTAATGCCATGCAGAGTATAAAAAGAAAATCCAGCACCAGCGTCACTTTTAAGGCATTTCCTCTTTTTTGAAAGCCCTTGCGTTTTACAAACCCCGGCAATCGTTTATCAAACGAACGCATCAGCCCCATGATAGCGTTGGAGGAAAAGAAAAGGGACAGGAAGATACCGATCGATAACAGGTCGGGGCGCGTGCCGTGAATAATTGTGTCTACAAAATCAAGGATCGGTCCATTGTATTTATCAGCAGGAACAATCCCCCTTATCAGCTGAACAACCTGCGACTCAAAATCGATATTGAACGGCAGCAAGCTGATGATAACCGGCACCAGCGTAAACAGGAAGATCAGCGTCGGCGGTATCGCCATAAAAAAATTATAGGAAATTGCAGAAGCCCGCTCAATAATATTATCATCCTTCAGCTGCTCAATAAATTTTTTGAACACGTCCGATAAAGACACATCCGCAAACCCCGGCAAGGACGTGGTCCTGCTCTTTTTCACCAGCCATTTTACGGGTCCTGATCTGCTGCTTTTATTTTTTATCGTGCGGATCCAGCTCATTTCAGTGCATTCAGACTATCCCTTTTTTTGATCTGAGCATCTAACGCCTGCTGATACATTTTTGCATTTTTCATATGCTCCTCATAGTTTGCTGTAAACAAACTGGTGCCATCAAAATTGCTGTTGGCAACAAAGTAAATGTAATCAGCCTGCGGCGCATCCAGCACTGCTTCAACGGTTGACAATTGCGGGGTGCAGATCGGTCCGGGAGGTAAGCCTTTATTTTTATAAGTATTATAAGGAGAAACCACGTTCAGGTGCTGAAACAAAATGCGTTTCAAACCAAAATCCTTAAGAGCAAATTTTACTGTGGGATCTGCCTGCAGCGGCATTCCCTTTGCCAGCCGGTTCATATACACCCGGGCAATTTTGGGCTTATCGGTGGCCACATTCGTTTCCTCTTCCACAATGGAGGCAAGGGTTACCACCTGCAGTGGTTTAAAACCCAGCGCTTCGGCTTTTTTCCGTCGTTCATCATTCCAGAATTTTTTATATGCCGCGTAAAATTTATCAAAAAGCACCCGCGGTGTGGTGTTCCATTTCGCCTCATAATTCATAGGCAAAACGGCCGCCATTACGGTATTGCTGTCCAACCCGTACGCACGCAGAGAATCATCATTGTTCAAAAAACCGATTGCCTGCAAAGAATCATATTCAAAGGATTTCCCCATGCGCCCGGCCAGGCCTTCTTTGGTGCGTAGCTTGGTTATTACAAAATCAACCGGGGTCTGACTTCCGTTCTTTAACCGGCGCACCAGGTTCACAATGCTGGTGCCAGCAGGCACTTTATACCGGCCCGGTTTCACATTCGTAAAGCCGATCGCTTTTGAGGCCAGGTTAAACCAGGTAAGCCCGGAAAGGAATTTTTGCTCCACCAGTTGTTGTTGCAGCCGTTCCAATGTGGTACCGGTTTTTACCAACAAAAACTCCTTTTCAGTTTTATGGGTTGCGGGGCCAAAAAATTGAAACGCGGTAAATAAGACAATCAACCCCAAAACAACTACTGTATAAACCGAACTTTTTTTCTTTTTTGCCATGCTGAATTATCATTCATTTTTTTCATCCAAAGACTTAGCCGGGAATCCGGAAAGAACTTGTTTTTCTATTACGAGGCCGCGGTTCGTGTCTCACGAACCGCTAAAATATTATATCTTCCCCGATCCGCCCCAAAATAACGGGTTTTACTCATTCATTACAACTGATCTCAATAATATTCTTTGTTTGATCCGTGATCCGGAACCGGTTATCAATGCGCTGCCCCACCACCCAGATTATTTTTTTATTCATTTCCACTACCCAGGTATTTTCTTTTTCGGTCAGGGAACGTTTGGTGTCGATCAGGAAACGGGATAGTTTTTTCTTTTTTTCCATTCCCAGCGGATAAAAATAATCGCCGGTTTTCCAGGGGCGCAAGATCATCGGAAAGTTGATCTCTTTTGCATCCAGCCAGGCGCGGTTCGGCTCCTGCGGGATCTTTCCACCTTGGTAAGCTGCGGCAAGTATGCTTATATGCCCGCCATCAAAATGATATTGCCCTTCGCCATCAATCAATACCCGTGTTTTTTCAGCGCCCCGCAAAGGCGCCAGCACCAGGTGTTTCCGGTCGCGAATGACCCGATGCGTTTCGGAACTGACGTAATGCCCGGGTTCCGATCCCATCAGACGTTCCACCTCCGGTAATTGCCCGGAACTGAATCCATATACTTTGATCAGCTCAAATAAAATAGTGGACGGCGCCACCGATTTTTGAAGCAGCAAGATAGGGATATGCAGCTCGGCGCCTTTTTGCACGGCCAGCTTTTTCTTATACCGGTCAATTGCTTCGCGATACAAGTGGTCTGCGGCTTTAAACCGGTCGATATTCGCAGCCAGGTTATTTTCCACTTCCGGATAGATGGCTGCCATTTGCGGGAACAAGGCATTCCGTATAAAATTGCGGGTGTAATCGTTTTTCAGGTTGCTTTCGTCCTGCACAAAAGACAAGTTTTCCTCGCTCAAATAGTCTTCCAGCTCCTTGCGCTTCGCGAATAATAAGGGCCGTACAAGGGCGCCGTTTTTTTCTTTAATACCGGTAAGCCCGGTGATCCCGGTGCCCCTGAAAAAGTTCATCAGCACCGTTTCAATATTATCATTAGCATGATGCGCCGTCAGAATATAGTCAAAACCCTCCACCTTGCGGATGTCCTCAAACCAGCGGTAACGCAGTTCCCGTGCGGCTTCCTGGATGGATAATTTATTCTCCAGCGCATAATCTTTCGTATTAAAACGGATCCTGAAGAAAGGCGCGTCAAATTGTTCCGACAGGTTTTTTACAAATAACTCATCGGCGTCGCTGGCAGCGTCCCTCAATTGAAAATTGCAGTGCGCTATCCCAAAATCAAAACCCGCTTTCCGGCAAAGAGCCGTCAGCACCACCGAATCTAACCCGCCGCTTACGGCCAGCAGCAGCCGGTCGTTCTTTGTAAAAAGATAACGATCCTTTATGTTTTTTATAAACTGACTAAATAAGCCCATTAATAATTTTTATTATAGAAGTTGTTTAAACTCTTTATAGAAACAATGTTGCATCTGGCTTTCCCGCTGATTTTAAGCAGATCTAATACACCGCTGATATCCGCAGATTGATTTTCTGCGAAAATCTGCGCAAAAAATCGGCGTTATCTGCGGGAAATGCAAAAACTCTGAAAGTCTAAACAACTTCATGGATATAAATGCCACAAATACACGAATGAACTATTAAAAAAATCAGAGCGTATTATGGAATAATATTCGTGCATTGGTGGCAACTAAAAAAACAAGATCAGAATTCGAGGTATTCGCACGCCGACCTTAATTCGCCATAGGCATGGTTATCCTCCGCCTTTTTTGCGGCAGCCATTCCTTCTTTATAGACAAGCACCGCCCCCGCCTCGTCGCCTTTCCGTTCCAGCAATTTGCCCAAATGATAATAACTGCCTACATAATCCGGTGTTGTGGACAAAATGCGTCTGAATATAATTTCTGCTTTAGCATCTTCTCCCAGCTTCACATATTCCAGGGCCAACGCGTGATTCAGAAAGGCATCTCCCGGATTTTCCCTCAATAATTCCTCCAATTTGTCAATCCGGCTCATTTTGATTCAATTTTTTATTTATCTTGCCCCTGTTATCTTTGTTTAGTTGCATAAACAACCTTTAAAAAGTAATTCGAGCATGAAGATATTAGTTTGTATAAGTAAGACGCCTGATACCACGGCAAAAATAGCCTTCACGGATAATAATACGAAATTTGATGCGGCCGGCGTGCAGTGGATCATCAATCCCAACGACGAATACTACGCGTTGGTAAGGGCCATCGAGCTAAAAGAAGCAGATCCCGCTACGGCTATACACCTTATTAATGTGGGCGGAGCCGATTCAGACGCCATCATTCGCAAAGCATTGGCCCTTGGTGGCGATGAAGCGATTCGGGTGAACGCAGACAACCTCGACAGTTTTGGCATCGCTTCACAGATCGCACATATCGCTAAAGAAGGCGGCTATGATCTTATATTTTTAGGAAAAGAAACGATCGATTATAACGGCAGTTCCGTTGGCGGCATGGTGGCCGAATTGCTGGACCTCCCCTATGTTTCGCTGGCTACAAAATTTGAACTGAATGGAACTGCTGCAACCATTACCCGCGAAATTGAAGGCGGTGAAGAAGTGAACGAAGTGGCGCTTCCTGTAGTGGTAAGCTGCAATAAAGGAATGGCGGAGCAACGCATCCCCAATATGCGCGGCATCATGGCGGCGCGCACCAAACCTTTAAAAGTTGTGGAGCCGGTGGCAAACGACAGCCTCACGGTTATCGAAACCTTTAGCTTACCCCCCGCAAAAGCAGGTGTGAAGCTGGTTGACGCTGATAATGTGCGGGAGCTGGTGCGTTTGTTACATGAAGAAGCGAAAGTAATTTAAGCAAATAATAATTTATAGTTTATGGTTTATGGTTTTTAGTCGTACCGACAAACGATAAACGATAAACGACAAACAAGAAACAATAAATTAAAAATGTCTGTTTTAATATTTATAGATATCAATGAAGAAGGTTCCGTAAAGAAAACATCATTTGAGGTGTTAACCTACGGAGCAAAACTGGCGCAGCAGCTGGGCGTTCCGGCCGAAGGCGTTGTGTTGGCTCCGGCAAAAGATGATCTGGCAGGGCTGGGGAAATATGGCGTCACAAAAATTTACCAGGTTGCCAATGAGGCACTGGCGCATTTTGACGCACAGGTGTATACTGCAGCATTGGCCCAGGTTGCCGACAAAGCAGCAGCTTCTGTAATTATATTTTCAAACAATACAGATGGCAAGGCCATCGCACCCAGACTATCTGCCCGTCTGAAAGCCGGCCTGGTTTCGGGAGCAGCGGCATTACCCGAGACCGGCAGCGATTTTATAGTAAAAAAATCGGTATTTTCCGGTAAGGCTTTTGCAAATGTGAAAATCAACTCACCTGTAAAGATCATCAGCGTTAGCCCCAACTCCTTTAACGCCGTTGCCGGCGAAGGGGTTGCCGAAATAGTACCAACTGACGTTATAGTAAACGCTCCCAAAATAAAAGTGACCAGCGTCCAGCGCCAAACAGCAGAAGTACCCCTGGCAGAAGCCGAACGTGTGGTAAGCGGTGGCCGCGGAATGAAAGGACCCGAAAACTGGGGTATCCTCGAAGACCTGGCTAAAGCATTAGACGCAGCACTGGCCTGCAGCCGTCCCGTAGCGGATGCGCACTGGCGCCCGCATAATGAGCACGTAGGACAAACAGGGGGCGCCATTGCACCCAATCTCTACCTCGCAGTGGGTATCTCTGGTGCTATCCAGCACCTGGCAGGTGTTAACCGCAGCAAAACCATTGTGGTGATCAATAAAGACCCGGAAGCGCCTTTCTTCAAAGCCGCAGATTATGGCATCGTAGGCGATCTTTTTGAAGTGGTTCCAAAACTTACGGAAGCCGTAAAGCAGCTGAAGGCACAGTAAACATAGTAAAAAACCGGGAAGACGAAAATGCGGGGAGCCTTTGTTTTCAATCGCATGCAATTTACCGTCTTAACGCCTTCCCGGCCCCAAACTTTCCTGTTGAAGACGCAGACTGAGCACGAGATTTATTTTCTCTGTTCATTCTGCGAATTTTGCAGGAGTTTTTTTATGTAATAACCCGTGTTGCTGCATCCTGTCCGAAAACGCAATATGAAATACCTGGCTTTTGTAACGATCCTGGCAGTATACTGTTCTTTTACATTTGGGCAGACTCACGTTCTGCTTTTAAGTACTCCCTCTTACAAATATCATAGTGAACCAAACCCTGATGTAATTGATACTTCGAGTATTAAAAAGCTGAACGATAAATTTTATTTAGGCAAGGCCCGGTTGGACAATATGCCTGTGCTGCTGCCCCATAATGAAAAAAGGAACATGCCCAACCCCGGCCTCAAAGTGCTTCCCCCGGAACATATGCCTAATTTTTGGGGGAAACCTGAAGCCGATCCTGATAAAACAATCCGGGAAAATAAACCTTACAGATTTTATCATTTGCCCGATTCCACTCTTTATAGAAAATTTGACTACCGGAAAAAAACAGGGCCATTGTATCCGTTGCCCTATAATAAGCAAGACTGATCATACCTCAGCGCCAGGCAACCAGCGTGCCTAGTATTTATTGTAACGCATTTATATTTAGTATATTATTAGCATAACTTACAAAGAAAGTTCATGCCAATTGCAGTATCTTCAACAGCAAATGTTACCTTGATCTCCGGAAAATCAGAACCTAATTTTTATGACCTTTTTTTTGCGCCTGTTTACTCTGTTTACCATAATGGCCGTTTGCTCTTCCGTTGCCCTTGGGCAGGATCAACTAATGGGCCTGCTTTCAAAAGAGCTAACCCGGGAATTTGCCCAGCTAAAAAAGGCCGATGAGCGCCTGTATTATATGAGTTACCGGGTTGATGATATCACCACATACACCGTTCGCACTTCTTTTGGTGCTGTGTTGAACATCGATTCTACCCGGTACCGCATCTTTACTCCTGCACTCCGCCTCGGAAGCTACCAGCTGGATAATACACACAACAGCGGCTTTGGCCAGTTCCCCGGCAGTGTGCCCTTAACGGACGACGACGATATTGTTCGCCTGGCGCTCTGGAAAAACACAGATAATGCCTATAAAAATGCCGTGCAGCTTTATGAACAGGTGGTCACCAATAAAAAAATAAAAGTAGCAGAAGAAGATACTGCTGCCGATTTTTCCCCGGCCAAAAAAGTAGTCTACTATGATAAGCCCATCCGGTATGATCAATTGCGGCCGGATATTGATGCGATAAAACAAAATCTGGTTGCCTATTCCGCATTGTTAAAACAAAACCCTGATCTGCTTGCCGGAGCGGCGCTCCTGGAATTTAAGATCACCCGGAAATATTTTACCGACACCGAAGGATCTTCCATTATCGAAAACGCAACCAGCACCTGGCAATCCGTTTATAGTTATACCAAGGCGAACGACGGTATGGAACTCCCCTTATATCGCATGTATTTTGCCTATAATCCTAAAGAGCTTCCGGCAAAGGACAGTGTGCTGAAAGATGTAAAGGCTATGAGCACAACGCTTTCGGCTTTGCGCACCGCACCGGTAGCCGATCCTTTTGTGGGCCCCGCCATTCTTTCGGGCCGCGCCGCCGGGGTATTTTTTCACGAAATTTTCGGCCACCGGCTGGAAGGAAAAAGAATGAAGAGTGATTTTGACGGTCATACCTTTAAAAACAAGATCGGCACAGAAGTGCTTCCCTCCTTTCTCAGCATCACGCTCGACCCTACTATTAAAAAAATAGGCGCTGCAACCGTTAACGGATTTTACCGGTTTGACGACGAAGGCGTGGAAGCGCAGAAAGTGGATGTGGTTCAGAATGGTATTTTGAAAGGTTTCCTGATGACGCGGACGCCGATAAATGGCGTTGCCGGATCGAACGGACATGCCCGCACAGCACCCGGTGGTATTCCTGAAAGCCGGCAAAGCAACCTGGTAGTGAACAGTAGCGCTCCTAAAACAGCCGTTGAATTAAAAGAGCTTTTGCGCACAGAAATTAAAAAACAAGGCAAAGCCTATGGCTATTATTTTGAAGATGTACAGGGCGGCTTCACAAGCATTGGTCGCACCACACCAAACGCTTTTAATGTAATGCCAACAGAGGTTTACCGGGTTTTCGCAGATGGCAGGCCGGATGAGCTGGTACGGGGCGTAGACCTGATCGGAACGCCCTTGTCGATGTTCCGGAGGATCATCGCCGCAGACAACATAACGGCCACTTTCAATGGCATGTGCGGCTCGGGATCAGGCTGGGTGCCGGTTTCGGCAACGGCCCCCGCCATTTTTGTAGATCTGATAGAAACCCAGAAAAAGAGTAAATCCAACGAACGCCTTCCGGTATTGCCCCGGCCGGATCTGGACAAATAAGCGCATCACCCATTAACAAGAACCGCCCGATGATAAAAAGAATATTCCTTTTTTCCTGTTTGCTTCTTCTTTCATCCGCTCCTTTTGCACAGGAGCTGAAAGATAATTTTTACGTAAAAGTACTTTCAGAAGAGCTGGATCGCAATATAAAAAAACTGCAGTTGCCCGACCTCGGAAAGCCTTTTTTTATCAGCTATAAACTGCGCAATGCCCAATCACAAACGCTGCGGGCCGAGAGAGGGCACATCGTAACTCCTTTTTCGGCCGTTGATGAATCGCGGATGGCCTCGGTAAAATTGCTGGTAGGTGATTATCATCGCAACTTCGATTATCTGTTTAATAATGGCTCCTATATTGCTTTACCCGAAGAAAACAATGTAGATGAGATCCGGCGCCTGCTTTGGCTGGAAACCGATCGCGTTTATAAAAATACTGCCCAGCAATATAATGCGGCTACGGCTGCGCTGAAGCGGGTAACGGTTGATCAAAAGGAATTAGCCCTGGACGATCTTTCCAAAATAACACCTGCAATAAAAGATTACGGAGCCATTCAAAAAATTCCGGCAGCCCGTGTTGCCCAATGGAAGCCCTTGTTGCAGCAGCTTTCAGCCTTATTTATTCCGTACCCCAAAATAACGACTTCTTCCTGTACTATAACAATCAGCAATGCAGAGGAATACCTCGTATCCAGCGAAGGTGTGGTCAGCCGGAAGCCCATTTCTCAGGCGGCCCTCACCATTGTTGCATCCCTGCCCACCGCTGATGGAAATACGATCAGTGAAACGCATACAGAATACGTAACCGATCTGCAGCAGCTTCCGGATTATAAGAAGCTGGAAACGCAGACCAAAGAGATGATCCAAAGAATGGAAGCCCGCGAAAAAGCGCGCCGGTTTGAGGGCTCCTACCTGGGGCCGGTGTTATTTGAGGAGGGTGCACTTGCTGATCTTATATCCGGTTTTTTCAGGTATGGATTAGGCGTAAGCCGGAAGTCCATCCTTTATCCGGATAACAGCACCACTTTTTACGAAGATAAAATAGGGCAAAAACTAATTGCTGCGCCTCTTAGCCTAACGGCGCTGCCACACCTCAAAAACTATAACGGCCAGACAACGACAGGGGCTTTTTTCACGGATTACGATGGGGTAGCACCGCCCGATTCACTGGTGTTGATAAAAGAGGGTATTCTAAAAAGCCTGCTTAACGGCAGAACTCCCACCGAGAAATTTCCCGTTTCCCGGGGGTTTGCTTCAGGTGAAAGAAGCTACAGTGCTGGCGTGCTCCGGTTAACAGCAGACACAGCCATTGCGCAGGAGCACATGAAAAAGCGACTGATTAAACTGGCAAAAGAAGAAGGGCTGCCTTACGCCTTTATCGCAAAAAATGTATCGCTTAACTATGGCCAGGCCACGTACCTGTACCGGGTAGACACTGCCACAATGAAGGAGGAAATGCTGACCGGGGTAAAATTTACCAATCTGAATATGCGCAGTTTAAGAAGATTTATCATAGCCTCGAGGGAGCAGCAGTTGCAAAATGGAATGTTCTATTCTGTAATATGCCCGCAAAGTATGTTGATCGGTGAAATAGAATTGGAGGCAGAAAACAACGTGGTAAAAGCCCGGCCCATTATCGTCTCTAACCCACTGCTGGACGCACCTGTAGTCCCTGAAAGAAATAAGACAAAAAAAGCGCTTCAAAAATGAAGCGCTGCGGTTATTATTTTAAATAGTTTGTTACCATTTTTCCACTTCCTCATGCCCCTGGTCAGCCGCCGTATTTTCTGACGGACCGGGTTCGGGATTTTCTGTTACCGGCTCCGTAATTTCAGGAGGCGCTTCTACCGGAGCGGGGGCCTCCGGAACCACTACGGGCGCTGCGGAAGCTGCAACTGCGGCGGGTTGATGATTGCCTTCGCTCATGCCCTCCTCATCGTAATCTTCATGGTTGAACGCATCAAAATTAAAATCAGGCATCAGATCCGTTTTTACATAATCGATCGCTTCGCCCAATGCTTTTACGAACTTATTAAAATCTTCTTTGTAAAGAAATACCTTATGCCGGTCGTACCCGTTATCATCAAACCGCTTCCGGCTTTCCGTAATGGTAAGATAATAATCATTACCCTTGGTAGCCCTTACATCGAAAAAGTAAGTCCTCCTTTTCCCGGCGCGCAATCGCTTACTATAGATGCTTTCCAATTTTCTATCGTTGTGCTCGTTCTCCACCTGTTTATTTTTGTTAAGTCAAATAGTTTTTAACACAAACAAATATATGTATGTTTTTACTAAAAGCTAAATATATACAAGTTTTGGGAATATTTTTTTAACAATTCTCCTATTTTAAAAAAAAAATCTTTCTAAGCTTCTAACCTGCTAATTCTCTGTATCTTCCTCCTCTATTCCCATTTGCTGGCGGTAATACAACCGGGCATAAAAGCCATCAGGTATTTTCATCAGCGCTTCGTGTGTGCCCTGTTCCACAATTTTCCCCTCTTCCAGCACAATGATCCGGTCAAAATCGAGCAGGGAAAATACCCGGTGGGTAATAATAATAGCCGTACGGCCACTGAGAAATTCATTCAGGCGCCCCATAATTTCCTGTTCGGTTTTAGCATCAACGGCGCTCAGGCAATCGTCGAATATCACAATGGCCGCTTTCTTTATCAAGGCGCGCGCTATAGAAATACGCTGCTTCTGACCACCGCTCAGCGTTACGCCCCGTTCTCCGATCATAGTATCGTATCCTTTTTCAAAACCATTGATCTCCCCGGCGACTCCTGCTATTTCGGCGGCGGCAATTACCGCTTCACGGTCTGCCCCCGGCTTGCCAAAACGGATATTATTTTCAACTGTATCGCTGAATAAAAACACGTCCTGGGGAACATAGCTGATCTGTTCGCGCAACGAATACAGATCGAGCGCTTTTATATC
>JAGIAQ010000024.1 GCA_017744795.1 Niabella sp. | reverse complement strand
ACCCAGGCTAAACTGAATGTCGGCAAATTTACCGCGACCACCGGTTTGTTTTTTCAATGTTTCCCTGTGCTCAATAGTAGCATTGAATGCTTCTTTATAAGCAACCTGGGGCGCACCCTGGTTTACTTCTACTTTAAATTCGCGACGCATACGATCCACGATGATCTCCAGGTGTAATTCACCCATCCCGCTAAGGATCGTCTGACCGGTATCTTCGTCTGTTTTAACGCGCAGTGTAGGATCTTCCTCTACCAGCTTCGCGATAGCCATACCCATTTTATCAACGTCGGCCTGGGTTTTAGGTTCTACCGCAACAGAGATCACAGGCTCAGGAATAAACATGTTTTCCAGAACGATCGGATGATCTTCATCGCAAAGGGTATCTCCGGTTTTGATTTCTTTAAAACCAACCGCAGCGCCGATATCACCTGCTTCGATAAAATCGATCGGGTTTTGCTTGTTGGCAAACATCTTCATGATACGGCTGATCCGCTCTTTCTTGCCGCTTCTTACGTTCAATACATAAGAACCTGCATCCAGGTGACCGCTGTAACAACGGAAGAATGCCAGACGACCCACGAAAGGATCGGTCATAATTTTGAACGCCAACGCCGCAAACGGTTCTTTCGCATCGGGTTTTCTTGTTAATACTTTTTCAGGATTATCAGGATCGTGCCCTTCGATGGCTTCAACGTCTACAGGAGAAGGCAGGTAACGACAAACCGCATCCAGCGCTGTTTGTACCCCTTTATTTTTGAAAGAAGAACCGCACATCATCGGCACAATGCTCAGGTCAATCGCCGCCTTGCGGATCGCTTCGTGAATTTCGTCTTCAGAAATAGTATTCGGATCTTCGAAGAATTTCTCCATCAGCTGATCATCGTATTCAGCTACGGCTTCAATCAAATGCGCTCTCCACTCTTCTACTTCCACTTTCATATCTTCGGGGATCGGCACTTCGGTATAGGTCATACCTTCAGTAGCATCATCCCAGATAATACCAGTATTCTTGATCAGGTCTACCACACCTTTGAAGTTATCTTCAGCGCCGATAGGTAATTGCAGGGGAACAGCTTTCGCGCCCAGCATTTCCTTAACCTGTTTTACCACGTTCAGGAAGTCAGCACCCTGGCGGTCCATTTTATTTACAAAACCGATACGCGGTACACGGTAGCGGTTAGCCTGACGCCATACTGTTTCTGACTGTGGCTCCACGCCGTCAACAGCTGAGAACAGGGCGATCAGACCATCCAGTACGCGCATGGAACGCTCTACCTCAACGGTAAAGTCCACGTGACCCGGAGTATCGATGATATTGAAAGAATATTTTTTTGTATCAGATGTTACTTGTCCTTTATCTGTAGGAAAGTTCCACTGACAGCTTACGGCAGCAGAAGTAATAGTGATACCGCGCTCTTTTTCCTGTTCCATCCAGTCGGTGGTAGCAGCACCTTCGTGCACCTCACCAATTCTGTGAATCATACCGGTGTAACGCAAAATACGCTCCGTTGTAGTGGTTTTACCAGCATCAATGTGAGCGGCAATACCAAAGTTTCGTTGAAATTTTAAATCTGCCATGATTTTTTCTAAAGTTGATTGATTAGTTTTCAAAACCCCACCCTATTCATTATCAACATTTTATAAAAAGAAGCCGTCGAATAACCGGAATGAATGGAATTTAAGGCTGCAAAGGTAGGTAATTCTGGCAAAATAAGCCCAGAAACCCTTTAAATGTGTATTAAATGTTTGGAGACAGTTGTCAGTGCTCAGTCTTCAGTTCTCAGTGGTTAGTTCTCAGATATCTGAATACTGATAACTAATAACTGAAGACTGTTATTTGATTTCTGACATCTCAATCCCAATCCGCCGCCACGGCTTCCGCCAGCAATTTATTCTTTGCATCATAAAACCGGATGTGATGCCCTTCCACTTTGTAACCCGAAATATGCTTTAGCAGTTCTATAAAAGCGTCTTCCAGCTTCATAAAGGGCTCGCAATACATACGGGTAGACAATACGCCTGAGAATTGAATATGGCCGGCAGCATCCGCCTGGGTGTTAAATCCGATGCGGTTACAGCCCGCTCTACCATTTGTTTTTTTCAGGTCCGTCAGATCAATGAAAGCGCCGGCTTTCATAAGCTCCTCTTTAGTGAAGCCTTTCATTTTGGTGAGCATCCATTGGCGGGTTAACGCCTGGGTGTTGAGTGGAGCTTGCTGAACTTTGGGAGCACAGGAAACGAATAGCCACACGGAGAGATAAATAAACAGGGTTTTCATTTGATAATTTTTATGCCGCTGTTGGTGTTGAGCAAAGCTGGTGCAGGGAGAAAACACCAACGGCAGGATCAGAAGGTTGATTGATTTGTTGGTGAATTGCCCGCCCCAGCCGCCAGGCGCAACACCAACAAAGGCCACGGATTGCCCTTAAATTTATACAGAAAGGCTGTATTAAAAACCCGTGTTATAATTAATAAAGGTACGCATCAAATCATATCGGCCCATATTTGTTCGGGCAAACACCAGGCGGCCCTAACAGGCCGCAAATCATCGTCTATTCTATTATCTACCAACCGGTTTTCCCGACGGGGCATCAAAACAATTGAATGTCCGCTGCGTCTTTGCTCCTTTGTCCCGATGCCTATCGGGATTGTGTGCCCCCCTTCTATCGCAAATACCCCAGTATCTTCAACATGCTCTGCGAGGATTGCTCTTTGGCATACACCCACTCCTCCAGCTTGCCATTCTTATCATACTCCAGGATAATATGCTTGGGCGACGGGATCAGGCAGTGCTTGATTCCACCATAGCCGCTGATCTGGTCCTGGTAGGCGCCGGTATGAAAGAACCCTACATACAACGGTTCTGCATCGCTTTCAGCATTTTTCGGAGTAGGCTCAATAGCTGCAACGCCCAATCCGCCCACGCCATTATCATTTTTTATTTTGGGCAGGAACACTTCATTAATATGTTCCTCTGAATCGTAGTAATCATGTCCGTCGCAGGTAATACCTCCCAGCACTACCCGTTGGTACTCGTTATTCCATTTGTTCACGGGCAGCATCAGGAATTTTTCACCAATACCCCAGGTATCGGGTAAAGTGGTAATGAATGAAGAATCGATCATATACCAGGTCTCACGGTCGTTCTGAGTCTTCTCCCCAATTACGCTGTAAATATGCGCCATGCTTTCGCCAACGGTGTAACTGCCAAACTCTGTATAAATATTCGGCACCGGCACCTTGGCTTTTTTGCAGGCCGATTTAATATTGCTGATGATCTCATTGATCATAAACTGGTAATCATATTCAAAACCCAGGCTGTGTTTGATCGGAAATCCGCCGCCGATATTTATCGAATCCAGTTCCGGACAGATCTTCTTCAGCTGGCAATACAGGTTGATGCTTTTGCGCAATTCACTCCAGTAATAAATATCATCCTTGATCCCCTTATTCAAAAAGATATGAAGCATTTTTAACTGGAACTTATCTTCATAGCCTTCGATCTCATCTACATAAAATTCCAGCACATCTTTTGCCCGTATGCCCAGGCGCGAGGTATAAAAAGGAAAAGTAGGTTCTTCTTCCGCGGCAATGCGTATCCCCAGTTTAAAGGGCTCCTTGCTCTTTACACTGCGTTTATACATCTGTAATTCCTCTTTATTGTCCAGCACGGGGATCACATTTTTGAATCCGCTGTTGATGAGCTTGGCAATACGGGAGGTGTAGGCTTTTTGCTTAAACCCGTTACACACAATATTTATGTCCTTTGTTATCTTTCTTCGCTTGTATAATTGATTGATGATATCAATATCGTAGGCAAAGGAAGTCTCCAGATGAATATCATGCTTCAGCGCCTCTTCTACTACAAAAGAAAAATGAGAACTTTTAGTACAATAGCAATAAAAATATTTGCCTTCATACTTGTGTCGTTTCATCGCCGTAGCAAAATACTGCTTGGCCTTGTTGATGTTGATCCCGATCTTGGGCAGGTAGCTTATTTTTAAGGGCGTGCCATGTTTTTTGATCAGGGCCTTCAGATCTATCCCGTTGAATTTCAGGTAGCCGTTTTCTACTTCAATTCCTTCCTGCGGAAAGTTAAATGTTTGGTCAACCAGTCCTAAGTATGAATTATTCATTACTCAAAAATTTCCGGTGAATGCCGGCAGCTTTAAGTTTTAAAAATTGCCCGCTAAATTACTGAATTAAGCAATTAGCTAATTTGAAAATTTGAAAATGTTTTTAAATCGAAAAAGCCTGCCAAATCCGAAGATCCAACAGGCTTTTCTAACTAAGTTCAAGATGCTTATTTAACTGAAGCAACCAGCGCTTTGAACGCTTCGGGGTTGTTCATCGCCAAATCAGCCAGCACCTTACGATCCAGCTCAATTTGTTTTGCTTTTAATTTGTTCATGAAAACAGAATATGTCAATCCCTCTTCACGTACGGCCGCGTTAATACGGGCGATCCATAAAGAGCGGTAATCTCTTTTCTTTAATTTACGGCCTACATACATGTAGGTCATCCCTTTTTCAACAACGTTTTTGGCAACGGTAAATACATTTTTACGTTTACCATAAAAGCCTTTGGCTTGCTTTAATATTTTTTTTCTGCGTGCTTTAGAAGCGGCGGAATTTACTGAACGTGGCATATCTGAATAATTTTAAGAGTAAATAATAAAATCAAGTAATAAATTACTTTAAACGCAATAAACGTTTTACAAAGAACACATTGGTTTTATCAACCGTTCCATCAATGCGCATTGCACGTTTACGTTTTTTTGATTTTTTAGTCAGAATGTGACGTTTGAAACTCTTTTGGTGCGTGATCTTACCAGTCGCAGTTACTTTAAAACGCTTTTTCGCGCTCGAATTTGTTTTTACTTTAGGCATGATACCTATTAATTTAATGTGACACCTTTGAGGTGTGGTCGCCCGGGCGTCCCCCTTATTGAACCTCTTCAGTATTGTTCCGCTTTAAAACGGAGTGCAAAAGTACAAAAAAAATAGCTTCAACCCACCTCTTTGCCTCAAAAAAGCACAATTCTGATGATTAGCAGGCGTTTAACCGCTAAAAAAAAGTAAAAATTACCCGGCCGGATCGCTGCATTTGCAGTACAAATGTTAATTTTCGCTTTTATAATATGATCAAGCATAAAATCAAGCCGTCCGTTTTATTTATAGCATTTTTAAATATAACCGCCCTGGCCCACAGCCAGGACGTTACCACTAAAATTGAAAAATTCGCTACCCGGTTCCCCGTAGAAAGAACCTACCTGCATTTAGATAAAAGCAGCTATTCCCCGGGGGAAACTGTTTGGTTCAAAGCGTATACCCTTTCCGAAATTGCACCCGCTGAAGCCAGCAAGAATTTATATGTGGACTGGATCGATGATAAAGGCAAGTTGCTGCAACACACGATAAGCCCGCTGGTAACCGGCATGACCAATGGCCAGTTTGAGCTTCCGGCAAATTACGGCGGCAAATCCATTAGTGTTAAAGCTTATACCAGCTGGATGCTGAATTTCGATTCCTCTTTTCTTTATTATAAAAAAATACCCGTCATAAACCCCGGTGCCGCCGGTAAAGCGGCTCCGCCCGCACCACCAACTTTAACCTTTTTCCCGGAAGGAGGCGATGCCGTAGCCGGTGTCCCCAATAAGATCGCTTTTAAAGCCGTGAATGCCTTTGGAGATCCGGTTAAAATATCCGGCACGGTAGTGGATGAAAGCGGCAAGTTTGTAGACAGCTTGCGAAATATGCACGACGGCATGGGCTTTCTCCTGATCACCCCGAAAGCTAATGGGAAATATACTGCTAAATGGAAAGACGATAAAAAAACCGAATACGCTACGCCCCTACCGGCTGCCAAAAGCGAAGGTGTAGCGATGCATGTTACGGTTTTGCCCGATAAAAGAACTTTTGAAATTGTTGCTTCCCCGGGCAGCGCGGCCAACGGCGATAGCCTGCACATTGTAGGCACGATGTACCAGCACGTGGTCTTTAATTTTTCCAGGGCGCTCCAGGGAGCACCGGTAAGCGGCTCTATCCCCCTGCAAAACCTGCCTTATGGCGTGCTTACGATCACCGTTTTTGATAAAAGCTGGAAGCCACTGGCAGAGCGGATCACCTACGTTAATAATACGGCTTATATATTGAACGCAGGGATGGATGTAGAACATTGGGGACTAAGCCACCGCGCCCGGAACGAACTGGTGCTTTCGCTGCCGGAAGCAACACCATCTTCTCTTTCCATAGCAGTAACCGACCTGGCTATTGGGGTAGACAGCAGCGAGAACATACTTTCCAGCCTGATGCTCACCGGCGAATTAAAAGGGAAAGTGTTCAATCCTGCCTATTACTTTAAAGACAGTTCGCTGAAAGTACAGCAGCAGCTGGACCTGGTGATGCTCACCAACGGATGGCGGCGCTTTAACTGGAACAAGCTCATTGCAGGCGATATACCACAACCAAAGTACCCCAGGGATACGTCTTATATAACGGTTTCCGGAAAGCTGGGAGGCATCATGCCTTCGCAGATCACGCCCCTGTCTACTATTGTAGTAATGATGAAACCCAAGGACGGAGCCGAAGGCAAGGTATTGATGATGCCGATCAACAAAGACGGACGCTTCAGTGATCCTTCCGCGATATTGTTTGATACGGCCCGTGTATTTTACAAAATACAGGACAAATCCCTGGACGGATCGATCGTGCAGTTTATGTCGGACCGCCTCCGCACACCCGCTCCCGGTAATTTCTGGGCATCGCCGTTCAAGGCAGATACGGCAGGAAGCGCTTATCATATGAAGATGGCAGCGGCCGCTAATGCGATCCTGGAAAAAAATAAGTATAAGGAACTGGAAACAGTTGTCGTAAAGGCAAAGACCAAATCCCCAACCGAAATACTGGATGAAAAATATGCGTCCGGATTGTTTAAGGGCGACATGAATGCCCGCTCGCTTGATGTATTAAACGATCCCTTTGCTAAAAGCGCTATAGACGTATTTACCTACCTGCAAGGCAAGGTAGCGGGGCTGCAGGTCTCGGGGTCAGGTTCCAACGCTTCGTTGAGCTGGCGGGGAGGCGCGCCGCAGATCTATATTGATGAAATGCCCGCCGATGTAAGTTTTGCGTCCAGCCTCAACGTGAATGACATCGCTTATATCAAAGCCTTTCCACCGCCTTTTATGGGTGGTGCGGGCGGCGGCGCCAACGGTGCGGTAGCCATCTACACCCGGAAGGGAGGCGATATTAAACAGGAGCCCGGCAAGGGACTGGATGCCAGCCGGATCGAAGGCTATACTGCCATCAAGGAATTTTATGTACCCAAATATTACAGCCAGTTTTCGGCGCCGGATGCGGATAAGGATCTCAGAACAACCATTTACTGGAATCCCAATGTAACCATTGATCCAAAGAAAAAACAGATCACCATTTCTTTCTATAATAATGATGTTACGGATGCTTTTCATGTGGTGATCGAGGGGATGACGGTGGATGGAAAGTTGATCCATCATGAGGAGAATATGGAATAGAGTAGTGAAACGTAAAATAAGGAATAAGAAATATTGAACGTAAAAGGAAAGCAAGACAAAGAGCCGTTTGTAATGCGGGGAGCAGACCAAAAAGTGTCTTTTATTCCGCAAAGCGGCCAATGACAAAACATTAAGAAATCCCTTAATACTCTTAATCCTTAATGGTTCAAAAAACTTTCGTTAGTAACTTATCATTTGATAATTGCATCCTTTGATGCGGGCAATCGTGTATTTTCATAAAACGATCATACCTTTTTAATTTGGCAAAATCGCTTACTTGCCGCCTCACCGCTTTACCGGCCCAAAAACACTTTTAATCCCACATCAAAAAAAGAACCGGCTCCGAAAACGGAACCGGTTGCTCACACTTTAAATTATGAAAAACTACTACTTTTTATCTTCCCCCATCATTTCTGCTACGGCCATCACCCCTGCCACCATTTCCTCCTGATCTGCCTGCGTCTGACCGTGCCGGTGCGCTTCTTTCTACCTGCGGCTGTTGCTGACGTTGTACCTGTATCTGTTGATCACGCTGTACCTGTTGGTTCCGCTGCATTTGCTGGTTACGCATATCCATCTGTTGCTGCCGTTGTGCCTGCATCTGCTGATCGCGTTGCATCTGTTGATTCCGTTGCATCTGCTGGTTGCGCATATCCATTTGCTGTTGTCTTTCTGATTGCATTTGCTGATCGCGCTGTACCTGCTGGTTCCGCTGCATTTGCTGGTTACGCATATCCATTTGTTGCTGACGTTGCGATTGCATCTGCTGATCGCGCTGTACCTGTTGATTCCGTTGCATCTGCTGGTTACGCATATCCATTTGCTGCTGTCTTTCTGATTGCATTTGCTGATCGCGCTGTACCTGTTGATTCCGTTGCATCTGCTGGTTACGCATATCCATTTGCTGCTGACGTTGCGATTGCATTTGCTGATCACGCTGACGGCCTCCGTTGTTCATAGTTCCCCTGCCAGATCCATTATTGTTAATGGCTGGGGTATTAGCCCCCCTGCCGCTGTTACCACGATCCATGCGGGCGTTGGAACGATCGTACTGCTGTACCGATCTGGGAGAGAATCTTGTATTATCGCCGCCGCGTTGAACTGCTGGCCGGTAAACTGAAACACTATTGCGGCCTATGGCTGCACGTCCCGGAGTATTCATATTGCGTACCTGTACGCTTTGAATACGACCGGTGTAGCGTTCCACATCTCCCCGGCGCGGGCCATTCGTATAATATCCGTCACGGCCGCCACGACCACGGCTGCCACCATAATAATTATTAATAATGGTAGTGTTATTAATAATAGTGGTATTGTTTCTGTAAGGATAATAATAACGGCTGATGTAAGGAGAGTTCATATACCTGCCGGGAGCAAAGGTCCAGTAGTCATAGGGAGGATTGTAATTTCCTATGCCAATACTGATGCTGATACCCGGGCGTAACGGAGCCCATCCATAATAATCGCCGCCGCCGCGCCAGGCCACCCACGCGGGAGACCAGTCGTAACCAGGCACCCACATCCAGCCGTAATAAGAATCATAGAACCAGCGGCCGTAGTGAAAAGGCGCCCATCCCCAGTTGTAATCGGAAGCCCACATCCAGTCATCATCATCCGAATACACCCAGCGGCCATTGGTGGCGTAGGGGCGAAAGTCGGACCCTACTCGTGGACGCCAGGCATACCCATAATCCGGATAATCGACCCAGTCGCCATAAGGGCTTAACTGATCATAAAAGGTTTGAAAATTGATGCTTACCCCAATGCCAGGCTGTGCGTTCGTTTTTTTAGAAACTGACAAGGCCAGCGCCAGGAATAAGCCAAAGCTGATTGTGGTAATTAGTCGTTTCATTTTTTACTACTTTATTTGTTTGAGTTAAATTGTTTTTCAGGCAGGCAAACTATTTACATTTTTGCGCCCTTTAATTAATAGACGGATATTTGTTTTCCGGGTTGTCTGTCACGGCGCAAACTAACAATAGTTAAGAAAAAATTAAGCAAAAATTTTTAACATATTAGTAGAACTGCGCAGACCTGTTGTTTTCTAAGTTGTTATATCAAATGTGATGTTCTCATTTGTACAACGTTTTTGTACCGGAAATGGGGCTTTTATCCCTAACTTCATTCTGATTATTTTGAAAGATTACTATGCAATACTGGGCGTAAAACCATCGGCTACCTTAAAGGAGCTGAAAAGTGCGTACCGCGCACTGGCATTGCAATATCACCCGGACAAAAACCCAACGAATGCTATTGCAGCTACCCGGTTTCAGTTAATAACGGAAGCCTATCAAACCCTTACCACACCACAGCTTAAGGAAGCCTACCTCCAAAACAGGTGGCTGAACAAGGCAATGGGTGCCGCGGAAGATACATTGGCAACCACACCTCCGCAGCTATTAAATGAAGTATTAAAAACAAACCAAGCAGTTGCCACAGCAGATGCCTACCGGGTTGATAAAAAAGCTTTGTTCAATGAAATGACCGCACTGATCGATGATGAAAAAATATTCATCCTTAATAAAGCCGGCCAGGAAACGCTCAACCATGAAATTGTACGCTGGATGGTGGACAGTACGCACATTATTAGGTATACCGACCGGCAGGCAATTCTGGCCCAATTAAAAAAGATCCATGCCGGCCCGGAGGCGCTGCAATTGATTGAACAAAAGGAAGGAGAAGTACGGGCGGCTATCCTGTGGTCCCGGTTGCAGCCGGTTTTGATCGTGTTAATAATTATCCTACTTTGCATTGCAATAGCTTATTCCGGTTAAAAAATATATTTTAAAATTGCTGTACCATGTTCCCGATTGGAGATGATAATACCGGCCGCACCCTAACGCCTTATGTCAATTATTTATTGATCGGGCTCAACATTTTCGTTTTTGTATTTTACCAGGCGCTGGGCACCAATCAATATATGGTGGCAAGTCTTTCTACTGTTCCGGCAGAAATTTTAAGCGGGCATGATATTGTTGGAAAGGGGCTGGCGCCCACGCCCATACCGATTTACGGCACCATCATCACTTCCATGTTCATGCACGGCGGCATAGCACATATTCTTGGCAATATGCTTTACCTCTCCATTTTTGGCGACAATCTCGAGAACGTGATGGGGCACGCCCGGTATCTTGCTTTTTACCTGATCTGCGGCGTGCTCGCTTCCCTCAGTCATGTTTTTATGTGCACCTTACTGAATGAAGGAATGCTGGTTCCCAGCCTGGGCGCCTCCGGGGCCATATCTGGCGTATTGGGCGGCTACATCATCCTGTTCCCCAAAAACAGGATACGGATATTGCTCATTGCTTTTACGTTCCGGGTGCCGGCTGTAATAACCCTGGGCATCTGGATCCTGATGCAAGTGGTAAGCCAGTACAATTCCATTCACGGGCAGGCCGATACCGGCGTTGCCTATGCAGCACATATCGGGGGCTTCCTTGCCGGTATGCTCCTTGTTAAATCTTTTGTAAGAAAAACGGTGCCGGCAATATAACACAAGCCCCATCAACATCATAGAGACCAGTCCTTACATTCGTAAATAATCATCCTTTCCCCTCGCACCTGGCGCGCCGAAAAGGTATCCGGTTTCATTTTTTCCCCTATCTTTAAAAACCTGCCCAGCAGGCAACCGATTAATCCGCCCCTGGCGATAAAAAAAATACATGAAAAAAATCTTTCTTACATTTTTCACTTTTGCTTCTCTTGCGGGAGTTGCCCAGGATGGTTACTGGCAGCAGCAACTGCAATACAATATGGAAGCAACGCTTAACGACAAAGACAATACCGTTACCGCCAAAGAAACGATCATTTATAAAAACAATTCTCCCGAGGCCTTAAACTTCATCTGGTTCCATCTTTGGCCCAATGGCTATAAAAATGACTCTACTGCGCTTTTTAAACAAATACGGAGCGATGTCTCGCGCAAAGAAAAGCTGACCAAGGTTACATATGGCTTTATTGACGGACTGGATTTTAAAATAGATGGCAAAACGGCCAAAACCGAAGCCCATCCGAAATACATTGATATCATAAAGGTGTTATTGCCCGAGCCTTTGAAACCCGGTGCCACTGCTACTATTGCGACAGACTTTAAAGTGAAACTACCCTCCTATTTTTCCCGGTCGGGCTTTGCTGACGGCGAATATATGATCTGCCAATGGTATCCTAAACCAGCAGTATTCGATAAAAAAGGCTGGCATGAATTCCCGTACCTTGATATGGGTGAATTCTACAGCGAATACGCAGATTACAATGTAAAACTGACATTGCCGGCACAATATGTTGTAGGCGCTACGGGCGTATTACAAAATAAGGAAGAATTGGAGCTGTACAAATCGATAGGAACAAAAAACACTGCCAATCGGAAACAACAGGTGTCATATAAAACAGAGAAAAGTGGCGCCAAGACGCTGCATTACATAGCAAAAGATGTTCCCGACTTTGCCTGGTTTGCGGAGAAAGGATTGATCATAGAATATGACACCGTGCAGCTCAGGGGAAAGACCGTTGATGCGTTTGCCTATTATCATAATACCAAAGGCACATTGTGGAACAACAGCATTGATTATATTAAGGATGCGGTGCATCACTACAGTAACTGGATCGGCGAATATGAATATCCCGTAGTGCAGGCCTTTGAAGGGCCTAAAAACAATGCCAGCGGCGGTATGGAATATCCGACGATCACTCTTATTACCAGTCCGGACGCCAAAAAGGAAACGCTGGACGGCGTTATTACCCATGAAGTGGGGCACAACTGGTTTATGAGCATGCTGGGCAGCAATGAGCGGATGCACACCTGGCAGGACGAGGGCATGAACTCTTATTTCCAGTTTCGCTACGAAGCGGAAAAATACCGTACCAACTCCATGCTCGGCGATATTCCCGAAACCGTAAGAAAATTGCCGGCGGATCAATTCCAGGAGCGCGTTTACGGAGCTATGACCCAAATACCGATGCCTACGCCGATGGAAACGCCGGCTGCAGACTTTAAAACTTCTGAAGATTATGCGCTCAGCTCTTACATAAAACCGGCCCTTTGGATGTATTTATTAGAACGCCAGTTTGGACAGGCAAAGGTTGACAAAGCGTTCCAGGATTATTTTGCCACCTGGAAAGACAAACATCCGCAGCCGGAAGACATGAAAGCCGTTTTTGAAAAAAGCCTGGGCACCAACCTTGATGGTTTCTTTAATCTTTTAAACAAAAAGGGCAGTTTAACCCAATAACTTTTCTATGATCATTTCTTTAAAAAATCAGAAGGCCCTGGTAGGTGCCAGCAGCAACGGACTGGGCAAAGCTATTGCCATAGAACTGGCCGCAAGCGGCGCCAGTGTAACGTTGCTGGCACGCAATGAAACTGCGTTAAAACAGGTGCTGACGGAATTACCGGTTACTGATCAGCAGCAACACCAATACCTGGTGGCGGATTTTGCAGATATAACTAATTTCAAAAAAAGCATTGATATTTTTTTTTCAACAAACACGATCGACATATTGGTAAACAATACCAGCGGGCCGGCAGCAGGTACTGCTCTTGATAAAAAAGACGCTGATTATGTTGCCGCATTCAATCTTCTTTTCCGGACAGTTGAATACACTACTGAAAAAGCGTTACCCGGCATGCTTGCAAATAATTCCGGTCGTATAATTAACCTCACGTCACGCTCCGTAAAAGAGCCCATTGAAGCATTGGCCTTATCCAATACCATTCGCGCAGCAGTAACGACCTGGGGAAAAACATTAGCCACGCAGGTTGCGAAAAATAATATTACGGTCAACAATATACTTACCGGGAATTTTGAAACCGACCGCATCCTTGAATTGTACGAGCGGGAAGCAACCGTAAAGAACATCCCTTTGGAAGAATATAAAAAGCTGGCCCTGGATACCATTCCTATGAAACGCCTTGGACAGCCCGGAGAAATGGCGAACCTGGTTACTTTCCTGGCATCCGACAAAGCCTCCTATATTACGGGAACGAGCATTGCGATAGATGGAGGGCTGATAAAGAGTGTGTGAAACAGGGAATTGTGAATGGTCAATAGTGAACGAAGGAATCCGCTTAAGGCTTTATTGAAAGGTACATTTTTACAAAAGAAGATTAGACGCGGGTAAGGGTTGAAAATTTTCAGTCCTTCAATTTGTCAAATCGTTTCCGAATCTTTTATCCATGACCTTTCCCAAGTTTTTTCCAAATATTGAGGCAGTAATTGCAACTACGACAGAAATGAAAATAGCTGCGATACAAATGGCAAGAAAACCAGCTGGATCGTCCTCTTTATTATGGAATACGCTTATATATAGTCCTGCAGCCGCAATTAAAACACTTAACACCATTGCACAATACTTTATGCTCTTTAAAGTACTGACAGCGCCTGATGAAACTATTTTATTTTGGCGGATATATCCCAATAATCTGAACGCTTTATACAGCGCAACAAAAAAGGCTATTGATGCTGCATATCCATAAAGGATAAACGGATCTGAGTAAATGCGGAACCCATCCAGATTTGCGGCTCTTCCCTCGGTTAAGGGAAACCGAACCAAAAAGACAAATACCACAATTCCGACAAGCACAATGACCATTTGAAAAAATATAACAGCACTTCTTTTCATACTGATTATGCTATTTTAGAACCCTGTTAATAATTAACCGTCCGAAGTCATTTATAAACGCTTATAAAAAATCTTAGAGACTTGTTTCATATGCAAAGTAAATAAATAACTAAGAATACGGCAAGCGCCAGGCGGAAAAATAGTGATTCACTCCGCAGCTTCTGTTTCGCTGGCTATTGATTTAATTTACTGATCTGCTGCCGTATCATTTCTTTCTCCGTTTCTGTTTTGGAAAAACGGAGCGCCCTTGTTAAATATTCGATTGTCTTGCTCACATCAGTTGGCTTGTACAATGCCGCTAAAAGAATAAAATAAAAATGATTGGTCCTTAAGTCCAGCTTTTGAGCTTCTTCAATGGCGGATACATTTCCATGAACTTTTGAAAATGCCCAAACTCTGTTCAACGCTACTACCGGAGAGTTATTGGTTAGCAGTAAAATATCATACAGCTTCAAAATACTTGGCCATTTGTTGGGGTTAGAGTTGTCAACCGTATGCCAATAGGCTACGCTTGCTTCGATATAATAGCTTGAGGTTATTTCCCATTTAGAGGATTGCTGTAAGTAATAAAACCCTTTTTCAATAAACGCTGTGTCCCAAAGCGACCGGTCCTGATCGTCATATAACACGATAGTGCCGTTTGCAGACAGTCTTGCGTCCAAACGCGAGGCATGAAAGCACATTAACGACAATAAAGCATTTGTGGCGTGGTTGTTGGTGAGCGGGTCAGCCAGTAGTAAATAGCCCAGATTTAATGCTTCCACACAAAATTCTTTTCGTACAATAGAATTGTTGCTTTCAGAATAATACCCTTCATTGAACAGCAAATATATTGTTTGAAGCACGGTGCTTAACCGTTGGGTGATCTGCGTATCATCCGGCATTTCCATCTTTATCTTTTCTGAATACAGTTTTTCCTTTGCCCGCTGCAATCTTTTATGAATTGTTTCTTTGTTGGACAAAAACGCATCTGCAATTTCATTTAACCCCAACCCGCAAAGTATTCTTAATGCGAGGCAAATCTGCGCTTCCGTTGAAATAGACGGATGACATACCGCAAAAAGCATTTGGAGCTGGCTATCTGAAACGTTTTTATCCGAAAAATCGATGTTGATTTCGCTAAACTGATCTTTATGGATTAATTGTGCAGATGCTATCTTATTGAAAGTGTTGCCTCGGCTCAGATGATTTTTCAATTTGTTTTTGGCAACGGTGTAGAGCCAGGCCGCTGGATTTTGAGGCACCCCATTATACGGCCAGCTATCAAGTGCCAGCAAAAAAGTTTCACTTACAATATCTTCCGCCGTTTCGATGTATTCGAGACCGAATGATTTGGCAAGAACAGATACCATTTTACTGTACTCAGTCTTAAATAAATGCGGAATGATATCGCTGTCGTTCATTTAATGTGTTACAATCTGACGCACTTCTACGGTATTTCCTTCGCCTTGTAAAATCGGCGCGCCCTTGGCAAATTCTGCAGCTTCATTCGCCGAGGTTGCTTTTACAATAATAAAGCCGCCAAGCGTTTCTTTAATGTCACCAAAGGGGCCATTGGTTACCAACTTTTTGTGATCAACTACTTTAGCATCGTCAAACAGCAGCCCGGTGCCACTTACAAATTTATTTTTTGCTGCAATGCTGTTCACCCATTCCATTTGCTGTTTCATCCATTGCTGAATTTGTTCCGGGGAAACTTTACCTGTTACGTTTTCGTGCCTGAAAAGAAGAATGTACTCTTTCATTTTGTTTGATTTTAAATTGTTATTGAATAGTTGCACTATACTCTAATAACAATCGGCTCTCGGCAAAAGGGACACTCAAATATAAAAATATATGGCTGTCCCTGTTGGGATACAATAAAGTTAATTTTATGGAGGTTTCGTATCCATTATCCAGACATATTACCTCAAACAAAAAGAGAAGCGTTTCCGCTTCTCTTAAAATATAGTTCCATTAACTATGGCTATTTAAATGCTACCACCTGTTGCCGGGAAGTTCCCAGCTTTTCAATGCCCAGCTCTACCACATCGCCGGGCTTTAAATACCAGGGTTCAGGTTTTTGCCCCAGGCCAACACCCGCTGGTGTGCCGGTGGAAATAACATCTCCGGGCAGCAGTGTCATAAACTGGCTCAGGTGGCTGATCACCTGTTGTATATTAAAAATAAAATCCGAGGTAGTTGAATTTTGCATTTCCTGTCCGTTCACTTTTAGCCACAAGTTCAGGTTGTTCGGATTTTCAATTTCTTCTGTAGTGGCAAGAAATGGCCCCAATGGAGCAAACGTATCGTTGCTTTTGCCTTTTACCCACTGGCCGCCGCGTTCTAACTGGAAAGCCCGTTCGCTGTAATCATTGTGCAGCGCATAACCCGCTACATAATTCATAGCGTCGGCCTCCTCAACATAGGACGCTTTTTTGCCGATAACTACAGCAAGCTCCACTTCCCAGTCTGTTTTTACGGAATTTTTGGGAATGATCACATCATCGAAAGGGCCGCATAACGCCGTAGTGGATTTAAAGAACACCACCGGTTCTTTTGGAATAGGCGCATTGGTTTCTTTCGCGTGCAACGCATAGTTCAGCCCGATGCAAATAATTTTTGACGGACGCGCCACGCAGCTTCCCCAGCGCTCTTCCTCATCCACTTTCGAAAGTTTACCGGCATTGGCGTCCACAAAACTTTTCAGCCGTTCCAGGCCATTATTTTCAAAAAACGATTCGTTATAATCTTCTCCAAATGCTGAAGTATCATAACGTACCCCGTCAATAAGCACTCCCGTTTTTTCTTTTCCCGGTTGCCCGTATCGAATTAATTTCATAATTGAATTACTAATTTATTATTTACTATTTCTTATTTTACGTTCCCCGTTCTAATTATTCAGCCTTATAAACCCGCCATCGATCGGGTAATCGCAGCCGGTAATAAAAGAGGCTTCATCGCTGCAGAGGTACAGGATCTGCGCAGCAATTTCCTCCGGTTTGGCCATGCGGCCGATGGGCTGTGTTTTGGACAGTTTGTCAAACATCTCTTTTTCTTTGCCAGGATAATTCTTGGCAAGGAATCCATCCACAAAAGGCGTATGCACCCGGGCGGGTGATACACAATTGCAGCGGATGCCCTCGTTAATATAGTCCTTTGCAACAGATAAGGTCATTGCCAGCACGGCGCCTTTACTCATGGAATAAGCAAACCGGTCCGGCAACCCCACGCTGGACGCGATCGACGCCATATTGAGGATAACCCCGCTCCCCTGCTGTTTCATTTTAGGCAGCACCGCATACAGCATATTATAAACCCCTTTTACATTCACCTTATACACCCGGTCAAAATCAGCCTCGCTGGTGGTATCAGCTTTCCCGATATGAGAAATGCCGGCACTGTTTACCAGTATATCAATACGATCAAGTGCAGCTAATGCCGCCACTACCTGCTCCTGCGCCGATACGTCAACAAAAATACCGCTGGCGCTGCCACCAGCATCGGTTATTTCATCTATTGTTTGCTGCGTGGCTTCTTTATTGAGGTCTACCGCAACCACCCGCGCGCCGGCCTGCGCAAACAGCACCGCTACCGCTTTTCCGATCCCGCTTCCTGCCCCCGTAACCACAGCAGTCTTATTTGTTAACTGAAACATATCTGATCTTTATTTTTGTTTAAGAGCGGCAATTTAACAATTTAGCAGCAATAATCCGTGTTAGATATAACGTTAAAAATTTGCGGAAACCGGTACTGCACCCGCAGATTATGGGGTTCAAACACAGATATCATTATCTTTATGCGGCCGAAATAATATTTAGTATGATCGCTGTACCCCGGTTTCATCTGGTGAAACGTTATTTGGTTTGTGTTATTTTATTGGCCTGTATAAGCTCCCTTGTGCAGGCGCAGACCGCGCCCAGGACCCCTCAAAACACCCAAAGCGCGGCAGTACTGGCAGACACCAATGTTGTATCTAATGCGGATTACCTGGAAGGGCTTCAAAAAGTTTATGAAGCGCTGAACAAAGTTCCGGTGGTCACGTCCTCTTTTACACATATTCCGGATATTGAAGCGGAGTTGACGGATAATGACTCCGCCATTTACCTTATAAAACAGCGCCTTTCTTTTAAAACCCGGGCGCATGACCTGCAAAACCTGCAAATGTACCGGGCGTTGCTGTATGAGCTTACGGAAAATAATTCGGACAACAAAACCATTGTTGCCGGTTACGACACATCATTGGTTGCCGTAAAAAAAGAGATCCTGGGGCTTCGTAAGGATAGTCTTATTTTAAAGGTATTCCGGACGCCGGCGCTACGGGATTCTTTTTCCGCCCAGGTGGCCGATATAAAAACAAAATGGAAGGTGGCCGACAGTCTTTTATCCCTGAACACAACACTGGTCAATACCCTTAAAGCTCGTGCCGCCGCTGCCGCACTTGCACTGCAGGAATCATTATACCAAACAAATGCCCAGTTAAAATCGGCCGGGCCACGTGCGTTCCAAAAAGACAGGGATTACATCTGGCAAGGTTCCGGCGTCAGTAAAAAAAAATATGCTAACCGCGCCCAATTGTTGAATAATGAGGAACAGATTGTGCACTATTATTTTAAAAATACGCGCAGCGACCGGCTGGTTTTACTTATGGCGGCCCTGCTATTTTTTCTTTGGGTGGTGTACAGTTTCCATGGCCTTTCACGAAGCGGCAAGCTGTCTACGCTGGACGAGCTGCACCTCGAGTTTGTTTCATCCAAACCCGTTTGGCCGGCATTGACCCTGTTGTTTACGCTGGCACCCGCTTTTGAGCTGGATGCACCCGTTTTTTATACCGATCTGTTACAAATTTTACTGGCGGCAAGTCTTTCTAAATTCTTCTACAAAAGAGTTCCGAAAGACGCTTTCAAACTATGGCTGGCCTTTGTGGTGCTGCTGTTGATGGTGCCGTTGTTCCATATGCTCTTTACTTCTTTTTCTTCACAGCGCTGGCTGATCTTATTAGTGAATGCCGGATCCATAGGCCTGGGTCTGGTGGTATTAAAGCGATACCGCAGCTTCTATCCGAACTTTAAACTGAGCTATTCCGCTTTGGTTGTTTATGTGCTCCTGAATACTGGAGCGATCCTTTCCAATATTTTTGGCAGGGGCGCTTTGACGCAATTGTTTTTCTCCACGGCCTCCTTTCAGTTGCTTTATGCCATCGGGCTCACCGTTGCCGTACAAAGCATTCGGGAAGCCTTTCTGGTGCACATAAAAAACTGCCGTGCGCGTAAGGGGTATGCAGACCATTTTGAATGGCAGGACATTTCGGCGGATATATCAAGAGTACTGTCTTTCCTGGCATTGTTTCTTTGGTTGATGTTATTGGGCGACAGCCTGGATCTGCTGGACCCGATCAGCGAGTCGCTGGGCGCCTTTCTTTCCCAACCCCGGAAACTGGGTGGTTTTTCCATTACTTTCTCCGGTGTCCTTTTGTGCATCGGCATCATCTGGCTGGCTAATTTTCTTCAGAAATATATTGCTTACTTTTTTGGCGAAACGGGCGAAGATGCCATCGAGCATGTTAATGCGCAGCATTCAAGATTGTTAATAACCCGGCTGGTGTTGCTGATAACCGGCTTTTTCCTTGCTGTTGCCGCCTCAGGCCTGCCCATTGATAAGATCACGGTTATCATCGGCGCTCTTAGTGTGGGCATCGGGTTAGGTTTACAAAGCATTGTAAATAATTTTATCTCCGGCATCATTCTGATCTTTGATCGCACCATCCGCGTTGGCGATGTAGTGGAGCTCAGCAGCCGTAAAGGCAAGGTAAAGGAGATCGGCATCCGCTCCAGTACCCTGGTCAGCGATGAAGGTGCAGATATTATTATCCCCAATGGCGATATCCTGTCTCATAATATTATTAACTGGACGCTCAGCAACAATATTGTACGCTCTTCTGTTACCATTATTGTTGCGAAAGCAGCAGACATTGAAACCTTATCCGATGCCGTACGGGAGGCGGTCATTGCCACCAAGGGTGTGGCCGCTGCCAAGCCGCCTGCCATTTATCTAAGCCCGATCAGTGCCAAATGGTCTACGCTGAAAGTTTTCTTCTGGAGCGACTTGTCCGGCGCCACCTCAACAAAAAACAGGGTCACCGAAACCATTTATGAAAAATTGAAGGAACTGGAAATTGCCACACCTGAATAGCAATTGTCCATTGCCACTAATTCACGAATGGGTCTGACCTAAAAGCCACTGAAGCGCAGAAGCACTGAGGCGATCTATTTTTTTCACGGCATACGACTTACCGGTCTTCACGCTTTACCAGGCCAAAATACTTTTTAGAATACCCCTTACACAGCTAATATGCTTTAATCAATCGTAGCGCAAATAACGTTGATATTGGTTCATTATCAGACAATTACCTGCACGCCGCAAGCTCAGTTAAATATAATCGATATAGCTAATAATTTAATTTATAAGCTTTTTGACTTATAATTTTATTTATAAGCATTATTGCTTATATTTGAGTTATGATAGCAGTCATCACGGGAGATATTATTGGTTCAGCAACGACACCCTCCGGCAACTGGATGCCCCTTCTAAAAACATTCCTGAGCAGACAGGGAACCACACCGCGCGACTGGGAGATCTATCGGGGAGATGCCTTTCAACTAAAGCTAAAGCCAGAAGAAGCCTTATACAAAAGCATCGAACTCAAAAGCATTATAAAACAGCAGCCGGAACTGGACGTCAGGATAAGCATCGGGATCGGTGACAGCAATTATACTACTGAAAAAATAACCGAATCCAACGGCACTGCCTTTATACGCTCCGGAAGAAAATTCGATGCGCTCAAAGAAGAAAAAACGACCCTGGCCTTTGCAACCGGCGATGCGCATACAGATACTACCCTCAACCTGATAGCCCGCTTTGCTTCCCTTATCATGGATAACTGGAGCGCAGTGGCGGCAGCAACCGTGCAGTTGTTTTTAGAACGGCCGGAGTGGAACCAGCAACAGTTGGCCGAGCATTTAAAGATCAATCAATCGGCGGTAAGCCAGAGCCGGAAACGCGCACAGCTGGATTTGCTATTAGAATTCAACACCTACTATAAAAACATACTAAACGATTTAACGCCATGATGCTATTCATAAAATTATTGCTGGCCCATCTCCTAGGCGATTTTGTATTGCAGCCCACCAACTGGGTGGAAGAGAAAGAACGCAAAAGATATAAAAGCCCCAAACTATACCTGCACGCCCTCATTCACTTTGGATTGATCTTGTTGGTAACGATGGATGTGCAATACCTGCCCCTGGCGGCCCTTATTACGCTCAGCCATTTATTAATCGACATGGCAAAACTTCAATTCCAAAATAAAAAAAATCAAAGGATCCTTTTTATTGCCGACCAGGTATTGCATCTTGCTGTGCTTGCAGGAGCTGCATACCTGGCAACACCAACCCAGCCCGGCTTCATTTTTTCAACAACTCAATTGAACAGCTTTCTGATCATTGCCACCGGAATCGTATTCCTTACCACACCTTCTTCCGTTTTCGTAAGGATCATTCTTTCCAAATGGGCGCCGGCAACGGAAATAAAAACAGATCTGATCGAAACAAGATCATTGCAACATGCGGGTATGATGATCGGCTACCTGGAACGGCTGTTGGTGCTCCTTTTTATCCTGCAGGGGCAATGGTCTGCCATCGGCTTTTTAGTAACGGCCAAATCCGTTTTTCGCTTCAGTGATCTGAAAATGGGCCAGGACCGCAAGCTTACCGAATATATACTTATTGGTACGCTGCTTAGTTTTGGCATTGCCATTGTAACCGGGATCATTATTACAAAATTATTATCGCTAATTACAGGGTAGACCATTTCAGTTATCGCCAAAGGCCTGCCCGACTGTGTCATTCAGGCGGGCGATAGAATAATGGTACGAGGCTACAAGCCTCGTACAGCCTGCGCCTCATACAACGCAGCGCCACGAATACACCAATAATTTGTGCATACGATTGACCACTAAGAATCCGGAGCAATTTAGCTTGTGCAATCGATTCCATTAACCGGCGATCGGTTTGTTTTGTTTTCTACCTTTACGGATTAATTATTTATCCTTTAACGCCAACAATTCATGAAGCTGAAATTGAGGGTTCCCTTGTCAAAAATTACGGTGTTTCTGACACTGCTGTGTAGTCAACCATGCTTTAAAGCAACAGCGCAATCCATTCAAAAAGAAGTAACGCCCGTGCACATCCTGAGTGCTAAAAAAATAAATTCCACAACGGTACAGGTGGCCTATTCCAATGGACAGCAACTGCTCCTGGATTTTTATGGGGAGAACATCTTTCGCATGTTCCAGGACAGCACCGGGAAAACCCTGCGCGATCCGGAAGCAACGCCCCCGGCAAAAATACTGGTCAGCAATCCCCGCAAACCTGTTACCGTACTGGACCTGAACGATGCTGGCGCGGCTATGACCATTGCTACAAAAGCCGTTCGCCTGCAACTGGACAAGGCAACTGCAGGCATCACCGTATTCAATAAGGCAACCAATGCCATCGCCGTCCGGATAATGGCCCCTGCCCGGTTCGACAAAAAGCAGGTATCCCTGCAGCTGCAGGAAAACCCCAACGAATACTTCTACGGTGGCGGTGTACAAAACGGCCGGTTCTCCCACAAAGGGAAAATTATCGCGATAGAAAATCAGAACAGCTGGACGGACGGCGGCGTAGCCTCCCCCACACCTTTTTACTGGACTACCAACGGGTATGGCTTTATGTGGTATACCTTCAAAAAAGGACGCTATGATTTTGGTGCAAAAGAAAAAGGGCTTGTTAACCTGTCGCACGAAACCAGCTACCTGGACGTATTCTTTATGATTGATAAGGAGCCCGTAGCCTTATTGAATGATTTCTACCAGCTTACCGGCAACCCGATATTACTGCCCAAATTCGGTTTTTATGAAGGACATCTGAATGCTTATAACCGCGACTACTGGAAACCTGATTCTTCTGGAATCCCTTTTGAAGACGGCAAGCGCTACAAAGAAAGCCAGAAGGACAATGGCGGCATCAAAGAATCCTTAAACGGCGAAAAAAATAATTATCAATTTTCCGCCAGGGCCGTTATCGACCGGTACAAGGCGCATGATATGCCGCTGGGCTGGATCCTGCCCAATGACGGATATGGCGCGGGTTACGGACAAACCGGCACCCTGGATAGTAATATCCAAAACCTGAAATCCTTTGGCGATTATGCCCGTAAGAATGGGGTGCAGATCGGTTTGTGGACCCAATCGGACCTGCACCCGAAAGAAGGTGTTCCTGCCTTATTGCAGCGCGACATCGTAAAAGAGGTGGGTATCGCCGGCGTACGTGTGTTGAAGACGGATGTGGCCTGGGTAGGGCCCGGCTATTCATTCGGATTGAACGGCGTGGCAGATGTGGCGCATATTATGCCCCAATACGGTAATGATGCTAGACCCTTTATTATTTCGTTAGACGGATGGGCCGGAACGCAGCGCTATGCAAGCGTTTGGACCGGCGACCAGACTGGTGGCGCCTGGGAATATATCCGCTTCCATATCCCCACTTATATAGGTGCCGGATTATCGGGGCAACCCAATATTACTTCTGATATGGACGGGATCTTTGGCGGTAAAAACACCAGGGTAAACGCCCGCGATTTCGAATGGAAGGCCTTCACTCCTATGCAGCTGAACATGGATGGCTGGGGTGCAAATGAAAAATATCCACACGCACTGGGAGAACCCGCCACCTCCATCAACCGCACGTATTTAAAATTAAAATCGGAACTGATCCCGTACACCTACAGCATCGCCTGGCAGGCAACAAAAGGATTGCCGATCATGCGCGCGCTGTTCCTGGATGCGCCCAATGCCTTTACTTATGGAAAAGCCACCCAGTATGAATATATGTATGGCCCGTGGTTTCTTGTTGCGCCGGTGTACCAGGAAACTAAGGCGGACACAGCCGGCAACGATATCCGCAATGGCATTTATTTACCCGAAGGCACCTGGATCGATTATTTTTCCGGAGTAACCTATACCGGCAACCGCATCATCAATAATATTGATGCCCCCTTATGGAAACTGCCCTTATTTGTAAAGAGTGGGGCCATCATCCCCATGACCCATCCCAATAATCATGTAAACGAAATCGATCCGCATTTGCGCATTTATGAATTGTATCCGGCAGGAAAAAGTTCCTTTACCGAATACAATGATAATGGCTTTACAGAAGCTTATAAAACCGGGCAAAGTGTGACCACGCTGATCCAATCTTCGGTAATGAATACTACGGCATCAATAACCGTTCATCCCACCCGGGGAAATTTTGAAGGATTTGAAAAAAACAAGATTACCGAATTTCATATAAATGTAACCCAACGTCCAACAGGAGTGCTGGCAAAGACCGGCACCCATGCTGTTAAATTATCAGAAGCAAAATCAGAAGAAGCCTTCCTGAAAGGCACTGACGTTTATTTTTATAATGCCGCTCCCAACCTGAACCGGTTTGCTACCAGCGGAAGTTCATTCGAAAAAGTTGCCATCACCAAAAACCCGCAATTGCTGGTAAAACTGGCGACAACGGATATTACCCAAAACGCCGTAACCCTTACCGTTAGCGGGTTCCGGTTTACTACCCCGGATCATCTGCTGCAATCAACGGGGCGCCTGTCTGCACCCGTTGCAAGCATCGCCGACTCCAATAGCCAGGCGTATACCTTAAAACCGGTTTGGGATAAAATACCCCATGCCGATTATTATGAAATAGACTTTAACGGCCAGCGGTACAGTACGATCAGAGATACGACATTATTATTCGAAGGCTTATCGCCCGAAACGGATTATCATTTTAAGATCCGCTCTGTTAATAAAACCGGAAGCTCTGACTGGAAGGCTTTCTCCGCAAAAACAAAGGTAAATCCCCTGGAGTTCGCCATTAAAGATATCCTTGGAGAAACAACGGCTCCGTACCAGGAAGACAATGAAATTGCCAAACTATTTGATTTCGACGAGTCGGATCTATGGCATACCAAATGGGGCACAAAAGCCGTACCTTTTGACATAACCATGGACCTGCGGTCTGTAAATCAGCTCGACAAGATCCAGTACCTGCCCCGGTCCAGAGGCAATGGGATTGTCCTGAAAGGAACGATTGCTTACAGCTCAGACAAGACCAACTGGACCAATGCCGGCAGTTTCGACTGGTCCAAAAACGGAGATACTAAAGTTTTCAACTTTACCAATCATCCTACCGCGCGCTATATAAAACTGGCCGTAACAGAAGCCGTTGGGGATTATGGTTCGGGGCGCGAATTATATGTGTTTAAAGTGCCTGGCTCTGAAAGCTTTATTCCCGGCGACATTAACAATGATCATTTTATCGATAATAATGATCTTACCTCCTACCGGAATTATGCCGGATTAAGAAAAGGTGACGGCGATTTTGAGGGCTATGTAAGCAAAGGCGATATTAACAAAAACAACCTGATTGATGCCTACGATATCTCCAATGTGGCCACAAGACTGGACGGCGGAATCGTGGCTACTGCGCCTGATAGCCTGGCGGGGAAACTGGAATTGCAGGTGGCTAAAAAGACATTTGACACGAATGAAACCATCGCCATAACAGTAAAAGGGGTGCATCTGAAATCGGTAAACGCCTTAAGTTTTGCGTTGCCCTATAACCAGCAGGACCTTGAATTTACCGGCATTGAGCCGATCCATCTGTTAAACATGGACAATATGACCAATGACCGGTTACACAGCAATGGTCAAAAAGTGTTGTATCCCACTTTTGTGAATATAGGCGATCAGCCGGTGCTTGAGGGCAGTAAGGAGCTGTTCATTATTAAATTCCGGGCAAAACGTAAACTCAGTTTTGATCCGAAATATGTGGACGGCATGCTCGTGGATAAACATCTAAACACAATAACTTTTTAAGCGGGGCTTCAACACCTTTCTTTTGCCACAGCGGTACAGGAACATCGATTCTCCTGTACCGCTGTGTTTTTTTGCATTGAACGGCATCGTATTCAATTGACTGAAACAGATCAGCTCCTTTTGTATATATTTGCTCCTTCAGTAAAACAAACCTATATGAATAAACTAATCTATGGAATCAACGTTGGTCGCATATTGCTTGGACTGTGCTGTATTTTATCTGTTCAGGGTTGTAGTAAAAGTGGTGGCAGTAATTCCGGCAATAGCGGCGGAGCCTTTCTTACCTGCAAAATCAATGGTCAGCTGCACCAGTTCAACTCCAAAGTAAACGCCAACCAAAAGCCCGTCACAACCACGGTTCATGCTGTTGTAGTAGGTGGATGGGAAGGCGAAGATACCGGCAAGGCACCCGGCTTTGGTATCACCCTTACTATTCCCGGGACAACCGGTGTTAAAGAAGCAACCTATGCAGTTGCCGGCACCACTGATCTGGAACTTGACGGGCAATATTATATACAGAATATTCAAAACGGCCAGGTAGTAAGCACTACATCGTACAGTGGCGGCAGAACAGCTGGCACCAATTTCACGCTTACGATTACCAGCCTGACCGATTGGGGCGTAAAAGGCACCTTTTCCGGGCTTTTGCGAAATGGTGATAATTTCTTAACCATAACGGAAGGATCTTTTTCGGCTCCCTACAATAGTGCTCATTAAGCCATTTCCGGCGAGCGCAACGTCAAATTAAAAAAAGCACCACTACCCATTTCATTAAATATTACTGTAAATTGCGCAACCGGTACCCTATTACAATCTGTTCTATTAAACAATCGCATTTTGACAAAATTTCTAAAGCGCGCCGCCCTGTTTGTTCTGAGCCCCGCATTTTTATTAGTAAGCACCCCCGGTTATACTCAAACAGATAGCGCCGCTGCCGCCAGCAAGCCACCCGTCTTCAGCCCCAAAAACATCACGTATAGATCCTATATACTTCCCGCGGCATTAATAGGCGCAGGCACCATTGCCACCATCATCCGGGAGCATAAGAAAGACAATAGCAATGTTATCCTGAATACCACTCAAAAAGAGCCTTCCATTTTTCTGCAGCCGGAAAACTACACAGCTTTTGCCCCTGCCGCTGCTGTTGCCGCGTTGGATATCCTGGGTGTTAAAGGCAAACATAAACCTGCTGAACAGGCATTGCTGTATGCGGTATCGGCCGGGATTTCCTCAGCAATCGTGTACCCTTTAAAATCAACCATAAAAGTGTTGCGCCCGGACAAAACCGATTTCCAATCCTTCCCTTCCAATCATGCGGCCATTGCCTTTGTTGCTGCCGAATTCCTAAGAAGAGAATACGGCGATCAGTCTGCCTGGTACACTGTTGGCGGCTATGCAGCCGCTACGGCGACGGCCATTATCCGGGTGGCGCGGAATGCTCATTGGGAGGCCGATGTTTGTACTGGTGCCGGCATTGGCATTGCTTCCACTACCACCGCGTACTGGCTTTATGATAAAATAAAAAAACATACAAAGGGGAAAAAGTCCGCATCTACCTTTATTCTTCCGGCTATTGGCGATAATTTTTACGGTTTTTATTTAACAAAGAGGCTTTAATCCGTAGTTTTATAAAAACGATATTTATGAACGACTCCGTATTCAGCGACACCGGCAATACGAACGACAATAAAGCCATCCCCTGCAACCGGCTGCGCCATTCTTTATTTCAATATATAAAACTGGAGCGCCCGGAGCTGAAGCGTTCCGACACTATTTCGGCAAATGAATTAAACGAATACAAACTCAAGTACATTTCCAAATACCTGCTGCGGGATATTCACCAGTTATCTGAACTGGAGAATAACGTCATTTCCTCCATGACCAACCAAACGATCATATCGGATATGATCGATGAAGACGGTGATAAGAAACTGACGCTCGGGCAAAGATTGGCCGACAAGGTTTCCGGCTTTGGTGGCAGCTGGACCTTTATTATTATATTTCTTATTTTCCTGATCTTGTGGATCGTTGTCAACATCTATTGGCTGCGTAATAAAGGGTTTGACCCCTATCCGTTTATTTTACTCAACCTCCTGCTGTCATGTATCGCAGCGTTGCAGGCGCCGGTGATCATGATGAGCCAGAACCGGCAGGAAGAAAAAGACCGCGCCCGGTCCAAAATGGATTATATGGTCAACCTGAAATCGGAACTGGAAGTGCGCATTCTTCATGAAAAGCTGGACCAGGTACTGACCAACCACGAAGAAATTATCAATCATTTTAAAAAAGACAACGGAAGCTGTTAATTTCTATTGGCAGATTCAATCTGTTTTATTTCTTCTCTTACTTTTCATTTTCATTGGGCAACGCCATATCCTAACATTCCCGAACGTAATACATATGCGTCAAGCTAATCACCAAACGTCCCGGCCGGGGCGTAACAATCGTGCCTGACAATTTTTCTACCAACCAGATGCTCCCTACCGAGGATTATAAAAAGGGAACAAACAATAAGGAACTGCATTATCATTTTATAACACTTCAAAATTCTACATCCCTTATTTTATATTTTTTATTCTACACTCACATCTATACCGAATCGTGACTGTATTCACTTTCCGGAACCGGCAGGTTTTTCACTATTGAACTACGCAGCGAAACAGACGATGATGAAGAATACAAACCAATGCCATTACCGAAATACCTGTAGTCAATCAACGACAACTTTACCACCCCATCAATAGCCAGCTCAATATAATTACCGTAGCGGATCAGGCGAAAATGAAATTCTTTCTGCTCTTTCAAGTGAAAAACGTTATCCTGCAGCACTTCAAAAACAAAATCGGAACGGGGGGTCAAAGGATTATAACCCCAGCCCTTTACTGCAACCACGCTATTGATCACATCAAAAGAATAAAAATACCCTGATCCTTCCTCATCAATATCGCTCACCAGCCCTAATTTCCCCAGTCCTTCTACGGTTAATATGCCTTCCCATATAAAACAAGGCGCCGTTTTTTGGATCACAAAAACCTCGTAGCCGCTCCGCGCCGAGCAAATCCAGCTGCCCATTTCTTCATGGGTAGCTGCCGTCGGGTTTTTAAACAATAGGATCATCTTTCCCATCTGCGATTGCTCCACGGTATTCAGTACCATTTGATCCCATCGATAATAGCTTTTTAAAACCAGCCGTCCTTTGTCGTCCGTTATCAATTGCTTCGGCGGCGGAAAGATCCGGTGGGCATTCACATTACCATTGGCATAAAAAAAGTTATACACCAGCAAATGTTCGCCATCTTGTATAATCCGTGCTGCATAATTGCCCCGCGGCAACAGCACATTGTTATGAAAGCAATGGTATTCTCCCAAAAAGTCCGGTGCAAACCAGTACCGCACCGTAACATCCTCCCGTATTGAACCTAAAAGATAATGTCGTCCGTCCAGTTCAAATACACAAGGGCATTCCACATCATCATAAACCATTGGATAGTGCATAGGGGGATGAAAGATCAGTTCTTTATTCAACAACTCCACCAGTCCCACGCACCCCCTCCTGGAAACGGGCCCTGTGGCGGCTCTTGTGCAGATGAGGAAAAAGATCTTCCCTTCGTAATCATACCGGAAGGGATCACGGAAGCTGATCCAGAAGCGCGGATTATTTTCATACGTCTCATAAAACGGCGCCCGGGGTCCAAAAGGAAACACCTCGTCCATCACTTTTTCCCAATTGAACAGGTCGTCAGATACCGCCAATCCAATCTTTGATACCAACCCTCTGTCCTTTCGCTGCAGGCCGGTATAATACATCTGAAAACGCCCATCCGTTTCATACACCTGCATAGTCCACAACATATCATCATCCCAATCACCCGGATCGCCAACAAACAGTGCGTTCTTTACCCTGCGCCAGGTCAGTCCGTCTTTTGAGACTGCATGAGCAATGTAATCATGATTGGGAATGATGAGGTGAAAGAGATGATAGATGCCTCTATGCAGCAGCATCGTAACATCACCTATCTCCCATTCGCTAAAACCAGAGCCGGAATACAGGTTGTCGGGCAGTCGATCCATTCCAAAAATTTTATTTACTTTTAACGAGATTCTTCTTTACTCATTCCGCTAACAGATGCAAGTGCGCATCTTCATTCCCTGAAACCGTTGACAATACACGATTTCGCTCATAAACCCTTCAGCATGCAACAATACTATATACAATTATTCAGCCCCCATGGTTTAATCCGTTATCATAAACCGGAGATTGGGCGGGATAAAGATACCGGAGGACAAGTTAAATATATCTTAGAATTATTGGAGGCACTGGCGCAACATCCGCAGGTGCGTAAGGTAGATCTGTTTACCCGGCGCATTGCAGATAAACGGGTTTCTGAAACCTATAGCTATGAAACAGAGACCGTTGCCCCCAATGCCCGTATTGTGCGCATTAGCTGCGGCGGCAATTTATATAGACCCAAGGAAAGCCTGTGGGACAATCTGGATGAGTTTGTAGATAAGGTGATCCGTTTCATTGAAAAACAGGATGATTATCCTGAAATTGTACACGGTCATTATGCCGATGGGAATTATATCGCCGGCGAGATCAGCAAAATATTCGAAACACCTTTTATCGCCACCAGTCATTCCCTGGGCCGGAATAAAAAAGAACTGCTGTTAAAAGAAGGATTCCCGGAAGCTGCCATCAATCAAAAATTTAATATGGAGCGCCGCATTGCGGAAGAGGAAAAAACATTGAGGTTGGCCAGCCTTGTTATTGTAAGTACTGCCCATGAAATAGCCACGCAATACAAAGCTTATAAGAACAAAGACGAAGCCCGTTTCAAGGTGATTCCCCCGGGAATCAACACTTCCGTTTTTTATCCCTTCTACCGGATGAGCATGCCTTCTTTTACTATGCCGCTGGAGCAGGAACAGGCGCAATACCGTGTCAATTCTGAGATTGAGCGCTTTCTTTTTGCCCCGGCCAAACCCCTGATCTTATCTATCGGCCGTGCCGACAAGCGTAAAAACTTTGAAACGATCATCGATTGTTATGGTCAGGATAAAGAACTGCAAAGCATGGCTAACCTTGCAATATTTGCGGGTGTAAGAAAAGACATCACGCAGATGCCGGACGATGAACAGGAAATTCTGACCGGTCTCTTATTGCTGCTGGACAAATATGATCTTTACGGCAAACTGGCCTTACCAAAAAAAAACGATCCTGCGCTGGAAGTACCGGAAATCTATCGCATTGCGGCACAAAAAAAAGGTGTTTTTGTAAATGCAACGCCTGGCGAGAATTTTGGATTAACAATAGTTGAGGCGGCTGCCTGTGGCCTGCCGGTAATTGCATCCCCTACCGGTGGCCCTAAAGAAATTATTGGTAAGGCCCGCAACGGCCTGCTGGTGGATGTACAGGACACCAACGCCATCGCCGCCGCGTTGAAAAAAATAATTGCGGATACCGCTTTATGGGAGCAATTTTCCGCCAACGGCATAAAAGCCGGACAGGAAAGTTATTCGTGGGAGGCGCATGTAGAGACTTATGTTCATTGCATTAATGAAATTTACGAGCAGCGGGATAATACCGTTCTTCCCGATGGCGCAGCCCTGCCCTACGGGAAGAAATTAATAAAGGCCGATCTCTTTTTCATCTCCGACCTGGATGGCACGTTGATTGAAGGAACCGATGCTACCGGTTTGGACGCCATTAACCAATGGATCATCGAAAATAAAAATGCCGTAGCCTTTGGCATTGCTTCCGGCCGGAATAAAGCGCTTACCGCTGAAGCGCTTGAAAAATTTGCTATAGCAACACCTGATATATTGATCTGCTCCGCCGGAACCGAGATCTATTACACAAAAAATTTCATCCCCGATCCCGGCTGGGAGAGTCATATTAATCATCAATGGAAACGCAACGAACTAGTAAAGGCATTGGAGCGCTACCCCGGGTTGATGATGCAGGAAGCCGATGCCCAGTGGAAATACAAACTGAGCTACTATGTGGACGAGCGCTTTAGTGAGAACCAGCTGGCCGACCTGTACAAATTTCTGGACGACAGAAAGCTCCGGGCGCGCATCCTGCTTACGGATAATAAATTCCTGGATATCCTCCCCGTCCGGGCGGGGAAAGGGAATGCTGTACGCTACCTGAGTTACAAATGGCAGCTGCCCCTGGATCGTTTTATCACCTCCGGAAACGGCGGCAACGATATCGATATGCTCCGGGGCCGCACCCGGGGCATCGTGGTAGCCAACCACAGCCCAGAACTGGAATCTTTGCGTAAAAGCCGTTATGTCTATTTTGCCAGGGGCCGGCAGGCAACAGGGGTGATGGAGGGCATTCGTTATTACCTGTCAAAAAATGAAAAACCGGGAGTTTAACGGATTATCACAGAAGAATTTCGCGCAAAGACGCAAAGGGGCAAGGGCGCGGGGATTGGCATGAAGCCATTTAAAATCTGTGCAAATCCGGGGGAATCTGTGAGAAAAAGAGCAAACGTATTAAAAACAGCATTTATTGTATGGCTCACAGATTGCACGGATTATCACAGAAAGATCTAAAATCTGTGTAAATCTGCGGCATCTGTGAGAAAACAAAAAGGCTATGCTTTCCCCGAAATGAGAAATTATCTTATTTTTACCGCATATAATTCAACTGTATGGCATATAATCTTTTAAAAGGAAAAAAAGGAATCATTTTCGGAGCACTGGATGAAAAATCCATTGCCTGGAAAACGGCGCAGCAATGTTACAATGAGGGCGCCCAAATTGTGCTGACCAACGCGCCTGTAGCACTGCGCATGGGCGAGATCAATAAACTGGCAGAAGCCTGCGGCAATGCACCGGTTATTGGCGCCGATGTAACCAACATGGATGACCTGAAAGCATTGTTTGAAAAATCAGTAGAACATTTTGGTGGTAAAATTGATTTTGTATTGCATTCCGTAGGCATGGGTTTAAACGTGCGTAAGGGAAAAGAGTACACCGATCTTAATTATGACTGGAACCACAAGACCTTTGATATCTCCTCTATGAGCCTGCACCGTGTTTTAAAAACTGCGTGGGACCTGGATGCGCTCAATGAGCACGCCAGCGTTATTGCACTTACATATATCGCCGCACAACGCGTGTTTCCCGATTACAGTGAAATGGCGGATGCAAAATCACTGCTGGAAAGTATTTCGCGTATGTTTGGTTATTACTATGGTGTAAAGCGAAAAGTACGTATTAATACCATCTCCCAATCGCCCACTAAAACAACCGCGGGCAGTGGGGTAAAGGGTTTTGAGAATTTTATGACTTATGCAGAAAAGATGAGCCCGCTGGGCAATGCCCCGGCCGAAGACTGTGCCAATTATATTTCGGTTATGTTCAGTGATCTGACGCGTTATGTAACCATGCAAAACCTGTTCCACGACGGCGGCTTTAGCTTTACAGGCGTTACCCCCGAAGTGTTGGAATCAATGGGCTAAGACAGAAATATTCGATTTCAAATCTTGAATGCAGCATGTAAAAGGAACGACTTTACATGCTGCATTTTTTATTTTACATATTGCATTCTATTTCCTATGGCAAATAAAACACTTCGTGTAAAGGGACAGATACCGGCGAATGATCCGGATGGGTTTCCATAATATCCTTCATATGATCCCACCATTTTTTCATTACGGGCTGTGCGGGCAGCAAGTCCAGGTTAGCCGGATCGGTTACCTTCATGGTGGCGAAAAGGATATTTGTTTCCCTGTCCCAAAAGATTGAATAATCCGCTATTCCCTGCTCTTTCAATAGGGCACTTAATTCGGGCCAGAGGGCGGCATGCCTTTTTTCATATTCCGCTTCGAAGCCCGCAAAGAGTTTCATTTTAAACGCAAGTCTTTTCATATAATACTGTAGTGGGTTTGAATACGATTTTTCGAGCTAAATGCGGAACGCTTAACGCTCAATGCCAGATCCCGCGTAGACTATAAACTTTTCACTTTTATTGATAGCTTCATTCTGTTTTGTTTCTTCTCTTACTTTTTTCAATCCCTACCCGTCCGGTCAGGCGGGGATAAAAAGGAAACAGCACCAGTGTATCAATGAAGTTGTTTAAACGTTTTACTGAAACAATGTTCACTTCTGCTTTCCCGCTGATTTTAGCCAGATCTAATACACCGCTGATATCCGCAGATTGATTTTCTGCGAAAATCTGCGCAAAAAATCTGCGACCATCTGCGGGAAATGTAAAGAAACCAGAAAGTCTAAACAACTTCAATATAAAATATTCAAAAACTATACGTTCAAATGCTTTCTATTCTGATTAGAAAACATCAAAAAGAACGAACACTGCATATCACTAAAATAATGCCCTTCTACATTCCTTATTCAATATTTCTTATTCTGCATTCTCCGGAATCCGTCGCTTAAGGAAACGACATTGATTCACTATTAACCATTGACTACTCACTTTGCCAGCTGATACACTTCCGTTCCCGCCAGCAGAAAACAGCCCAGTCCGTAGTCTTCAAAATCCGGCTTGCTGTTATAGGTAACCGGTTGTCCGTCTTTCGGTTCTTTTCCCGTTCCCTGCACATACCCCAATGAACCGTCCGGGTGCACCGCATCTTTAACCATTGCGTTCCATGCTTTGGTAAGCGCTGGCAGGTACTCTTTCTTATTGAGGATCCCATTGCGAACGCCCCAGGCAAATCCATAAGTAAACAATGCTGTTCCGGAAATCTCTTTTCCACCAAAATGGTTTGTATCATGCAGGCTGGCCGTCCACATGCCCGTAGCTTGCTGACATTGCAACAAGGCTGCCGCCATATCCTTAAAATCCTGTAGGTATTCTGCATAATGTGCATCTGTTTTGGGAAGCACATTCAATACCCGAACCAGCGCCGCAAATACCCACCCGTTGCCGCGACTCCAATAACAATTGGCTCCATTGGGCTCTTTATAGGGAGGCACGAAATCTTTATCGCGCCACCACAAATGCTCTTCCTTATTATACAACCCCTTGCCGCCATGCACATTTTTGCTGTAAGCATAGATCTGGTACATTTTATCGAAATAGCGATGCTCCTTATAAAGCACGCCCAACTTAACATATACCGGCATTGCCATCTGAATAGCATCCACCCAGCTCCAATCATCATTTTTATCTGATGCCACCATATTATCAATGCTGGCCTTGATAGCCCTGATACGTTCAGGATCCCGATCTATTTTATAAAGATCAATATAGGTTTGTCCGCAACACTGGTCATCCGCATTTCTGGTGGTAATGCCAGTGCGCAGCCCCCATTGATGTTTGGAGCCCCAGTCTACCGCATAGTCATAATAACTCTTTTGCCGGTCAATCGCGTATAGCGCCATCAGTCCCTCGTAATAGACCGCGCGGGTCCATATATTGCTGGGCCGTTCTTTATTGGTAACAATCGACCTCCCCGGATCGGGCCACTTATTCACAAAATAGGTATTGCACAACCTAAGGCTTACTAGTATCTTCTTCTTTGATAAAGTACCCTGCGCGTTAGCCAAAATTCCGCTCAGTAATAATGCAAAAATCAACAATCGTTTCATAATTTTTTCATTTTGGATGCCAGCTGTTGGGCGCTCAACGCGTAACGCTCCAAGCTAAACGCGGGTTTCAGTATAGTAACAGTTCACACCCTTGATCGGAACGTCTATTGACCATTGACTATTAACTATTAGCTATCCACTTCCAACACAATGATACATATTAATCCCATTCCCGGCATCCTGTGGTGTCCTGTACGCACAGCAGGAGAGTGCAGGATTGTTAAGCTGTGATTAGTTTTATCTTTAAGGCTGGCGATTGCCCTTTATAAAATAGTATTACTTTATATAATGAATTATTACCGATTATTTTTTTTGCTGCTCTTTATCAACGGAGCACTAGCGGGTCTTACACAATCCGGAACAGCGATCGACCGTAAGACGCTGGTGGAGCGGCATATCGTAAAAATAAATAAGGCCGATACACTATCTTCTTTATCCGTAGGCAACGGAAGTTTTGCTTTTACTGTTGACGTAACCGGTCTGCAATCTTTTCCTGAAGCCTATGAAAAAGGCGTTCCCCTGGGAACGGAAAGTGAATGGGGCTGGCATGCTTTTCCTAATGTAAACAACTATCAATTTAAAGACGCTTTAAAAACCTATCATTTGAATGGCAGGGATGTACCCTATGCAGTTGAATGGGGCAGCGGACCGGAAGCCAATCGCAAAGCAGCAAATTATTTCCGGCAAAACGTACACCGTCTGCAACTGGGGAGTATCGGAATGGAAATTTTTAAAAAAGACGGCACCCCGGCAACGTTGGCGGATATACAAAATATTCACCAGGAGCTGAATCCATGGACAGGTGCTATCAAATCCTATTTTACAATCGAAGGGGTTCCCGTAACTGTTTTTACTTATGGCCACCAGGAGCAGGATGCCATCGCAGTAAAGATCAGTTCTCCATTATTGTTGCAGCAGCGCCTGCGTGTTCGCATCCGGCTGCCCTATCCTACCGGCAACTGGGCCGATATGGGCGATAACTGGCAGGATAACGACAAGCACCATTCAGCGATTATCGCACAAAAAAACAGCAGTGCCGTCATTGAACATAATTTAGATACCACTACTTATTATCTTTCCGCGCTATGGAAAGGCAAGGCCACATTAGTGCAGCAACAGGCACATTATTATTTACTGCAACCTGCAGCTGCAGATCATTTCGAATGCACGATCCGCTTTGATCAAAAGCGCAATACTGCGCCCCCACCCACTTTCAGCGCAACCGAACAAAACAGTATATTGCTCTGGAAAAAATTCTGGACCAGCGGGGGTGCTGTTGATTTTTCCGGCAGCACCGACCCGCGGGCAACTGAGCTGGAACGAAGGATCATACTGTCGCAGTACCTCACTAAGATTCAATGCGCCGGTGATGATCCGCCGCAGGAAACAGGTTTAACCTATAATAGCTGGTATGGCAAACCCCATATGGAAATGCACTGGTGGCACGGCATCCATTTTGCCTTATGGGGCCGGCCCGAATTGCTGGAGAAAAGCTTATCCTGGTACGCGCGCAATGCCGGCGGTGCAAGGGCAATAGCGCAGCGGCAGGGCTATGACGGTGTTCGCTGGCAAAAGATGACCGACAACGATGGCCGCGAGAGCCCGTCTTCCGTAGGCGCTTTCCTCATCTGGCAACAACCGCATTTTATTTATTTTGCTGAACTGTGTTATCGCGCTCACCCGGATCCTGCGCTACTCAATAAATACAAGGACCTGGTTTTTGCGACGGCTGATTTTATGGCTTCTTTCCCTGTGTACGATTCAATAAAGCACCGTTATATTTTAGGGAAGGGGGTTATTGCCGCGCAGGAACGCTTTAAACCCGAACAAACTTTTAATCCCACTTATGAACTGGTTTACTGGCACTGGGCATTAAGCACGGCTCAAAAATGGCGGGAGCGGCTGCACCTGCCGCGCAATAAGAAATGGGATACCATTTTGAAGAACTTATCACCCCTGCCTAAACAAGGCGATAAATATTTATTTACAGAAAGCGCCACGGATTCTTATACCAACCCTGAATTCAGAACGGATCATCCTTCTGTATTTGGCGCATGGGGAATGTTACCCTACACCACAATGATGGACAAAGCAACAATGAAACATACATTCGACTGGATCTGGAACAACTGGACCTGGCGCAAAACATGGGGCTGGGATTTCCCGATGACCGCCATGACCGCCACGCGGCTGGGCCTCCCTGATAAAGCGATTGATGCATTATTGATGAACATACAAACCAATACCTACCTGCCAAACGGTCATAATTATCAGGACGGGCGGCTGACCATTTATTTACCAGGCAATGGCGGGTTACTGGCGGCCATTGCGTTAATGTGCGCGGGTTACGACCAGGCAACAACTACCCGGCCGGGCATTCCCAAAAACGGGAAATGGAAGGTAAAAGTGGAGGGACTGCAGAAAATGCCGTAATCGCAAGTATTTTTTTAACAGTGAAACGACATTGATTCGCTGCTGATCATTCGCTGATTTCTGATTTTTTGATGTCTGACGTATCTCGTTAAAGAAATATCATCTTTTCCTGCCACGAACGAATCACTTTTGCCACTGCAGCACTAAAAAGCGCTGAATTGCTATGCCTCTTGCTTTCTACGCCAGACAAAAAAGAGCGAACACTGAATATTATTGAACTGATCCCCTTCTGCCAGAATAAAATTTTCATTGCTGAAACCCGCTCTACCTCTACATTTTATATTCCCTATTCAATAGTTCTTATTCCTTATGCTGATATGCGTAGCTTGCAGTCCCGCATCCATCTTCTATTGCCTTTGGCGACAAACCGAAGGAAGATCAATTAAAGCCGCTTCAAAAAAAATGCATTCCGCAAACGTTTGCGCAGGATGGGGCAGGATGCAGGATCCTTTTAACAGACGTATTTTAGGTCCATCATTTTTTTAATCCGTAATTGTAGCTATATGACAGAGACGCTTAAACACAGACGTTTGTTCCTCCTTTTTATTTTCCTGACTTTCATTACCGCCGGTGTGCAGGCGCAGCGACAGGTAACCGTAACCGGAAAGGTTACAGATAATACCGGCCAGCCCATGGAAGGTGCCACCATCCAGGTAAAAGGACTGGCCACCACAACGATCAGCGACAAAGAGGGCAACTTCAAAGTGAATGTTCCTTCCCAGAATGCCGTTTTGCTTGTAACTAATGTTGGTTATGATGACCAGCAAGTAGCCGTGGGTCAGCAAACCCGGCTAACGGTTTCTATGAAGGCCTCCACCAACTCCATGAACGAGATCGTGGTGATCGGTTATGGAACCGCAAAGCGCAAAGATGTAACCGGCGCCGTAAGCTCCATGAGCGGCAAAGGCATTGAAGAAAAGCCCATAACGCGCATTGACCAGGCAATGATCGGGCAGATGGCAGGGGTTCAGGTGCAGCAGCAAACCGGCATGCCTGGCCAGGGATTGAGCATTGTGGTTAGAGGTACCGGTTCCATATCCAGCGGAACAGAGCCCTTATATGTTGTGGACGGATTTCCACTCGATCCGGTGGCAAAGAGCTCTTCCGGAGGCTTCTCCTCCAACCCGCTTAATAGTCTGAACCCGGACGATATAGAATCCATCCAGGTTTTAAAAGATGCGGCCGCGGCGGCGATATATGGATCAAGAGCCGCAAATGGCGTGGTAATGATCACCACAAAAAAAGGGCAGATCGGCAAACCCAAGATCAGTGTAAATGTTAATGGGGGATTCAGCCAGTTAGGTAGAAAGGTTGACCTTTTAAATGTGGATCAATGGATCTCGATGGCAACTGACCTGGCAAACTATAAATGGGTAAACTCTGGTACCGGACGAACCGCAGACCAGACAAACGCCGACCGGAGAACGATATTAAAACTCGGACCAACAGAAACCAGCACTACTTATATGCCTGATGACCGCTGGACCCAGCCGGGGCATCCGGGTTTAACCTATGTTGACTGGCAGGATGAAATTTACCGGAAAGCGCCGTTCCAGAATTACCAGCTGTCAGCCAGCGGCGGAACAGAAGCCGTACGGTACTATTTTTCCGGCAGCTATATCAATCAGAACGGGGTAATGCTTAACTCCGGTTATAAGAACTATTCTGCACGGGCCAATATTGAATTAAAGGCCAGCAGCAAACTAAAGTTTGGTATGAACCTGGCGCCCTCCTACGCTGTTACCAATCTTCCCGGCGCCGAGGGCAAAGACAATATCCTTATGAAAATGTACTCGATGGCGCCCATTGTGGAAGACTCTGCCGGACTACAAACAGGGGCCGGTAAAAACGGGGTTTATGGCTGGAGCACTTCTTCGGTAAGCCCTGTCGCCTATCTAAACAATACCATCAACACTACTAAAACTAACCGGAATTTAGCATCGGTTTATGGCGAATACCAGTTTCTTCCCGGACTGGCAGCCCGCACCACAGTCAACTACGACGATCAGACGGCCAATACAAAAACCTATGTTTCTGACTATGTAGCCGGTAACCGTACGAATTACCTTACTGCTCCGGGGAAAAGTTCTTCCGGCTCCTACAGCGGCAGTAAAAAACAGACGTTCGTCAACGAGAATACTTTAAGCTATAATAAAAACCTGAATGCAGATAATTCCATTTCAGCCGTGGCAGGTTACAGCTACACTTTTGTACACCTGGAGAGTTTCAAGATCAGCACCGCCGGTGGTTTTGCCAATGACATTGTGACCACGCTAAGCGGGGCTATACCCAGCACTGCCGGCGTTACTGTTACCGGTACTTCTACCGAGTCCAACAATGCAATGTTGTCCTATTACGGCCGGGGCATCTACAATCTTAAAGACAAATATTCCTTCCAGGCAAGTATCCGCCGTGACGCGTCCTCCCGCTTTGGTACGGCTTCCCGCTGGGGCACGTTCCCTTCCGCCGCTGCATCCTGGAGGATCGGGCAGGAATCATTTCTGAAAGACAAAGTATCTTTTTTGAATGATCTGAAACTGAGAGCCAGCTGGGGAAAATCCGGAAGCTACACCATCCCGGATTATGCCAACCAGGAAACGTATACTACTGCTAACTATAGTTTCGGCGGATCCAACCCCACAGCAGTATCCGGCGTTACCATATCTGGGCTGGCAGACAACCAATTGCACTGGGAAACGTCCAACACCTATAACGTAGGACTGGATGCCAGTATGTTTCATAACCGGGTAAATCTTATTGTTGATGCCTATCAGAAAAAAAGCACCGACCTCTTCCTGAGAGTTCCCGTTTTCGCAACATCAGGATTTACTTCGATGCTGACGAATATCGGGTCGGTGATGAATAAGGGACTTGAATTTACGGTGAACACAACCAATATCAGCAAAAGTAATTTTCAGTGGACCTCCAACGCGAATATAGCATTCAATAATAACAAAGTGCTGGCCCTGGATCCCACAAGCAACTCTCCCATCAATGTGCCCAGCGCCTATGGCGGTAACCCGCCGTTCCTGCTGCAGAGCGGGCTGCCCATGTTCAGCTATTACCTCGTAAAAACGCAGGGCATCCTTACACAGGCGGATATTAATGACCCGAACGTTGCTAAACTATCCGGGCAGGTTGCCGGAGATGAAAAGTATTATGATGCCAATCATGATGGCCTTATCGATGCCAATGACCGCGTAGTAGCCGGTCGCCCCAGTCCAAAATATACCTGGGGCTTTACCAATAATTTCCGGTATAAAAATTTCGACCTGAGCATTCACGCCTATGGACAACATGGTGGCGAGATCTATTCCTTTTTGGGGCGTGCAATCGATAACCCCACTACCGGCAGAGCCACAACATTGGGTGTCTGGAGCGATCGCTGGTCACCCAGCAATCAAAATTATAATGCGCCCCGTGGTAACATAGGGTTCAACTATACCATTCCTTTTTTCACCACCGATTGGCTGTACTCCAGCGACTTTTGGAGAATACAGGATATTACGCTGGGCTACAACCTGAGAAGCCTTGTAAAATCCCGCATCGCCAGCGCAGCAAGAGTGTATGTGTCTTTACAGAATTATTTGGGCAAGGATAAATATAAAGGTGGCGGCAACCCCGAAGCACAGAATTCCAACGTGAGCGGCAACTCCGATTATCCATTGCCGGGAGATTACGGATCCATGCCTTTGAGCAAAACTGTAACCCTTGGAATCAATCTTACTTTTTAAGCATTAAAACCGAATGTTCAATGAAACCATTTTATTATAGCATCCCCGTTCTATTATTGTTTTTGCTGAGCGCCTGCACCAAGCAGCTAACGCAGAAACCCCCATCCAATATTGTAGTCAATACCTTTTACACCAATGCCACCGATTTCTCCCAGGCGGTAAACGGTGTTTATAACGGGCTGAGCGAGTATCCCGATCAGGCTTTGTGGATGGGTGAGCTTCGCTCGGACAATGTAACAGCTACATCTGATGGAAACCGCGACTGGCAGGGGATCAATGATTTTTCACCCAACCTCACCACTACTGCTTTTATTGTAGGGGCCTGGGATAATAACTTCAATAATATCTATACAGCAAACACCGTACTGGAAGCGCTGGATACTAAAGGGCAGAATATTGGCAACGATTCCTTACGCACCCGCTTTAAAGCAGAGTGCCGTTTTCTCCGTGCCTTTTATTACTTTACCCTATTGCGTTTTTATGGTAAACTCCCCATCATCGACAAAGTATATACTCCCGCGC
>JAGIAQ010000241.1 GCA_017744795.1 Niabella sp. | reverse complement strand
CGAAAAAAAGCGGATGGATGCCTGATCGGGCTGCTTCCCCAAAAGATTATTGCGGGAACCTGTATGCCCGATGCTATCTGTAAAACTGATCACTGGATAAACCAGCACCATAAAATCGGGCCGCAGACTTGTTTTTTCCGGATTGGGAACAAAGGCTTCCTCAAAATGAGTACCGGCGGTGGCCGCCAGATGTCCACCTGCAGAGAACCCCATAATACCTATTTTACCGGCATCAATATGCCAGGTAGCCCGCTGCTCCCGCACGATTTTAATGGCTTGCTGCAGATCCTGCAGCGGGGCGATCGACGGCTTTAGTTCCCTGGAAGTATCGGGCAGCCGGTATTTCAAAACAAAAGCTGTGATGCCGGCTTTATTAAACGCTTTCGCAATTCGTTCTCCTTCCCATTTTATACAAAGCACGCCATATCCCCCGCCGGGGCAAATGATCACAGCTATATGTTTATCGGTTGCCTGCGAGGCAGGATAAACGGTCAGATCCGGTTGCGCTACCTTAACAATAACGGTGTCCACTACAGCGTCGGCCCTGCGCACCTCCTGCATGCGCTCTTTTTTACTATTGGGTGCGTAGCCCGGATAAAGCGGCACGGTTTGCTGGGCAGCTCCCCGGTCGCTGATTACAAGGAGCAACAAACAAAGAAAACAGCACCGCATCGCAATTGGTTTTTGTTTCAACAACAGGTTTTGTAGTGAAATGTACTATAAACAGACTGTAATAAAAATAAAAAATTACAGATAAAAGGATTCAATTATATTTGGTCCCCAACGAAACGCGGAAGTAGCTCACCTGGTAGAGCGGCAGCTTCCCAAGCTGCAGGTAGCGGGTTCGAGTCCCGTCTTCCGCTCCGGGTTTCAAAAAAAAATCCGGCGATCTGCCGGATTTTTTTCAATTTATCGCTTATAATCTGCTTATGCCCAAAGATCA
>JAGIAQ010000240.1 GCA_017744795.1 Niabella sp. | reverse complement strand
GGGCGCTAATCTGTTTATTTTTACAAAACCTAAGCCCCCCTTGTTTGGTTGGCAAAGATGGAGAGTTGCTTTTTATCGATTGGATCTTCATAGTTAATCAGCGCTTTATCGGGATTTGCCAGGAATGCCAGCAGATTTATATAGGTTCCCAGGTGTAACCGTATCAGGCTGGTGAGGTTTGCCATCGCCCATTTTCTTTTTTTGTCTGCCCTGTCCTTTATTGTTTTAATCAACAAATCAGCAATAAGAGTGGTCCAAAGCTGTATGCGGACGGCATTTTCATTATCGCCCAGAAAATAATGAAGCTGAAAGTTCTGTTTAATCCTTTTGAATAATAGCTCTATTTGCCAGCGCATCTTGTAAATATCGGCGATGGTTGAGGCGCCGTAACTGAAATTATTGGTGATAAATTCAAATCTGCGCTGGTTTTTCGCATCATAAAAAATGATCAGGCGTGCCTGCTGGATAGGGTTGATAGCTACTGTTCGGGGGTTACCTAAAGCAATGCGGTAATCTTTTTGAACACCTGCCTGTATTTGCGCCTGGCTCAGCGGGAGCTCCGTTTTAATCTCATACACCATTCGCGCACTGCGTCTGCTTACCCAGGTAACCTGGTTTTGTGTCCATTGAATAAACTGTTGATAATTTCGATAGGCTCTATCCATTACCACAATGGAACCGGCAGGCAGGTTTAGATGAGATAAGAACGTATTGTCATTTTCCTTGCCCTTGGTCACCCGCACAAAGGAGGCCAGATTATCTTTAGCCCGGACAAGCAGGTGCGCTTTGATCCCTCCTTTTTTCTTACCGTTCAGGCCAATAGATCCCGTGGACTGTATGAGGGAAGAAAATAAACTAATAGTGGTGGAATCTATAATAAATAGCTTGTCCAACAGCCGCCTGCCCTTCAGGCTGTCCGGTAAACGGCCGTAGTAATGATGATAGATTTGGTGATATAAATCCTGAAAAAAGTCAGCACTTCGCCGCTCATTGGCATCTGAGAGCGTACTTCTCCTGGGTGTGGCTGACAACCCCAAATGAAGCAGCCGGCTAGCCGACGCCTGCATTCCTGTAATCACTTCGCGTATAGAACTGCAGCAGTGCAGCGTACAATAAAGCATGGTGACCAGGTGATCGTAGCTGCGAAACTTCTTGCAATACCGGTCCGCCTGATACGTTTTGGAAAGTTTTGATATAATCGACCGTGGGATAAGAGAAAGAATTTGATTAAAGACCGGCTGTCCGGTAAAATAATTACTTTTGACCATGATTAGTTTTTTGTTGTGGTAAACTCTAAACTAATCAAAAAGGGACGTCTTTTGACCTCCCTTTTCTTTTTTCT
>JAGIAQ010000023.1 GCA_017744795.1 Niabella sp. | reverse complement strand
ATTTTGCAAAAGATGCTATACTGTCCTTTGTAGGGGCTATAAAAAGATCCGTTCCTTAAGCAGCGGATTCCAAAGAATGTAAAAGGGCATTGACACCGGAGGATATAAAAGATGCTATCCTGAAAGATTAAGTAAAAACATTGAATAGTGAAACGCCCGGAGTGCAGGATTCTCGTCTCTCGTTTCACTTCTCACGATTCCTCGCATTTAGCGTAACACATAACAATAAACAGAACTGATGAAATTCCTTTGCATTTTTTTTCTTTTGATAATAAATCTGTCGGCGCCGCATGCCCAGGAAATGATCACGCCCTTTCCTGCGCCTGATTTTGAATTGCAATCGGAAAAAGGGACTCCGGTTCATCTTTCAGATTTTAAAGGGAAAACAGTGCTGCTTAATTTCTGGGCCAGCTGGTGCGCGCCCTGCCGCGAAACGAATAAAAAACTGGCAAAGCTCTATAACCAATTTAAGAGCGATGCGTTTGTAGTGATCAACATTTCTGAAGACACCAGTTTGGTGAGGTGGAAAAAGGCGGTACTGAATGATAAAATGAAATGGCTGCAGCTGATCGATTTTACTGACTGGAACCGGAGCGCTGCCCGCCGGTGGAATGCAGCGCAACTGCCCGCTTCCTTTCTGATCAATCGTTATGGCATGGTGATCGCATCCGATGCGGCTTATTTGCTGACAGATGACCCGGCGGGATTTAAATCAGCCCTGAAAAATCTGTCTGCCCGGTAACCGGGAGAAATTCCGCATTTCGTAAATAAGGATCGGCTGTTCCCGGATAATTTTGCCGGCTATGGCAAGAGGGAACATGCGAAAATTTGTAAACGATATTCATTTGTGGCTGGGGCTGGCAAGTGGTATCATTCTTTTCCTGGTTTGTTTGTCGGGCACGATCTATACCTTTCGGACAGAGATTGAAGAACGGTTGAATAAGGAGCTCTATTTTGTAAAAGATTACCAGGGGAAGCAGGTATTGTCGCTGGATAGTTTGATCGCCACCGTCGAAAAATCAACTCAAAATAAAATAAGTTCCGTTACGATCCCTGCGGATTCGAAAAGAGCCTGGTCGTTTGCTGCCAAACCCAGGGGAAAAGAGGCCGGGCGCGGAAAAACAATATTAGTGAACCCTTACACGGGCAGCGTTACGGGTGACACGCAAACCGGGAGCAGCCGCTTTTTTTTGACGGTAATGAAAATGCACCGGTGGCTGCTGATGGAGCAGGGTACCGGCCGCATAATCGTAGGTATAGCCACGATTATTTTTGCTGTTATGCTGCTTTCGGGGATCATTCTTTGGCTGCCCCGCCGGCTCCGCTACTGGAAACAGGGACTAACGATCCTGTTCAGGGGCAAATGGAAACGGATCAATCATGACCTGCATAATACGCTTGGATTTTATTCCTTTATTTTTTTATTGATCATGGCCCTTACCGGATTGTGCTGGTCGTTCAACTGGTACCGGACGGGCGCCTCAAAAATATTGGGAGCTGAAATATTCGGGTCAAAAAAAGAAAAACCAATGCAGGCCGCACAAGGCGCCGGCACTATGCTTTCGCCGGATGAAGTGTTTAAAATTGCGGGCCGGGAATTAAATTATCAAGGCACTACCCGTCTGGGTTTTCCGGAAGGGAAGGGGGCTGCGTTTACTATTTCGAAGAATAATGCGGATGCCTGGAATACCGCTGCTGCGGATAAGCTCACTATTGATGCCTACAGCGGCAGCGTTTTAAAAAAAGAAGTTTTTGCTTCAAAAACGGCGGGCCAGAAAATAGCGGCAAGCATTCGTTCCATTCATACCGGTGAGATCTTCGGATGGTGCTCCAAGATCATTTATTTTATCAGCTGCTTCATTGCTACCAGCTTGCCGGTGACGGGCACGTTTATCTGGATCAATAAGATGAAAAAGAAAAAACCGCGTTCTTCCAAAATACCCGTCGGCGTTACGCAAACGATTGCGGTGCAGTAGATCGGTCTTATATCCGGAAATCGGTATAAAAAATGGCAGCCGGTACCGCTAATTGCGTATCTTCATTGCCGAGTACAGTACCGGCAATGGAAGCGATTAATTTAAAGAAACTGGCGTCCCTTTTGCAATTGTCTATCAGCACCGTTTCAAAAGCGCTGCGCGATAGTCATGAGATCAGCGCGGACACAAAGAAGCGGGTGATGGACCTGGCAAGGGAACTGAACTACGAGCCCAACCCCTATGCAGGCAGCCTGCGCAAATTCAAAAGCAAAACAATTGCAGTTGTTCTGCCTGATATCATCAACAATTTTTTCGTTTTTGCGATCAAAGGAATACAGGAAGCAGCTTACCTGAAAGGATATCATGTGTTGATCTACATCACCAATGAAAACCCTGAATATGAAAAAGAAGTGGTGCGTCAGTTCGCCAACGGAAGGGTGGACGGGCTGATCATTTCTTTAACGAGCCCGCTTGATGATACCGAGCATATCAGTGCATTGGAAGACAAAGGACTGCCGATTGTTTTTTTTGATCGGGTGAGTCAGGATTTTGAACATACATTGATCACCACCAATAATTATGAAAGCGCCTATAAGGGAACTACTTTGTTGATTAAACAAGGGTGTAAAAGAATTGCGCACTGCCAGGTCTCTGATAAAATATCCATCGGTATTGATCGCTTAAACGGGTATAAAAAAGCCTTGCAGGATATGGGGATAGAACTGGACCCTGAATGGATCCTTACCAGCAAAAAGGACGTTGCCTACGATACGGACCTGATTGAAAAAGCGCTTACACGTAAAAATGGGCCGGACGCGCTTTTTACTTCAGTAGAAACGCATGCGCTCATCGCTTATGATCTCTGCCGGAAGCATAAGATAGATATTCCTCAAAAAATAAAATTACTGAGTTTCAGTAATCTGCCAACGGCTCATTTAATGCAGCCTTCGCTGTCTACGATCACTCAGCCTGCTTATGAAATGGGCAGGGCCGCTGCAGAACAATTGATCCTGGCGCTGGAAAAGCCTGCGCGCTTTAAGCCCGAACGGATCCAGATGAATTCGATATTATATGAGCGGGAATCGACCCGTTAAACCAGCCGGCAGGGTACTTCCAAATCCTCTGTCAGGTAATAACTGGCGCAAAGCCGGTGATAGCCGTCGGCAATGATGAGGGTTGCCTCGTAGCGTACCAGCAGGATCGGGGAAAGCTTTTTTTGTTTCTTGAATTTTTTCAGATTTTCCTGTACGTGAATATTGTCCTGCGGAAGCAAGGGCAGCTTGCTCGCTCTCAGAATATCCTTTGATTTTTTTTGAATGGTAACGGCCTTTTTTAATTGGGCAACAAATTTTTTTACGGTAACCGGATCTAATAACAGTTCAAGATAGTCCTGTGCGGCAGGATAATCGTGCTCTTCCGGGTCTTTGAGCCATATGTTTTTTTTCATACAAAGAGTATTTATTGTTTAAAACTGGTACGAAATAATCTTTGGATTGTTAATCAGATTAGTGGTCAACTGTTCATGTTTTTGCAGACTGCCGGTTACCACCCAGGTTCTGGAAAAATGATTCACTTCTTTCGCTTCCCGCAATAAGGCGTAGTCTAATTTATACGTTTTAAATACCTCAATACATACCTCAAAGTCTGTGTACGATTGCGTCACTATTTTGTATTCCCGTATTTTATGATGTGTGTCAATGTAGCGTTGCAGTGGCAGCAATAATCTTAAAATTGCCATTACGACTACTGTTCCGAGTAATGCCAGGTAAATATGCCCCGAGCCTGCTGCCATTCCTAAAGAAGCCGTGCCCCAAATGGCACTGGCAGTGGTGATGCCGCCTATTTTTGTATCGTCTTTAAAAATAACACCAGCGCCCAAAAAGCCGATACCGGTTACAATATTGGCGGCTAACCGGTCCGGGTTCTGAATCCCGATTTTGATGGATAAGATGGTAAAAACACAGGAGCCAAAGGAGATCAGGATGAACGTACGCAATCCGGCAGATTTGTTGCGGTATTCTCTTTCGGCTCCTATTATAATGCCTACAAGTATAGAGATAACGATCAGGATCAGTTGCGTCGAAATCGTCTGGAGGTCGAACGAGTTGATAAGATCTTTAATCATATACTATGAAATTACATCTTTTAAAAATATTTTGAATAAAAAGGATGGCAATTCAGCTTTTCACTCTCATCATACCGATCCCATCGGCCGGAGAGGAGGCTTCTCATTAAAAAAGAGAAAGAGGCGGGTGGATACTACAGAAGGGGGTTTAGTTTCCGGAAGTAAGAGGGCGCTTGTAACATACGGCTGCCATACCAACTGAAAAGCGTGCCGTCCACCAACCACAGCTCCGCGTTTGGAACCAATTGCTTTACCGCTGTGGCGTGTTTTTCTTTAAATGGATACGGTTCGGAGGAAAGAAAGATCTTGAAAGGCTCCGGACTGGCAAGTTCTTCCAGCCCGATAACCGGGTAGCGGGTACGGTGCGCGAACCTGTTTTTAAACCCGGCCTTTAGCAGCATGTCGTTTATAAAAGTATCGCCGCCAACAGTCATCCAGGGATCTTTCCAGATCATATAGGCAACGGGCTGCGGCGCCACCGGGCGCAGTGAATCAAAGCGGTCTTTTATATCGGACAACAGTGTTGCGGCCTTCATTGCCCGGTTGGTTCGGATACCGATTTGGCGGATCATTTCAAGCGCCTGGTCAACGTTGTTGACGTCCGTTACCAATACGTCAAAACGGGCGGCAAGCTGCTCCACCTGTTCTTTAACATTTTCCTCTTTATTGGCGATGATCAGGTCTGGCTGCAGCAACGCTACCCGCGCTATATCAACGTTCTTTGTGCCACCGATCCTTGTTTTGATGCGAAACCATCGTTCCGGATGAATGCAAAATTTGGTAATGCCCACTACTTCCTCCCCGAGCCCTAATGCAAAAAGGAGCTCAGTGATCGACGGAACCAGTGAAACGATCCTCATTTTGCGCGATGCGAAGGCGTCAATCATAGTCTTCTTTTTTTAGCAATACTTTTTTAATAATCCCTTTTTTGTCTTTAATGGTTATTTCTTCGGAGGTTGCCGATTCGGGAAACGGGGGACGGCTCAGTAAATCGCAAAAATTATTACTGCTGTAAGTGTGCTGCCCGATGGCAAGTACCTGGTCGCCTGTTTCAAAAGTATCCCTTAACCGGGGATCCCAAACGTAGGTAATGATCAGGTCGTCATCAGATAATCCGAAACTAAGGGGCCATTCTTTTTCATCCAGATTCACAAGCGTTTCATCGGGCAAAAAATAGAATCGCTTATTTTTGTTGTCGAGGATGCAGGCTCCGTATTTTAATAGTTCAACGCCCAGGGCATTATAGGATTTATCCATGCTTTGGGCGCGCACGTTTTGAAAAATGGCGGGGCCGATATGCATTTCAGGCAGTAGCAGCCGGTAATGGGTTTCTATGGTTTCAATGTTCCGGTCGTATACGCTCAGGGAATTGGATCCTTTAATCTTACCTGAGTCCAGTACGGCAAAATAACGGGCAAGGGCTGGATTAGCAGCGGCTTCCCGTGCCACCTGGTAGAACCCCCGGAAACCTGTATCAAAAACGGTAACAAAAGTACCGGTTGCTTCGTGGGTGAGCTTTACATCAATAAACGGAGTTTTTTGCGACGTAAATTTTTTTTAGGATCAATATATAACACGTAATCCGCCAGGAGGTCGTTACCCAGTACGCCATCAATATTCAGACATTTGAAAAGCGGGCTCGGAAAAACGGCTACTTTTTTATTGTAAAAACGAAGAGTGCTAACGCTGATCTCATTGAGGTCCTGGAAGGCAGCACTCCCTTTTATATTATTGGCATCAAGAAAATTGACTTTGCCTTCTCTCTTTAGTTTTAATTGTTTGGCCAGATCGGGTGAAAGGGCTGTAAAGGAGCCGGTATCAAAAAGAAAATGGCAGGGTTTTCCTTCAACGGTCACGGGAATTATTAAAAGGCCCGTTGCATCCTCGTATGGGACGATCATTGGCCGGGAACCTTGCCCCGCACTCTTTTTCTGAGCCGCCGCCGCGAGAGAGGCGGCCGGGATCCATGCAAGAAAAAATATAAATCTCCAAAAACGGCTCATATGCCCGTAGTTAGTGATATTGAGAAATAGCCTGCGCTTATTTTTCAGCAGTATAAATACAACACACGCCAAAAGTGAGTGACCGGTAGGTTGCATTTTTAAATCCTGCCCGGCTTACGATAGCTGTAAAATCATTGCGTTCCGGAAAGGCCTTTGCTGATTTATTCAAATACTTATAGGCTTCCTTGTTTTGCTTTAAAATGCCCGCAATTTGCGGCGCCACAACGGTCATATACAATTGATAGATTCCTTTGAAGATGCCGGGTTTGGGCCGCGAAAATTCGATGATCACCAGCTGGCCGCGGGGTTTCAGCACGCGGTACATTTCAGAAAGCCCTTTTTCCAGGTTTTCAAAATTGCGCACTCCAAAAGCGGCTGTAACCGCATCAAACTGTGCATCGGGAAAATCCAGGTTTTCCGAGTCGCCCAGTTGCAATGTTATTTTATCTGAAAGCCCTTCTTTTGCAATTTTCTGTTTACCTACTTCCAGCATCTGTGCCGAAATATCCACCCCCGTTATATGCTGCGGCTGCAGCAATTTATAAGCAGTAAGCGCCAGGTCGCCGGTGCCGGTGGCTATGTCCAGTATTTGCTGGGGATGTTGTTTTTTTAGCAGTCCGATCGCCTTTTTTCTCCAGGCGACGTCGGTTCTGCCGGACAGTACCCGGTTCAATAAATCATATCGAACGGCAATCCGGTCGAACATTTCAGCTACCTGCTCTTTTTTCGTTTTGCCGGACTCTTTATAGGGAATAATATGGTCGTGTGGTAATTCCGTCATAACCTGCAAAGGTAACGGGTTTTGCGTTGTTAACGGGTGTTGCATGCTTTAAAACATTGGTAAGTTAATCAAAAGCAGGTGCCGTTAAACACCTGTTTTTGATTAACTCTAAATTATCCGTATTACCGGCCCCGGCGGCCGGAGTCACGGGGTGGAGTCGCCCGCTGCGTATTTCCCCTGGGAAGGTGATTGATATTATCCACCTGCTCTTGCCGTTGCCCCATTGGATGATCGCTGGCAGACCGTACCGGGCGGATGCTGTTGGCGGGTACCTGTCTGAATTCTTTGGGCTGTGGTTGCTGCCGGGTGGTTTGGGGTTGCTGCACCGCCGGACGGTACACTCTCATTTCATTGTTATTTGTGTTTACTGTTGTGTTAGTATTAATTCTTGTATTCCGGTTGTTGTTGATTACAGTGGTATTTCTATTGTTACTGTTGTTATTATTGATCGTCGTGTTTCGGCTATTGTTCGTATTATTATTAACGACCGTGTTATTGTTGATGGTATTGCGATTGTTGTTGATGGTGATATTGTTTTTATTGACCTCGCGAATATTCACGGTGTTGATGTGCACATTCGTATATTTCTGCACTTCGTTAACCTGCGGACCTGTAGAATAATAATGATTATTTATATTGGTGTGGTTATAGTTGTTAATGATCGTGATCCGGTTTTGTATATTGTTGACCACCTCCGTGTGCTGCACATAAGTAGTTACATTCCGGTCGTAGATATGCCCGCGCTCTACCATATTCCAGTAAATAGAATGCGGCATATAACTGCCGAAGCCAGCGGTAACGCTAACGCCCGGCATTAAGGGTGCCCAGCAATAATAATTGTCTACATAGCCCCAGGTTACCCAGGCTGGAGACCAGGTATATCCCGGCACCCAAAGCCATCCGTAGGCATCGTCATAGATCCATCGCCCATAATGAAAAGGTGCCCAACCCCAGGAATAGTCAGAGGCCCAGGCCCAGCCTTCCCCGGAATAGACCCAATGCCCGCCGGTGGCATAAGGCCGGAAGCCGGAGCCCATACCGGGGTGCCACACATGCCCGTAGCCGGGATAGTCGATCCAGGTTCCGTAGGGGGACAGATCATCGTAAAAGGTTTGATAGGTGATGGGGCCGTCTTCGGTTGGTACTGGTACAGGCGCCTGGGCAGTAATGGAGGCGGCGCACCCGCTGATCAACATTCCTGCCAGTAACAAAGCCAGAGATGTATTAAAGAATTTGGTTTTCATATTGTCGTTTTAATTGGGTTGGTGATAAAATATACTTTAACAGACTGGCGTTCCTGCGCGGGGCTTACCGGTGCAATGCAAAAAAAATGTTATAGATTTTCAGCCGTAATGTGTAGCTGAATGAAAATTGATCGTTAATTTTTGTTATTTTTAGGCGTCCGCTAATGGCTTGTTATGATGGTTCTGTAAAACGGATAAAAGCATATGAATGTTTTGAAGTACATAGAATTGGATTTGTTGTCGGCGACCCCAAAATACCAGCAGCTGGCACAATCCATCATCAATGCCATTGAATCCGGAGAACTGGAAAAAGACGCCACCCTGCCTTCTATTAATGAGTTAAGCTATGAGTTTGAAATATCGAGAGACACCGCGGAAAAGGCTTATAAGCACCTGAAACGGATGGGTGTATTGGGCTCGGTGCCCGGAAAAGGGTATTACGTTAAAACAAGGGAAATACGCAGTGCTATAAAGATCTTCCTGTTGTTTAATAAACTCAGCACACATAAAAAGATCATTTACGACACGTTTGTAAAAACCCTGGGTCCCCAGGCGGTTATTGATTTTTACATTTATAATAATGATTTCAATTTGTTTAAAAAATTGATATCGGACATAGAAAAAACCTACACACATTTTGTGATCATTCCTCATTTTCTGGATGGGGGGGACGGAGCTGCGGAATTAATAAACGCTTTGCCCAAAGAAAAACTGATCCTGCTGGACAAGCTGGTGCCGGGCGTTACCGGCAATTTCAGCGCGGTGTATGAAAATTTTGAGGAGGATATTTATCGCTCGCTAGAAAAGGCACTCAAGCGGCTGGAGCATTATCAAACACTAAAAATAATCGAGCCTGAATATTCTTATTTCCCAATGGAGATCACCAGCGGGTTCATGCGGTTTTGCAAAGAATACGGATTTCAAGGGAAAGTGGTGCACGAGTTGAGGAAAGAAACCATCAGTCAGGGCGAGGCTTATATCTGTTTAATGGAAGACGACCTGGTGATCCTGATCGATAAAATAATACAAACAAAATTAAAAATAGGAAAAGAGGTGGGGGTGATCAGTTATAATGAAACACCGCTGAAACGGCTGATCCTACGGGGCATCACTACCTTTTCAACTGATTTTGCGGCCATGGGCGAAGAAGCAGCGCGGATCATTTTAAGCGGCGAAAAGAAAATGATGCCGGTCCCTTTTTACCTGCAGTTGCGTCCATCCCTTTAATTTTGCGTTTATGGAAATTATTTCTGCAACGTATATAAAAAGCAGCGCCGACTATCAGCAATGCCCAAAAGCGGACCGCCCCGAATACGCGTTTATCGGGCGCAGCAATGTGGGCAAATCCTCGCTGATCAATATGCTCTGTAATAAAAAGGCATTGGCAAAAACTTCCGCTGCTCCGGGAAAGACACAGCTGATCAATCATTTTGATATTGTAAGTGCCACGCGGGATAAAAGCGGAAAACAGGAAAAGCGCCCCTGGTACCTGGTAGATCTTCCGGGATATGGCTATGCGAAAGTCTCCCAGAAGCAGCGCAAGAGCTGGTCGGCGATGATCGAAAAATATATCCTGAAAAGGGAGAACCTTGTAACGTTGTTTGTGCTGATCGACAGTCGTCATGAACCACAGTCTATTGATCTGGAATTTATTAATCAGCTGGGAGAGTGGGGCATACCCTTTGCGTTGGTATTTACCAAGGCCGATAAAAATAAGCCGGGCGCTACCATAAGGAATGCGGACGCGTTTCTAAATAAACTTCGAGAAACCTGGGAAACACTGCCGCCGCATTTTGTTACGTCTGCTATTGATAAAAGCGGAAGGGAGGAAGTGTTAGAGTATATTGGAAAATTGAATGCGACGGCGGGATAGCAGGTGGGACATTCGCGACTGGTGCGACTAGTGTTAAGTCAAGTCAAAAATGTCTGTTGCCACGAATCCTCCAGAGGCGGACACAGTTCCATCGTTCTGGGTTGCAGCATGGTTTAAGGATACAACGGAATTATTTTAACCACATAGGCACATAGAACTTTACAGATACAAGAAAACATAAAAACACATTAGTAAGGTTCCCCGCCACGGCGGGGAACCTATGTTGCCTTAAATGCTATGATTTCTACTGTGTCTATGTGGTTTAAAATTAGTTTAGGCGATTTAGTTGTACAGAAGACACGAAGGCGCAAAGAGTAATAATGGCTTAATGTCTTTGTGCCTAATAAAATGTATTTGACATAGCGCTGGTACCTTCGTTGCATCCTTATATTATCTATGCTATTGTCGAATGCCATTCCGATAGAATTATTGGGGGCAATTTTTTTACAATTTGTCCAGCATTTCAATTACCTTTTCCTTTTTCAATATAAAATACCCCAGCCGGTCTTTGCTGATGCCTTCTTTCAGCTGGTAGCTGAAAGAAAGCGTATCGCCCGATACCGTGGTTTCAAAATGCCGGAACGTAATAGCTTTTTCATTAACAAGGTCTTCCCCGATTTCATAAAGATGGGTAGAGAGCACAAAGAGCGCAGTTTTAACCTTCATCAGCCCGCGGATCACGGCCAGCGAACAACGCATAGCGTCCTGCATATTAGTGCCTTTAAACAATTCGTCAATCAGCACCAGCCACTTTTGCTCATTGCTGATCTTCTCAACCGTATTTTTTATCCGCTGCACTTCATTAAAGAAATAGCTTTCGCCCTTTACAATATTATCCATCACATTAATATTGCTGATCAGTCCGTCAAACAAGGTCAGTTGCATGGCTTTGGCAGGAACGCCCATTCCTATATGCGCCAGGAAAACGGCTGCGCCCACTGATTTGATCATCGTGCTCTTGCCCGCCATATTCGCCCCCGTAAGAAAGAGAAAATTGTTTTCCCGCGTGATCTCCACATTATAAGGAACGGGATTGTGCAACAGGATATGATACAAGCCATCAGCCTCGATCATGGGCGTTTCCTGGTTTACAAATACCGGAAAGGTGAGGTTATAATGTTTTACCGCCAGCGCCATGGAGTACCAGGCATCCAGGCGGGAATAGATGTCCATTAATTCCTCCACCGCTCTTTTATGGGCTACGCGCACCTGCCCGGCATAGTAAAGGTTTTTGTTTATGGAGAGCTCCTGATCCTTTTCTGTTTCCGATAGCTGATGGAACGATTCTGTTCGCAACAGCTGATCGATCCGGTCCAGGTAGATCCGGAAACTGGCGGGTAAATCTGCGTCGCGCAGCAATTCCGCTATTTTTTTGATGCTCCTGAAAAAATCGGCAAAATGATTGATGGAAAAGCGCACCATTGAATAATCGGCATGGTGCAAAAGACGATAGAGCGTAGCATCCACAACATTGGGGCTGTCGCTGATCTTGTCCAACGCATAGTCCAAAAAGCGATCCATAACGAGGATGGTTCCGTTTGTAACATCCTCCGGCCATTCTTCCACGTGCAGCATCAGCTGTTTGATGATATTCTGGGTACCAATGATCTTTGTAATATCATTAAACGGATTGGAAAAAAAATGCCGCAGCCATTCCCTTCCGCCAAACGTACGGGTGAAATTCAGTTTATGAAAAATAGAATAGTCTTCTTCGGGATGAAAGATGGCAATATCGTTAAACGAAGTAGTATCTATCTGCATAGAAAGGTATCATATTCGGTCAAATAATAAACGCTGTCCTTTAATAGACTCATTCCACCGCCCGTTTCCATAAACCAGGTTGCCATTTACAAAAGTATGGGTAATGCTGGCGGGGAAAGTAAAAGGGGCGCCCTTGCCGTCAATGTTTTGAAACGGGCTCCAGCCACATTTGTAAAGAATACTTTCTTTTGTTGCCTGAAAGGGTTCGTTCATATCTGCGATCACAAGATCTGCATGATAGCCCTCCCGGATATAGCCCCGCTCTCTTATCTGGAAACAATCCGCCACGGCATGACTCATTTTCTCTACTACCTTTTCGACGGTGATCTTCCCCAGTTTCACATAATGGAGCATCAGCGGAAGTGAATGCTGCACCAGGGGCACGCCGGCATGTGCTTTCAGGTAAGGCTCGTTCTTTTCTTCCCAGGTATGCGGCGCGTGATCGGTGGCTATTACGTCCAGCCGGTCGTCCAGCAAGGCCTCCCACAAGGCAGCGCGGTTGTGCGGAGCCTTTATAGCCGGGTTGCATTTGATGAGGTTGCCCTGAACCGAATAATCATCAGCAGTAAAATGCAGGTGGTGCACACATACTTCGGCTGTAATTTTCTTGTCCTTCAGCGGAAGCATGTTGGTAAAAAGCTGCAATTCTTTTTCGGTGCTGATGTGTAAAATGTGCAGGCGTGCGCCGTGCTTTTTAGCTAACTGAACAGCATAAAAGGACGATTCAAAGCAAGCCTCCTCGTTGCGGATAACGGGGTGGTCGGCCGCTGTAAGCGTGCGCCCGGATTCAACGGCCGCCTGCATATTTCGTTTAATGATGCGTTCGTCTTCACAGTGCGTGGCGATCAGCAGTTCGCTTTCGCCAAATAACTTTTCCAGCACCAGCGGGTTGTCCACCAGCAGATTTCCCGTACTGGATCCCATAAAGGCCTTAATGCCGCAGATCTTGTCCTTATGTAGGTTGGCCGTCAGCGCATCGTCCGCATTTTGATTATTGGTCCCTATAAAAAAGGAATAATTCGCAAGGGAATTTTGCTGCGCAATATTGTATTTATTTTCCAGAAGGTCCAGCGTAAACGCGGGGGGAACCGTATTAGGCATCTCCATAAAACTGGTAACGCCCCCGGCCACCGCGGCTTTGCTTTCGGTATAAATCGTTGCCTTATGGGTTAAGCCCGGTTCCCGGAAATGCACCTGGTCGTCGATAGCGCCGGGCAGCAGGTATTTGCCTTCCCCGTCGATTTCGGTGGCGGCACCGGCGGTAATGTTATCCGCTATTTTTTCGATCCTTCCATTGCGGATGAGCACATCTGCAGTGGCCGTTTTCCCTTCATTAACGACATTTATTGCTTTTATTAAAAATGTTTGCATGGTTTTTGTAATTAGATGGGGCAAGTTTAGTAAAATCTCTTCTTATTGATCTAAAAATAATTAAATCATTTTAAATGAGTGACTTGTAACTCAGCAGACCCTTTATCTTTGCCGAAAATTATCGGGGCGTTTTGGTTATAAAATACCCGATAATGGTAAACCTCTTATCCTACTTGTATGAAAATTAAACATTTATTTAGAGTTGCATTGTTGCTAATGCCTTTTTATGGCATGGCACAGACGGATAATATTGAACGGAGCGATAAACAAAACCGTCTCATTGAGCGGCTGGATATAAAGCTAAGGAATGATTCTGTGTTACGATTTACCACGGCGCAGCCCTGGGGGCGTAAACGTGCAACTGAAAGGGTGGAACGCATTGATTCCCTGGATAAAGCAGGAGCGTTGGAAGGGGTGTTGACCCCGGTAGACCGCTATAACATCCGGAGCATGATGATGAATAACTCTGACTGGACCAACAACTACCGGGATTCTTTCCGGCGGAAACCGATATTGGGCGCTTTTTTTGAAAACCCCGCGCATTTTTATATGGTTGATAAAGGCGAAAAATACAGTCTGATCGTTGATCCGGTCTTTAATTTTGAATTGGGCAAGGCCACCGACACCAAAACCTTTGTGAACACAAGGGGCTTTCGTTTAAGGGGACAGGTAGACCAGCGGCTGGGCTACTACCTGTATTTCTCTGAAAACCAGGAACGGGATCCGCTGTATGTGCAGAATTATACGAGTGCACATGTAAGCGTTCCGGGTATTGGATATTATAAGGGATTTAAAGGCACTGGTTACGATTATTGGAATGTGCGCGGCGGCATTACGTTTCATGCCGGAAAATACATCGACTTCCAGATTGCGCATGATAAGTTTTTTATTGGTGATGGTTACCGGAGCCTATTTATCAGCGATAACAGCGCCCCGTTTCCCTTTCTTAAATTGGGGGTGCAGGCGGGGAATTTTCAGTTGACCTCAGTAGCTGCACAAACGATTGCACCTTTCGATAATTCTTATTTTGGAAGAGATACCACGAGGCCGCGTAATTATATGATGTTTCATTACGCCACCTGGCAGGCAACCAATTGGCTGAAGCTGGGCTTCTATGAAAACACCATGTTCAACAGCGCGAAAAACGGTGGTTTGCAGGTGGGGTATCTGAACCCGGCGATGTTTAACCGGGCCTATTCTTCTTATACGGGTAATACTGCAAAATCGAGTATTGGTCTGGATTTTAAAGCAAATTTTGCCCATTATTTCCAGCTATACGGCCAATGGCTGATCAATGAATTTGTAGGAAGTAAAGTATTAAAATCGAACGGTCCCTGGCAGAATAAATTCGGTTACCAGGTGGGCGCAAAATACACCGATGCGTTTACTGTTAAGAATCTTGATCTGCAGGTGGAAGGCAACTTTGTTCGGCCCTTTACTTATACCGATAAATGGGCGCAGAACAATTTCCTCAACTACAACCAACCCGTGGCGCACCCGCTGGGAGCCAATTTCCGGGAATTTGTGGGCATCGCTAATTACCAACCGCTGCCGCGCTTGTATTTTAAGGCCATGCTGATCTCCTATAATAAAGGGTTGGACAGTACCAATTATTATACAGCCTGGGGTTCGCCCAGCAATGGGGGAGACTTATTTCGTAATTATAATGATGGCAGGTTAAATGAGGATGGCTATCATATTGGAGGTGGCATCGGCAATAAAGCGCTTCTGGGGTCGTTAACGGTCTCTTATGAAGTGATCCAGAACCTGTTTGTAGATCTTAGCGGCATGTATCGCAAATATAAGGTTGCGGGCGCGCCGGATAATACTACCAAGTGGCTTTCGGTTGGCTTGCGCTGGAATATGGCACGGCGTGATTTTATATTCTAAAACTCGTTTGGCATAAGATCAAATAAAAAGCGGCTGTATCAAAAGCCTAAGGCAAATCAATGCCGGGAAGGCGGTAAAACGGTAAGGTAAATGCAATATCTTCCCGTATTCCCGACTTCCCGGCCGATTATTAAAAAATGGAGCCCGGTTGGGTTGATCCGATCAGTGCAGTATTGAGGTCGGAATAGAATTTTTCGAAACGCTGCTTGTTCATAGATTTATAAAGCGCCTTTATTAAAAGAAAGATCAGCACAAAGCCCACACCGCCTACGCCACCGATCACCGGCACGCCAAGCAAAAGCGTCAGGATCAATGAAATAATGATCACGCTTACAATAAGGGCAACAATGGTCATAACAGCAGGTGGAATAAAATCAGTAATCAGCTGGGCATTGTTCCTGGTAGAACGTACAATATGTTTCATTCCATCAGAGGGTACCATCAGCTGGCGTGGGCCTGCAATATTAAAAAGGGCCTTTCTGATTCTGGTGCCCGGGTAATAGGCGGACAGGTTGTTTTGTAGTTCATCCAATGTTCTTCCGGTAGGGTTTGGTACTTTCATAAATGAAATTTTAGTGTTATTTGAATAGATAAGAAATGAAAAGCTGATCAGCTGCCCAATGCCTGCAATACATCATACTTGGTTATAATATGATAATTGCCCGCATCGTCCTTGCTCATTACGGCTCCGTTTACTTTTGTTAAATAGGCCTTTAGCTTTTCAAGCGGTGCATCAAAAGCTACAAGGGGAAAGGCAGCTTCCATTACGTTTGCGATCACTTCATTTTTGAGATCGGCATTGGAGAATATTTTTTGAAAAAGACCGCTTTCACTGATGGAACCAACGATTTCCGTATCCTTCATTACCGGGATCAACTCGATATCATATTTGCGCATCAGTTCCACTGCATCACCAACGGTTTGATCATTTTTTACGCTGATCAGCTTATTGCTCGCCGGGCGCCCGCTGATAATATCTTTAAACGTTTTTACCTCAAGAAAACCGCGCTCCATCATCCATTGATCGTTATAGATCTTGGCAACATACCTGCTGCCATGATCGTGGAAGATGCACACCACCAGGTCGTCTTTTTTAAGACTATCTTTCAATTGCATCAACCCTTTCAAACAGCTGCCGGCACTGTATCCGCAAAACAGCCCTTCTTCCTTTGCCAGCTTACGGGCCATAACGGCGCCGTCTTTATCTGTTACCTGGGTAAACGCATCAATGACGCTCATGTCATAATTTTTGGGAACAAAATCTTCCCCAAAACCTTCGCTGAAATAGGGGTAAACCTGCCCCATATCAATTGCACCGGTGTTAAAGTATTTAGTCAGCAGCGATCCATAGGCATCCACTGCCCATACTTTAATATCAGGGTTTTGTTCTTTCAAATACTTTGCGGTTCCGGTTATCGTGCCGCCGGTGCCCGCTGTACAAACCAGGTGCGTAATTTTACCTTCGGTCTGTTTCCATATTTCGGGTCCGGTGGTCTCATAGTGGGCCAGCCGGTTAGCAAGATTATCGTACTGATTCATATGGTAGGAGTCAGGCACCTCCTTCGCCAGCCGTGCCGCCACACTGTAATAGCTTTGCGGATCGTCCGGTTCTACATTGGTCGGGCAAACGATGACTTCCGCCCCCATCGCCTTCAGCACATCTGCTTTTTCCTTGGATTGTTTATCAGTAGTAACAAAAATACATTTGTATCCTTTCACGATGGCGCCCAGCGCCAGGCCCATGCCGGTGTTGCCGCTGGTACCTTCAATGATCGTTCCGCCGGGTTTTAGTTTTCCTTCCGCTTCGGCCACTTCAATCATTTTAAGGGCCATGCGGTCTTTGATGCTGTTGCCGGGGTTAAAATAATCTACTTTGGCAACTACGGTACAGGGCAACTCCTTTGTGATCTTATTTAACCGTATTAAAGGAGTGTTTCCGATGGTCTCAAGTATATTATTTTTTATGTCCATATCATTGGGTTTTTAAAAAGTCGATGGCCCGGCCTACAACCGGGTCGGTCAGGTTCAGCACCTGGTAAAAGCCGTTATCCCGCCACTTAAAGCGGGCCAGGTAGGCTTCCATCCTGTTCTCAACCCTTACGCGTTCAGAATCAGGAACCGTTGCAAGGTTGGCAGAATCCTTTTTCGCCCAGCCCACAAATTCCAGCCACATTTTTTTCCCGGGCTCAAATTGCTGCGAAAAGGTAAGGGGAGTGGGGTAGGGATCTAACAGCGTCTGATTATCAAGATAATAATGCAGTACAAACTCATTGAAAGAGCCGTTAAAGAAAAGCTTATTGATTTCCTTAGAGGTTTTTGTCGTATCCAACCCTACAAAAATATCCGGCATAATACCGCCGCCACCGTACAGGATGTGCCCGGCAGGTGTTTTATATTGTTTGCCGGTGTTCACTTTGTTGCTATCGGCAAAATAAGCCTGTCCGTTAGCATAACGATTCCATACTTCGTCCATATACACCTTCCTGCCTTTATTATACGGGCGCTGAATGCTTCGGCCCAATGGCGTATAGTAGCGGGCTACGGTTAGTTTAAGAGCGGCTCCATCGCTTAAAGGGAATATTTCCTGTACCAGCCCTTTTCCAAATGTCCGGCGACCAACGATCATGGCCCGGTCCCAATCCTGCAAAGCACCACTCAGGATCTCGCTGGCGCTGGCGGAAAGTTCATCCACCAAAACGGTCAGTTTCCCGGTTTCAAAAATGCCGGGTCTTTTGCAGCGGTATTCTTTTTTGGGGCTGTTGAGTCCTTCAGTATAAACAATAAGCTTATCGCCGCTTAAAAATTCATCTGCGATATCTATGGCTGCGTCCATATAGCCACCACCATTGCCCCGCAGGTCAAAGATCAATTCCTTTAATCCCTGCTTTTTCAGCTGCTCCATTGCCTCCATAAATTCGCGGTAACTGGTACTGCCAAAAACATCGAGTTTAATGTAGCCAATATTTTTATCGATCATATAAGCGGCTACCAGCGTGGGTTTGGGGATGTCGGCCCTTATTACAGGCACCTTTAAAAGCTGGTTGCCCCGCAGGATCTGAAGGGTTACAGTTGTACCAATGCTGCCTTTTATAAGATTGCTTACGGTTGCGGCCGCCACTTTTTTCCCGGCAACGGTAGAGTCGTCGATCTTAAGGACCTGGTCGCCTATTTTCAGACCGGCTTTTTCGCTGGGGCCATTCTTAAAAACAGATAAAATATTTACGGTATCCCGGATCAGCTTGTATTCAACACCGATACCCATAAATTGTCCGGATAAGCCTTCTGTTGTCTCCTTTAGTTCCACCGGTGGTAGGTATACCGAATGGGGGTCCAGTTCATTCATCATCTCCCGGATAGCGTTGGCTTCCAGTGAGTCTATTTTAACAGAATCGACATATTTCTGTTTGATGATCTCGGCTGCTTCATTTAGTGCAGATCCGTTGCCGCCCACAGATAAACCTGCATTGGGCTGGGCGCTTTTTAATTTGTAGCCGATAAACATTCCGATGATTAGCACAAGGGAAAACAATAACGGTAACCAAACCTCAAATTTCTTTTTCATCAGTATGTTTTTAAGTTGCCTGGCAGGGCTGCAAAATAGCCAATCTTTGCTGTTTATTTCAGAAATCAAATCATTTTGTTATTATTTTATAAATAAGCCGTTTTTTAATACTTATATTGCAGCTTAAACCAATTAGCGGAATAAAATCATTTCGATAAAATCGCTGTCTCCATGACAAAAGTGCAACTCATCGCGGATGCGGGATCTACAAAAGCCGAATGGTGCCTTCTAAACAACGGGAAAATAAAAACGGTACTGACCAGCGGTGTAAGCCCGTATTTTTTAAACGGCGACCAGATTGTAGCGCTCCTCAGCAAAGAATTGTTACCAAAGTTGAAAAATGTGGTCATTGATGAGGTCTATTATTATGGTACCGGCTGCCTGAACCCCGACAATCAAAAAATGGTTCAAAAGAGTTTGAAGCGTGTTTTTAAAGAAGCCCGGGTCAAGGTATGGCATGATGTGGAAGGGGCGGCCCGCGGACTTTGTGTCAGGGGAAAAGGCATCGCCTGCATTTTGGGCACGGGGGCCAGTTCCTGTTATTATGATGGGAAAGCCATCCGCAAAAACAGTCCGGGCCTGGGTTACGTGCTGGGCGATGAGGGCAGTGGCGCCTACCTGGGGCGCAAAGTGATCCAGTATTACCTGTATAATACGTTTGACGAAGACCTTCGCGCCCGGTTTGATGCTACTTATGTAACCAATGCAAGTGAGATACTGGAACGCGTATATAAACAACCCTTACCCAACCGCTACCTGGCGGGTTTTGCCAAATTTCTGGCGGAAAATCGCGGGCATTACATGGTGGAAAACATTATCGAAGACGGACTGAACGATTTTTTCTTTACCCATCTTTGCAAATTTCAGGAGGCCTGGAAATATCCGATTAATTTTGTGGGCAGTATTGCGTTTGGCTTTAAAGATGTTATAAAAGAGCTATGCAACAGCTATAGTTTCGAATTGGGGAAAGTACTGCAAAAGCCAATGAAAGGCCTTATCGAATATCATTCCTAAGTTGTTTTAAAAAATATGACGAGAGAAAAAATTACAGAACAATCCAGTAACTATGACCATCTTGAGAAGATGTCGGTACAGGAGCTGCTGTCTTCCATGAACAGAGAAGATCAAACCGTACCGTTGGCAGTAAAAAAAGTGATCCCCGCCATCGAAAAATTAATTGAAGCCATTGTAGAGCATATGGTGGTAGGAGGGCGCTTATTTTACATTGGGGCCGGAACCAGCGGCCGCCTTGGGGTTTTGGACGCCAGCGAAATTCCGCCTACCTACGGACTGCCGGCCGGTGTGGTGATCGGGGTGATAGCGGGGGGCAGCAGAGCGATCACTACTCCCGTGGAAAATGCTGAGGACGACGATCTGCAGGGCTGGAAAGACCTGGAAGCACACAATATAAACGAGCAGGATGTGGTGGTGGGCGTGGCAGCCAGTGGTTCCACACCCTATGTAATTGGCGCACTGCGCGAATGCCGCAAAAGAGGCATCATTACCGGAAGCATCGCCTCGAACCCCAATGCCCTGGTAAGTGAAGTCTCAGACCATCCCATTGAAGTGATCGTGGGCCCGGAATTTGTGACCGGCAGCACCCGCATGAAAAGCGGAACGGCACAAAAGCTGGTATTAAATATGATCTCCACCACGGTAATGATCCAGCTGGGCAGGGTAGAAGGCAACCGGATGGTAAATATGCAGCTGACCAATGCCAAGCTGATCGACAGGGGAACCAAAATGGTGATGGAGCAAACCGGATTAACCGATTATGAGCAGGCCAAGCAGCTGTTGATCCGGAATAAAAGCGTGAAAAATGCGGTTATTGAATATGAAAACACGCAGCATCCGCAGCAATCATAATATACAGTAAGAAAGTTGTTTAGACTTTCAGATTTCTTTGCATTTCCGGCATTCCGATAAATCGGAAGCCGATTTTTTGCGCTCCCGATAGCCATCGGGATTGCAGAAAATCAATCTGCGGGTATCAGCGGTGTATTAGATCTGTTTAAAATCAGCGGGAAAGCCCGATGCAACATTGTTTCTATAAAAAGTTTAAACAACTTCACTGAATGAAGTATAAACAACAAAAGGAAGAGCGCAAACTCTTCCTTTTGTTTATGCAAAATAAAAAATTTATAATTACTTAGCAGCCAGATCAGCATTGATCTTCCGCGCCAGCTTGCTTTTTAAGTTTGCAGCTTTCTTGCGGTGGATAACGCCTCTTTTCGCTAATTTATCAATCATGCTTTCAACAGAAGGTAAGCTTTCTTTTGCATCCTTGCCTTCAGCCGCTCTTAATTCTTTAATGGCATTACGGGTAGTTTTACCATAATACCGGTTTCTGTCGCGACGCTTTAAGGCCTGACGTGCATGTTTCTTTGTAGCTTTATGATTCGCCATTTTTTGAATTTTTCGGACGGCAAAGGTAACGGAAATAAATGAATTATTGCTAATTTACTAATAAATTATTTGGAAATTCAGTTTTATTGGCAGATCCATCTTAAAAACCTATCTTAAAATCGAAAAAGAGAACGTTTGTTTTGCTTAAATATTGCCTATCTTGTGGGGCAATTTTTTAAAGCAGGATTTTTTTTAAAGCAGATTAAATAATTAATACATAAATAGCTGATTTACAATGAAAGATTTTTCTTATATCACAAGTTCCTCCCCTGAATTTATTGAGAATATGTACAAGGAGTTTGTGAAAAACCCGGAGGGCGTTGATACCGAATTAAAAAAATTTTTCCAGGGATTTGATTTCGCCGTGGGTAACGGGCTGGCAGACAAAAATGGAACGGCGGTGGCTGCGGGCACTAAAATCTCAGCTACGGGGGCAGACTGGAGAAAAGAAATCGCTATTTACCGCCTGATACTGGGTTATAGGAATAAAGGGCACCTGTTGGCAGACACCAACCCTATCAAACAAAGAAAAGACCGCGGAGCCAACCTGGACCTTCCGTTCTTCGGACTTTCGGAAGCCGACCTGGATCATGAATACGAAGCCGGAAGTCTGATCGGCCTGGGCACCACAACCCTCCGGAACATACTGACCCATTTGAAGAAATGCTATGCGGGGCATGTGGGCATCGAGTTCAAATATATCAGCGACCAAAAAAAGGTGGATTGGCTGACCAATGAAATGGAAAAGAAATTTACCAATCCCCTGCCACTGGAGCAAAAAAAGCGCATCCTGGAAAAATTGAATGAAGGTGTAATGTTTGAAAAATTCCTTCATACCAAATATGTGGGGCAAAAACGTTTTTCGCTGGAAGGAGGGGAAACTACTATACCGGCGCTGGACGCGATCATTAACAAGGGCGCGGAAATGGACGTAAGAGAAGTAGTGATCGGTATGGCGCATCGCGGCCGTTTGAATATTCTGGCCAATATCCTGGGCAAAACCTACGAGCAGATCTTTAGCGAGTTTGAAGGCACGGGAGAAATTAACCAAACCATGGGCAGCGGGGACGTAAAATACCACCTGGGCTATGGTAGTGTGATAGACGCCACTAATGGCGAGAAAGTGCATTTAAAATTGATGCCGAACCCATCGCACCTGGAGGCTGTGGATCCCGTGGTATTGGGCTTTGCCCGATGCAGTGCCAACCTGCTGCACAATGAGCGTTATGAAAGCGTATTGCCTATTTTAATACACGGCGATGCGGCACTGGCCGGCCAGGGCATTGTATATGAGCTGCTGCAAATGTCTAAGCTAAAAGGCTATTACACGGGCGGTACCATTCATTTTGTGATCAATAACCAGATCGGATTTACGACCGATTTTTCCGATGCCCGCAGTGCGGATTATTGTACATCTCTTGCTGCCATGGTGCAGTCGCCGGTATTGCACGTGAACGGAGATGATCCGGAAGCAGTGGTGAAATGCGCCGAGATTGCAGTGCGGTATCGGAATGAATTCCATGCCGATGTATTTATCGATATGGTTTGTTACCGCAAGCATGGGCATAACGAGGGGGATGATCCCAAGTTTACACAGCCTACCATGTATGCGCTGATCGACAAACACCCCAACCCCCGGGAAGTATATATAAAATACCTGCTGGATGGCGGTGAAGAAGATGCAAAGGAGCTGGCAAAGCAGATGGAGAAAAAATTCTGGGATGACCTGCAGGATCGTCTGGATGAAGTAAAACAGCATCCTTTGCCGTACACTTACCAGGAGCCCGAATTGCAGTGGAAAAGCCTGCGCAAGGCTACCACGAATGATTTTGATAAAAGTCCGGATACCGCCATTAGCGGCCAGGATTTTGTAACGATATTCAATGCCTTAATGAAGATCCCCGAAGGGTTTACCCCGCTGCGCAAAGTGGCCAAACTGCTTCAGGACAAAGTGAAATTGCTGGATACCGAACAAAAGGTAGACTGGGCCACCGGCGAATTAATGGCCTTTGGAAGCTTACTGCTGGAAGGGCATGATATACGGATGTCTGGTCAGGATGTAGGACGCGGTACCTTTAGCTCGCGGCACGCGGTGTTGAGAGATGAGGTTACCGATGCATCTTATAACCGGTTAAGCCTGATACCGGGTACAACCGCCAAGTGCAGGATCTATAATTCGCTGCTGAGCGAATACGCGGTGCTGGGTTTTGAATATGGTTTTGCGCTGGCGTCCCCCAATGTGTTAACCCTTTGGGAGGCACAGTTTGGTGATTTCGTCAATGGCGCACAAACCTTGATCGATCAGTTTATAACCAGCGCGGAACAGAAATGGAACCGTATGAACGGACTGGTAATGCTGCTGCCGCATGGGTTTGAAGGGCAGGGGCCGGAGCACAGCAGTGCACGTATGGAGCGCTTTTTGCAGTCCTGCGCCGAACTGAATATTGTGGTGACCAATATTACTACTTCCGCCAATTATTTTCACGCGCTGCGCCGGCAATTGAAATGGCCGTTCCGTAAGCCTATGATCAATTTTGCGCCCAAGGCCAATCTGCGGCACCCGGGCAGTTATTCGCTGCAACAGGACTTTACAAAAGGCCATTTCCAGGAGGTGATTGATGATACATTCGCCGATGATGCGGTAGCAGTGAAAACGGTGTTGTTCTGTACCGGTAAAATTTATTTTGATCTGGCTGAAAAGCAGTTGAAAGATAATCGCAAAAATGTGGCGGTCATTCGCATGGAGCAGTTGTATCCCTTGCCCAAAAAGCAGCTGGATGCTTTGTACGCCAAATACAAAAATGCAGTTTGGTATTGGGTACAGGAAGAACCGCTGAATATGGGCGCGGCCTCTTTCCTGCAAATGAATCTGAAAGATATTAATTATGGTATTATTGGCCGCAAACCCGGTGCTGCACCGGCTTCAGGCTTTATGAAAGTACATAAGGCAGAGCAGGAAGAGATCATTAATACAGCGTTCTCTATGTGATAAGATGTGTGGTTTGTCTGGTTTTGAACCACATAGGCACATAAGTTTAGTGATTGGCTGGAAGCCTGAGCTATTTTTTTGCCATTGAAGCACAGAAAACTCAGCGTTTCAGTGCTTCTGTGGCGTTCTTCCTGAATCTGCTGACCATAGAAAGTCTGCAGGCTTACCGCCTTCACGCTTTACCGGCCCCAAAGTACTTTAGTTTAAAAAAACAGCGGGCGGAATAGAAATTCCGCCCTTTTTTATCTATTCAAAACTAAACATGAGCGTATTAGATCAGTTTTTGATTGAGCGCCTTTACCACGGCCTCAGAAACTGAATTTACCTGCAATTTTTCATACACATTTTTAATATGCGTATTCACGGTATGGATGCTCAAATTGCAGGCAGATGCCACCATCTTGCGCGAATAGCCCTTCACAAGTAAGTTTAATATTTCTTTTTCCCTTATCGTTAGTGTGGTTTCCGGTGTATTGCTTTCAAAGAATACGTTTTTCTGAAAAGCAGTGAGTACTTTTTTGGCGATAGAGGCCGTCATGGCCGCATCGCCGTTATAAACATCCTCAATGGCCTGGAGCAATTGCGCCGGAGGCGATTTTTTCAGGATATAGCCCGAAGCTCCGGAACAGATCGAAGCGAAAATTTTGTCGTCATCTTCAAAAACCGTCTGCATCAGGATCTGCACTTGGGGAAAATTGACCTTTATGATCCGGACGCCTTCGATCCCGTTTACATTGGGCATGTCAATGTCCATCAGCACTACGTCGGGTTCCGCCTTGCGTACGTCATTTATAACATTACTGCAGTCAAAAAAAGTTCCGGTACAGGTCATCCGGGGCGATGCGTCAATCAACATATTTAAGCTCTCCCTCCGGTAAGCATTGTCGTCAAAAACAGCCACTTTTATGGTTGATGGATTCATAGGTTAAAAGTACAATATAAATGAGGGCAATAAATAGCCAATTTGGGGGATATTTGAAATCGGGAGCTTTGATTCGTTTTAAACCACAATTATTAATAATTTTTGCCGTACTTTGCCGTACCTTTAAAAGCAAGTTTTTTTTATGGCAATTGATATAAAAGTTCCCACGGTTGGAGAGTCTATTAGTGAAGTAACTTTGTTAAAGTGGGTAAAAAATACGGGGCAGTATGTTGAGCGTGATGAAGTGATCGCGGAGTTGGAAAGTGAAAAAGCTACTTTTGAGGTAAACGCAGAAAAAGCGGGTGTTCTAACTACTAATGCAGCTGAAGGAGATACATTGAATATCGGCGATACTATTGCCACTATTGATGATACGGCTCCCAAACCGGCCGTGCCCGAAGGGGCCGAACAGGCGCCGGCAGACAAGGTTCCGGCAGAGGCGCAAAAGCCCGCCGCGGTAGAGAAATCCGCTCCGGCGAAAGAAGCCGCTCCCGCTAACGTAAAAGCAACTCCGGTGGCATCTGCGATTATTGCTGATAAAGGTGTCAATCCGAAAGACGTTACTCCTTCCGGCTATTCCGGTAAAATATTGAAAGAAGATGTGTTATCCGCCCTGGCCAACCCGGGCAAAAAATCTTTTGATGGCGGCGAATTGTTTGGGCGTAATGAGCGGGTACAAAAAATGACCAGTCTGCGCAAAACCATCAGTCGCAGATTGGTGGAAGCAAAGAATACAACAGCGATGCTCACCACGTTTAACGAGGTGAACATGAAGCCCATTATGGATATCCGGGCGAAGTATAAAGATAAATTTAAAGAAGCGCATGGTGTTGGTTTGGGCTTTATGAGCTTTTTTGCCAAGGCCTGTGCCGTTGCATTAGCCGAATGGCCTTCTGTGAACGCATATATCGACGGCGACCAGATCATCTTCCACGATTATGCCGATATCAGCATAGCAGTAAGTACCCCGCGCGGTTTAACGGTTCCGGTGATCCGCAATGTGGAAAGTCTGAGCATGGCCGGTGTGGAAAAAGCGGTTCTGGATGTTGCAAAAAAAGCGCGCGATAGCAAGTTGACTGCTGAAGATCTTACCGGCGGCACTTTTACGATCACGAACGGCGGTGTATTTGGTTCGCTGATCAGCACGCCGATCATTAACCTGCCACAAAGCGCGATACTGGGCATGCACAATATTGTGGAACGTCCCATTGCCGAGAACGGCCAGGTAGTGATCCGTCCGATGATGTATATCGCCCTGAGTTATGACCACCGGATCGTGGACGGACGGGAATCGGTAAGCTTCCTGGTGCGGATAAAAGAACTGCTGGAAAACCCGACCTTGCTGCTGATACAGCAGGATCCGATTAAAACCTTATTGGAGTTATAAATAAACCTGTGGGGCGTTTTTATTCCTATTTAAATAGCGCAATAGACGTGCTCCGGAAATACAAAGGGGCGGAGCCGCTTGCTTATTTCCTCAAACATTATTTTGCTGCTCATAAAAAAATGGGCAGTAAAGACCGGAAACAGATCACGCATCTTTGCTACTGTTATTTTCGACTGGGAAAGGCTTTTACCGATCTTTCGCTGGAACAGCAGGTGCTGCTGGGTTTAAAAATGTCGGATAAAGATCCCGGGCCGGAATGGAATGCAATCATTGCGGAATATAAGGTGTCAGACGATGTGCCGCCGGGTATTTTCCCCTGGAAAGATAAATTAAGTACGGTTATTGATGCGGCTGCATTGGAGCGATCTTTTTTGATACAGCCTGATCTTTTTCTGCGCATTCGACCGGGTGGAGAAGCATCCGTTGTAAAAAAACTGGCAGAAGCAAGCATTGCTTTTCAAAAGGAAGGAGATGCACTGCGATTGGCCAACACCGTCAAAATAGACGCCGTGCTTTCTGTAAACAAGGAAGTGGTGGTGCAGGACCTTAGTTCACAGGAAATCAACTTCTTTTTGAAACGTTTTAAATCAGAAATTTCAAATCAGAAATCAGAGATTCGCGTTTGGGATTGCTGTGCGGCCAGTGGCGGCAAATCTATTTTAGCAGTGGATGCGCTCGGGACCATTGATCTGACGGTTTCCGATATTCGCGCCTCTATCATTGCAAATTTAAAAGAACGGTTTCGCGAAGCGGGCATTGATCATTATCGCGCCTTCATTGGAGATGTTGCAAAACAAAATGAACAGTTGAAAAATACCCGTTTTGACCTGGTTATTACGGATGTGCCCTGTACCGGAAGCGGTACCTGGAGCCGCACACCGGAACAGCTGTTTTATTTTGATCCCAAACAGATTGCTGTCTATACAAAATTGCAGCGAAGCATTTTAAAAAACAGTGTGCACCATGTAAAACAAAGCGGCTATCTGCTTTATATTACCTGCTCGGTTTTTAAAGCAGAAAACGAAGAACAGGTGGCCTTTTTAAAAGAACAAGGCTTTGAAGTGGTGGAACAGCAGGTGCTCACCGGTTATGATAAAAAAGCCGACACGTTGTTTGGAGCATTATTAAGAAAATTGTGATGCCTTAAAAATGTAAGCTGTCCAGTAACCCGTCTTTAGCCGTATCGTAGAAAAGCTCCCAGAACATAATGCCCCCCAGGTGCTGCTTTTTGATGTAGACGATTTTTAATTGCAAGGATCGTTCGTTGTCTCCCGTGGCAAATAACTTACGTTCTTTATTGAACCAATAGGGTTCCTGCGCTTTAGCATCCCAATATTCAGTGAACCCGTTTTGGGAAGAAAGAGAGTCATTGTTCCAGCGATAACCCCGCATGAACAGGAATCGTGCCGGCTGAAACAGCCCGCTATTTGCTGTTGTATCGGTTTGAAAAACGCGTACATAAAAGGGAACACCAACAACTATTTTCTGAAGCGGGAATTGAATTTTTTTGAAAAAGGTAACCGCGCGGTTTATTGATTCTTCCTCAGGTAAGGCACTGTACAAAGAAGACTGATGGCCGGTCCTGGTGGAGTATCCATGCACGAGATCGTAGGTCATCAGGTTCACAAAATCCACCATTGCGGAAAGTTTTTTCCATTCAACGGCTTCATCTAAATACGTCTGAAAGCCGCCGGCAGCAAAGGTTATAACCTTTTGTTTACCCAATGTTTTCCTGAGGGTGGCTACCAGTCGGGTAAAGTTCTGTTTGTCTTCCGGGGCAAAAGGATAACCCGGAACGTTCTTTAGCGCGGGGTATTCCCAGTCCAGGTCGATGCCGTCCAGTTTAAAACTGGTCAAAAAATTTTTCACCGATCGGACAAAAAAATCAATGCTGTCCGGGTGACTAAATCTTCCGGAACAAGGCCGGCAACCGCCCCAACCGCCTAGGGCGATCATTATTTTTATTTGAGGATGTTGGCTTTTTACAATTTGAAATGCTTTTAGTACCGCCGTGTCTTTTGCTTTAAATACCGCAAATTTTCCGAGGCTATCCAGGTGCCCGAATCCATAGATCAGGTGTGTAATGTGGCTGAAGTCATATTGCGCCAGAGTAGCACTGTCGCCGGAGTAATATGCAACGGTTTTATAATTTTTTTGCGCAGAAGCAATGCCAAAAGTTTGTAACAAGGCCAGTGCCAGGAGCCAATTTTTCAAAGCAATAAATTTAATAGCCAATATACGATTAAAAAAAACGCGATTATCGCAAAAGTGATATTCGGCCGGGAAGCGGGTGAAACGGTAAGTTAAGGACACTGTCTTTCCAGCATTAATTCGCTTCCTGCTTTTGATGCAGCCTTGTTTCATGCAGCATAAAAATCCGCGAATATCAGCGGAAAAAGATCCGCGTAAATCAGCGGGAAAATGCCCAGTGTTCTGGTATTTAGCGCTATTGAATTTTCGTCCACCAGGGCTCAAACTGCTGACCCGAATCATCCAGGTAAACAATCCCGCCGATCATTGGCGTTATTAACGGGATCGGATCTGTTTCATTAAGTCTTGTCACTTCTTTCAGCGGATCATCCCAGGGATGCTGGGCTAAAGCAAATTTTGAGGAGTGCACCGGGAACAGTCGTTTGGCCTTCAGGTCCTTTGCCGCTTGCAGCACTTCAGGAGGTAGCATGTGGATCGCGTGCCAGGCCGGGTTGTATTGTCCGTTCTCTAAAATTGCAATGTCAATTCCCGGGAACTTATTTCCTATTTCAGTAAAATGCGAATCATAGCCGCTGTCACCGCCAATATATACTGTGAGCGATGGGGCCTGCAATAAATAGGATGTCCACAAGGTATTATTCCGGGTAAATCCGCGTCCGCTGAAATGGCGTGCCGGAAGGCTGGTGATATTAAACCCCGTATCTAAAAGTGTGGTTTCGTTCCAGTCTTTTTCAATGATATTTTTTTCATCGTACCCCCAGCGAATAAGATGTCCGGCTACACCCAGTGGGCAAACAACCTGTTTTACTTTTGACTGGATTGCCCGGATAGTTTTATAATCCAGGTGATCATAATGGTCGTGGGTGATCAATAAATAGTCAATGGTTGGCAGATCTTCCGGCGTATAAATATCACTTCCTTTAAAAGACCGGGCGGTACCAGGCAGGGGCGAGGCATTACCGCTTAGCACCGGATCCACCAAAAAACGTTTGCCATCGATCTGCATAAAATAAGACGAATGGCCAAACCAGACCAGCAGGTTACGATCGGATGGTAATTGGGAAAGATCAGTCTTTATTGAAGGTATGTTTTCTGCCGGTCGTCTGCGCGGGAGCTTTGTAAACAATTGCTTTTTTATTACACCCCACATACTGTAGCCTTCCGTAAGTGTGGGCGTAAAACTGATGTTTTCAAATTTCCCGTTCTTAAATTGCCGGGATTGTTTTATCAATTGCAATCGTTCGCCTCTTGGGGCTCTTCCAAATTGTGGTAAACGTATGTATACATTAGTCGCCGCGACCAATATCAGTATCACTACAAAAAAAAATAAGATCATCATTTTGTTAATTGTCTCTTTATCCGGAGCATCTCACGTTTATCGTTTCACAATTCACGTTTCACTTAGCGCCAGTATATCTCTGCCCTCCAGTATAGGTTTGTTGTAACCCACCGTGGCGGCGTTGATCATGGCCCGGCCTACCTGTTGTAAGGTGCTGGCGCTGTTGGGTGTTATTATTTTAAGTACCGGGTACAGCCAGCTAAAGTATTTATAGGCCGGTAGTAAAAATTGCTGCCCCGGCATGGCCTTCATAAAAGCAGGCCGGAACATAAAAGCATGTCTGAATCCTATATGCAGGAGGTCATTTTCTGTTTTTCCTTTAACGCGCGCCCACATCAGGCGGCCTTTTTCGGTACTGTCTGTACCGCTGCCGCTTACATAAATGAAAACCATCGCGGGGTTTAATTCATATAATACTTTTGCAAAATGAAGCGTCGTATCATAGGTGATCACCCGGTATTCGGCTTCTTTTTTGCCAATGCTGGTAATGCCGGCGCAAAAGAAGCAAGCGTCATAGCCCTTTAACTGTTCGTCGTCTGGTTGCAATTGCAAAAAATCAGGAACAAGATACTCTTTGAGCTTGGGATGTGTTTTACCTGCCGGACGGCGGCTAACCGATAATATCGACTCCACTTCAGGGTTTTGCAGGCATTCCAGCAAAACGCCTTCGCCAACCATTCCTGTGGTTCCGGTGATGATTACTTTTAATCCCATGATTTTCTTTTTGCGGCCCTGGCCGGTTTTTAAAGGTGAGCCGGCATCAGCTGGCAACGGCAAAGATATACACCCAAATAATAAAAAATAATTGCAGGGGAATGCGAAACCATAAATAGTTCAGCCCCTGGCCGGTAAAATTTGTTTTTGTTTTTGGCGCAACAGCTGCATAAATATTCGCCGGCAGTATCAAGAGAAAAAAAACGATCAGCGACCAGCCCGTCAGCATTCTTGTTTGCGGGATCAGTAATCCGATTGCCGCCGCTATTTCAAATACGCCCGTCACCAGGATCAGGAAAATACGCGCCGGAATTACCGGAGGTAACATATGCTCCATTTCTTTTGGCTTTACAAAATGCGCGATACCGGTAAACAGCAGCATTACTGCCATCGCAATACAACCTGCGGCAGCAGTATTACCAGCGCCGGTAAAAATTTTATATGCCGCCAGGCTGAGAATAAAAGTGATAATAAGTATTAAAAAGGGTTTCATGGTTTGATTATAATTACAATTTTTTGCGAGCGTGGTGGTACTAAGGTAAGAATATTTCGCCGCCTCAATGGGCAATGTCATTGGTTTAAGGAAGGAGGACCACCGTTCTTTTTCAATTTGGCTCCGTCAAGAGCATTGTGTTTGTAGAATGATTGTTTGTTTAAGGCATCGGTTCTGTAGAAGCCGCGTCAACACGAGGCTCCTACAGAGCCCAAACCCTCTAGCTTCAACAGGCTATAAACACGGAGCTCCTGACGGAGCAATACAAGTTTATCTTAACAACATTGCCCAGGGGAGCAGCAGAAAAGCAGAGGAAATTTCAGATACCATTAAAGCGAAAGCTTGTATTCGGTACGAATAATCCCGCCGCCGATCACATCATCGCCTTCATAAAAAACAGCGCTTTGCCCTGGCGCAATGCCTTTGGCATTCTGGTAAAAAGAAACGTTGATATCATTTCCTTCAGGAGTCAGGCTGGACAGGGTGCCGCTGTCCTTATAACGGATCTTAGTGGTCGCTTCCATGCCCGGTGTAATGCTGTCGTACTTGATGTAATTGATCCGGGTTACATGCATTTCATTTTTTTCAAGATCTTCTTCATCGCCCAATACAACGGTATTGGTATCAGGGTTGATCTCTGTAACAAATGCAGGTTTGCCCAGGGCGATATCCAGACCTTTGCGCTGCCCGATCGTATAAAAAGGATAGCCTTTATGTTTACCCAGTATCTTCCCTGATTTATCTATAAAATTGCCTCCGTTCACGCGTTCTTCCAGTCCGTCCACCCGGCGCTTTAAAAAGGATCGGTAATCATTATCGGGAACAAAACAGATCTCATAGCTTTCGCTTTTTTTAGCCAGCTCGGGATATCCGTAATCCATCGCCATTTGGCGGATCTCGGTTTTATGGTAGCCTCCCAATGGTAACAGGGTACGGGCCAGCAGGTCCTGGTCTACCCCCCAGAGGACATAGCTTTGGTCCTTGGTAGCATCGATCGCCTTGCTGATTACAAAACGCCCATTATCGTGCTGACGTACTTTGGCATAATGCCCGGTGGCGATAAAATCGCAACCCAGCGCATCAGCTCTTTTTAATAAGGCCCGCCACTTAATATGGGTGTTGCAGAGTACACAGGGGTTTGGGGTGCGCCCTGCCAGGTATTCTTCCACAAAATCATTCACTACAAAATCCCCGAATTCTTCCCGTATATCCAAAATAAAATGAGGAAACCCGTGCTGGACTGCCGCCATCCGGGCATCGTTAAAACTATCTACATTACAGCAGCCGGTTTCTTTTTTGCCACCGCCGCTGCCGGTATAATCCCAGGTTTTCATGGTGATGCCGATCACTTCATACCCTTCGTCATTCAGCATCAATGCGGCCACCGTGCTGTCGATACCGCCACTCATGGCCACCAAAACTTTTCCTTTCTTGCTCATAATAAATAATAGCGTGCAAAGATAAATCAAGATTACGGGAATATTACCTGCAAGCGACGCCGAGGGCCGGGTATCAGGCGCCCTGACGGAAGATTTGATTATAATATAATGAGTATCAGTATTTAATGTAATTATCACCGATTGGTAAAATTTTCTGGTAATTATTTCTGAAAACTGTATCTTGCCTAATCATTTTATAAAAAACTTAAATCGGAGTACTATGTTAAAAATGCAGATTATCGGGAACCTCGGAAAGGATTGTGTGGTGAATAATGTAAACGGGAAAAGTGTAATTAATTTTACCGTGGCGCACACGGAAAAATTCCGGGATAGCCAGGGCAACAACCAGGAGCGCACTACCTGGGTGGATTGTGCCTGGTGGACAGATCGCACTGCTATTTCACAATATCTGACTAAAGGCAAACAGGTGTATGCAGAGGGGCAGCCGGAAGTGCGCAGCTTTACAAGAAATGATGGTACGTCGGGCGCTTCATTAACACTCAGAGTACGGGAAGTACAATTGCTGGGTGGCCGTGAAGGCGGAGCACCGGTTGCTAACGGAGGGTACAACACTTCTTCCAATTCAGCCGGAGCACCGATGAGCAGCGACGGTCCGGCGGATGATTTACCGTTTTAATGATCAAAAAAGACTAAAAGGACTGTTTCGGAATTCATTACCAGGGATTTTTGAAACAGTCCTTTTTTATTCATAACCTGCCAAAACTGTTTGCCTTATGAGAATATATCTGTTCTTTACTTTAGTGGTTTGTCTTGTCACAGGCTCCTGTACTTTATCTTTCAGAAAATATAAAAAACCGTTTGCGGTTGAGAGTGCTTCCGATCCGCAGTTAAAAAAACTGGTGGGGGAGTGGATGTGTACGAAAATAGTAGTTGAAAGCAATAACCGCGCACAGGAGTTGGAAATGGAGGATATCCTTTCAACCGTACGGGAAGATCTTGAATTAAATGTAATAGAGTTGGGCGCTCCTGATTCTGCCTGGACCTCTTACCGTTCCAAAGGAAACGGCTACCAGGCAATGCGATGGAAATTCAAGCCTGCCAATAATATCAATTTTAGCGCGGACGGCGCGCCCATTGGGTCGTTTGCTATAGCCGCACTGGAAAAGGATACGATGGTGCTGCTGATGCAATTGATCCCGCCGAATAGTGATGGTACGGGCAAAGCGGTATGTTCCTGTCGGTTTACAAAGATCAACTCCCGCAAAATAGCGGGTATGCGGCTGTACGACCCCTCCATAAACTGGTGGCGACCGCAACCTCAAAAAACTGAATCCCACACAGAACTGGTAAACCGGCTTAAAGCAATGCTTAAATACGACTACGTTTATATAAGATCACTTTATTATTCGGCAGCTACTTATATTGACACAAGGCGGTTTAATATGCCGTTTGTATATTACAATGGCGGTATCGGGCTAAAGGATTACCCCGACGGAACGGATAGTTTTACCAACTTTTTTTATTCAAAGGAAAATATAGACGAAGCTATGCACATTTTAGCAAAGGGTTTTGGCAAAGTGCAATATGCAAAACGGCCCAACTATACACTGGAATATGCACAATTTATGAAAGACCTGGCGGATGTAATTGAATAATGTTTAGGTCAAGCATTTCACTTCTATTATTCAAGGCGCAAAGTTCAAGGTTTGCTGGCATTGAGCATTTAACTTGCCATTAATTCTTCCGGTAAAAATTTCCCTTATGCGCAAATGCTGCTGTTTGAGACATCCGTGAAACGGCTTCCGCAGAACAGCTGGCGTCCACGAGTACAAACTCCGCAGCAGCATCTGCTTTTGGCCATTGCATCGTTCCGTTATCATCCAGTGGGAGGATGTTTTTTGTGGTGAACCGCAGGGCCCTGGAAAGATCAAATTCCGTTCTCCAGCCATAAAGCTGCGCCATCAGGTTGGCTTTTTGCAGCATACTCCCTGTTCCGAAAGTGCTCCAATGGTCCTGCACATTATCATTACCCACCAATACTTCCACACCGTGTTTTACTAATGTAGGAATGGGCATCAGCGCTCCGGGAAAGGGAATGGCGGAAGCAATGCCCACTTTGGCTGCTGCCAGTTTATCTGAAATGGCCTCGGCTTCTTTCAAGGGCAGCTCCGCCAGCGCAAAAGCATGACTTACATAAGTGCGTCCCTGCAGCTGCGGATTCTCCGCTGCTTTTTCAGTAAGATATTCAATGGTACGAATACCTTCTTTACCTGAGTCGTGCAGGTGAATGTCGATACCCTTGTTATTGTCTATTGCCAGCTGAACGGTGAAGTCAATCGCTTTTTCAATATTTTTATCGATGCTGAAGGGATCTAATCCGCCTACAAAAGCAACTCCTTCCAGTTGAGCGGCATCCTTCATCAACGGTGCAGAATCCGTGTAATACAATCCGTGTTGGGGGAAGGCAACCAACTCCGCCTCAAAACTATCTTTTTTATTATCCAATGCTTTTTGCAGATTTTCCAAAGAGCGCAGTCCGGATGTGGTGTCTACATTAAAATGTGTTCTTGCAAAACTGGTTCCGTAGTGTTGCAAAAGATCGATGAGCAATTCAGCCCGGTGGGTGGATGTTTTCAATAACTCAGGAATGATCTCCTGTTCGTAGGCGATCATATCCGCAACGGTTTCCCTTGCTGGTGAAGGCGCCTGCCAGGGCAAACCGTACAGGGTTTTGTCGATATGCACGTGCATGTCTTTGAACGCGGGCAGCATCAGCAACCCCTTTGCATCAATTGCATCCGCCAATGCAGCATCGTTCGGGAAGATTTTTGCTATTTTTCCCTCTTTGATTTCGATGCAAAACAATTCGGTTTTTGTGCCGGTAACACCGCTTTCATTTTTGATAAAAGCTGTTTCCAGTCGCACGTTTTTTAAAGTATAATTGCCTTTTATTGGTTCTGCATATGTTGTTTCCATGATCTTGCTTTGAATTGAGCGTAAATAATATTAATTGGGCCTTTTGTGATTAGCGATAAAGATCTGCGTTCCTACAGACGGCGCATGGAGATGACCCCAAAGCCGGGAACTAATAATTGGCCGGGAACCCGGAAAGACGGGAAGGGGTGCTTTGCGTTTTTTTAAGGATTACCGTCTTACCGCTTTACCGGCAAAAAAAATACTTCTTACGGTTGCAGCAGCGCAGCGATCTCATTAAATCCTCTTTGCTGTGCATGCTGCAGGGGCGTTACGCCATCATGATCGGGTATATCCATTTTCGCGCCGGCATCTTTTAGTATCTGAACGATCTGCTGGTACTTTTTGCTTCCGTCGCCCAAGACAATGGCCTCCATTAAACCCGTCCATCCCAGTCGGTTTACATGGTTCACCGGGTATCCTTTTGTATTAGCCAACAGGCGAACGGTTTCCACATGCCCGCGTTCACAAGCCGGTATCAATGCCGAACCATAGTAGCGGTTGAATACGTCGAAACGGGCGCCGTTGTCTAAAAATAATTGCACCAGTTCGGTTTGTCCGCTGGCGCCGGCATAAAGAAAAGGACTATCCAGGTTATCCGCCTGCTGATTCACATCCGCTTTATATTTTACCAGCAATTTGGCCATTTCGGTCTGGCGGTTATTGGTAGCGATCAATAATAAAGAGCGTTTGCTATTGTCTGCCGTATTTACGTTTGCTCCGTTTGCGAGTGCAGTGGTCACGCCCTGGAGATCGTTTTTCTCAACGAGGGTTATAATATCTTTCGTTTCCATCTTTTCTATTAATTCCTTATTATCTGTTAATGTTGCATGACAGGATGTAATAGCTGTCATCAGCATCAGTAAAAAAAAGATCGTTCTCATAAAATAATACAATTTAATAAACAATAGTCCCTTTATAGATCAGGGATTTTACAGGCGAGATCCGGGACACGGCTTCGGCCGAGCAGCTGGCATCCACCAGGGCTATATCTGCATCATCGCCTGCTTTTGGCCATTGTTGAGCTCCTTTGTCATCCAGAGGTAAAGGGCCGGTGGTGGCCAGTTTCAACATCCGGGACAAACCAAATTCTGATGAATAGCCGTACAACTGCGCTGCAAGATTCGCTTTTTGTAAAACACTGCCTGTGCCAAAGGTGTTCCAGTGGTCCACAATACTGTCATTCCCCGTCATTACTTTTACGCCATGTTTCATCAGGGTGGGAATAGGCATAATGAGGCCTCCGAAAGGTATGGTGGAATTGATGCCGATTTTAGCAGCGCTGAGCTTTTCGGCCATTTCTTCCTGTTTTGATTTATCTAAACGCCCCAATACAAAACAGTGACTGATATAGGTTTTCTCTTTCAGCACTGGGTTTTCGTTTACCTTATTGATCAGGTATTCCACTGTTTTTAACCCCGAGTCGCCCGATTCATGCAAGTGAATATCGATCCCTTTATTATGATCCAGCGCCAGCTGTACGGTGAAATCCATTGTTTTTTCAATGGCGCCATCGATCGAATAAGGATCCACGCCCCCTATAAAATCAATGTCCGTTTTAGCCGCTTCTTTCAGGTAAGGAACCGAATCGGTATAAAACACGCCATGTTGTGGAAAGGCCACCAGCTCTGCGCCAAAAACATTCTTTTTATTTTCCAGCGCCTTTTGAAGGTGGGTGAGTGATTCCAGTTTCGACGTTGGTTCGATATTTACGTGGCTGCGGGCAAAGGTGCTTCCTTTTGACTGCAGCAACTCGATCATCTTTTCGGCTTTGTAAGTAGAAGTTTTTAATAGTTCCGGAAGGATCTTTTGTTCCAGCGCGATCATTCCCTTTACACCGCCGGGTCCTCTTCTTGTAGCCTGCCACTTGTCACCATAAAAGGTTTTATCCAGGTGAATGTGCATGTCCTTAAATGAAGGCAGCATCAACAAGCCTTTAGCATCTATCGCTTTAGCATTGGGTTGGTTGGGGCTGATCTTTTTTATTTTACCGTTTTCGATCTCAACAGAAAAAAGTTCCGTTTTAGTGGCGATAACTTCATCGCCGTCATATTCAAAACCTGTTTCCAGTCGCACATTTTTTAGCGTATAATGATCAGATACTCTCATGGTTGTATTTGTTTTTTCTCCGGCTGCTGCCTTTACAGCTTTTGGGATAAAGGCCAGTCCTGCAAGGCCTAATGTGGAGCGTTTAAGAAAATGTTTGCGGGATGTAGCAGATTGTTTCATATTATAAAGTAGCTTTTTTAAATTAACCACATAGGTACATAGTTGTTATTGGTTAGGCAAAATACTAAAGTATTCATTAACAAAGGTTTTCTGCCCTTCCTTAAAAATGTTTGCGCAATTGAAATTTATAAGAATGCCCTTTGGGCATTGCAATAGTTTCATGTAGGTTAACAATTGCGCTTCATATACAGGTACTATTTCGTGTACGGACTTTAGTTCTATCACTATACTTTTCTCGACAAATAAGTCGCATCTGAAATCTACATCAAGGTTTTTCCCTTTATACATTACTGGAACTTTCATCTCTGTGAGAAAATTTATTTTCCTATGTAAAAACTCCTCCTTTAAACACTGATGATAGACGCTCTCCAGCAATCCTCTACCCATGATCTTGTGAACTTCAATGGCACTACCTATTATTTCATACGTCAGGTCATCCAAGTATCTTTTTGTCAGCATAGCCTATGTATCTATGTGGTTCAATAAGTTTGAAAACTTCCAGTACTGCAAAGGTATGCCGCTTTCCCGGCGCTTTACATGAGCAATTGCTGCCATTCCTTGTAATATTTATCACTGCTTTATCGTTATTTTGCAGGATGCAGGATACAAATTACTCGCTTCAGCATTTACTCGATTTTACGGTACAGATATTTAAGGCAATGGGATGCCCGGATGCCGATGCCCAAACGGCGGCAGCGGTTTTGTTACAGGCCGATCTGCGCGGTGTGGATTCGCACGGTGTAGCACGACTGTCCGGCTATGTGCGGTTGTGGGAGGCCCAACGCGTTAATGCAACGCCCGATATTAAAGTAATTCATGAAACGCCATCAACCGCCGTGGTGGACGGAGACAGCGGCCTGGGCCTGGTGGTGGCGCCTTTTGCTATGCAGCTGGCTATAGAAAAAGCCCGTAACGTAGGCACCGGCTGGGTCAGCGTACAAAATAGTAACCATTATGGTATTGCTGCGGCCCATGCTATGCAGGCGCTGGAGCATGATATGGTTGGTATCTCCATGACCAATGCCAGTCCGTTGGTAGCACCTACTTTTTCCACTGCAAAAATGCTGGGCACTAACCCCATTTGTGTAGCGGCCCCCGCAGGAAAGCAGCCGGCATTTGTAGCGGATCTGGCTACCACAACAGCGGCCAATGGCAAACTGGAAATATTACAACGAAAAAACGAGGAAGCCCCATTGGGCTGGGTGCAGGATAGCGAGGGCAATCCGGCCACCGATGCCAATATTTTAAAGAAAGGCGGCGCATTGTTACCGCTGGGCGGCGACAGGGAACATGGAAGCCATAAAGGCTATGCGCTGGGTGCTGTTGTGGATATATTTTCAGCATTATTAAGTGGCGCCAATTATGCGCCCTGGGTACCTCCGTTTCCGGCCTATGTGCCCATGCCGGCAAAGCAGCCCGGCAAAGGTATCGGACATTTTTTTGGCGCAATGCGCGTGGATGCGTTTAGAACAGTGGAAGATTATAAACGGGATATGGACGATTGGATCGAAGGGTTCCGTAATGCTGCAACAATTAAAGGGCAGGATAAAGTACTCATACCCGGAGATCCGGAACGCGAGGCGGAAGTGGAAAGAAGAGCGAACGGAATACCGCTGCTACCCGCTGTGGCAGCCGATTTAAAGGCGCTGGGGGAGAAGATGAAGGTGCCTTTTTAACAGAGATTATTTTTCTGACGATAAGAGAGGGTAAACGAGTTTAAGGGCTGCCACGAATGCACAAATGTATTATTCGTGCATTCGTGGCAGTGGATAATAGCACTACAGATTTTGTAAAATGTAATGATTAGCCAATTTTGGATATTGTTTACTGGCTTTTTTTTACGAAATTCGCTAGCGATGCATTAACGCATATAAGAAAAATAAAAACAGAAATAATAAAAGACAGACATGAAGGTAATGAAATTTGGGGGTACCAGTGTTGGTAAACCAGAACGGATGAAACATATTGCATCGCTTTTACAAAACGAAACAGAGCCTGCTATTGTAGTACTTTCGGCATTGTCCGGAACCACCAATGCGCTGGTGGAAATAGGTAACGCCATCGCCAGTGGCGACCGGCACAGCGCACAGCAATTGATTAATAACCTCACCGGGCATTATAATAAATTTATTAAGGAATTATTCTCTAAAGAAGATGCTTTAGCAAAGGCCCAGGCCATTGTTAACGAGCATTTCGAGTTTTTAAATATTATTTTAAAAATATCTTTCAGCGAAGCATTGAGCAAGGACATCCTGGCGCAGGGCGAATTGCTCTCCACTAAAATATTTTCAGTATACCTTGAGGAGATTGGCGAAGCTTATGCATTATTGCCCGCCTTGGAATTTATGAGCATTGACGAGAATGATGAGCCGCAGATCGGCAGCATTCGCATCAAGCTGAAACAATTGCTGGATCAGCATAAAGATAAAAAGATACTGGTAACGCAGGGGTATATCTGCCGGAATGCCAGGGGGGAAGTGGACAACCTGAAGAGAGGGGGAAGCGATTATTCCGCATCACTGATTGCGGCTGCTATCAGCGCTTCCGTGTGTGAGATATGGACAGATATCGACGGTATGCACAACAACGACCCGCGCGTAGTAGGCACTACCCGGCCGGTAGAGCAGTTGAGCTTTGAAGAAGCAGCGGAGCTGGCTTATTTCGGGGCCAAGATCCTGCACCCGGCATCCATCTGGCCCGCACAGCAATACAAGATCCCGGTTAAATTGCTGAACACCATGCAACCCGAAGCAAAGGGTACCCTTATTACTCAGGATCCGGGCGGACATGGGGTAAAAGCTGTTGCCGCAAAAGACAATATCTATGCGGTGCGCATTAAAAGCAGTCGCATGTTGCTGGCGTATGGGTTCCTGAGAAAAGTATTTGAAGTATTTGAAAAATATAAGACAGCTATTGATATGATCACTACCTCTGAAGTAGCTGTTTCCCTTACCATTGATAATGCAGACCACCTGGACCAGATCATAAAGGAACTGGAAGTGCTGGGCACGGTTACGGTGGATAAAGATCAGACCATTGTTTCAGTGGTAGGGTATAATATCAATGAAACTGAGGAGATCATTAAAAAGCTTTTTGGCTCCATACGCAGTGTGCCCATCCGTATGGTTTCCTATGGCGGCAGCCCGCACAACATTTCCCTGCTGGTAAGTGCTGATGAAAAAGTGCACCTGCTGAAGCAGCTGAACAAAGGAATGTTTGGGTTGGAATAAGGTTTACAGGTTGATAAGTTTAAATGTTAACAAGGAACGGCCTTGTTAACCTGTTAACTTGTAAACTTTTCAACAAGCCTTCAATGCGTACCATCTATTGCATACCCGGCTTTGGGGTTGATGAACGGATTTTTAGCAACCTGCGCGTTGACAATGCAACCCTGCAATGTATCAACTGGCTGGATCCTTTGAAAGGCGAGTCTTTTCATTCTTATGCTATGCGAATGGCCGATCTGATGACGACAGACGCGCCCTTAACCATCATTGGTATTTCCTTTGGCGGCATGGTAGCGCAGGAGATTGCCCGGTTCCGGAACGTGCAGCAGATCATTCTTATTTCCAGCGTCAAATCCCGCAGCGAGATGCCGCTCTACATGCGCATTGCCGGGGCCCTGAAGCTGAATAAGCTCTTTCCTGTAAAAGCCGTACAAAAAAGCGATCGCGTTTATAAAATCGCGAACCGCAGGCTGGGTGCGTACACGCCAGAGGAGCGGGAGTTTGCCGATGTGTACCGCAAAACGGCCAACCTGAATTATATTAACTGGTCCTTTGACAAGATATTAAACTGGAGGAATCTGAATGGAACTGCAACAGCCATCACCCATATCCACGGAAGCAAAGACCAGGTGTTGCCAATAAAATATATTAAAGCCGATTATGTTATTGAGGGCGGTACGCATATGATGGCCTGGAACCGTGCGGAAGAAATAAGCAGGATTATTAGTGAAGTGACAGGTGGTGATGGAAGAGGCCTGTGAGGTCTCCGCCATGGCGGACAGGTTCAAAACCTTACAGGACTTTGTTGGCAATTAACCTTATTGACCGTCATTTCGATGAGCCCGACGAAGGAGGGCGAAGAGAAATCTCGTACTTCAGGAATGCAACACCTTAAAAATATATTTCAGTGCTTCAGCGCCTCAGTGGCTTATTTGTTGCGGCTGAGGCACTGAAAAACGTATAGAGCTTGGGTGGAGACACAGGGTTATTTAATTGCCGCTATTGTCGAATGCCACGAATACACGAATAAGCGCCAGGGCGCTTTTGATTCGTGGCTATTTTCTTGATGGCGATACGATAAATAATTCATTCGTGCATTCTGTACAACAAAGTCGTTTAAACTAATTTTAAACCACATAGGAACAGTAGAAGTCATAGCATTTAGACTAACATAGGTTCCCCGCCATGGCGGGGAACGTTGCTAATGTGTTTTTATGTTCTCTTATATCTATATATCCTATGTATCTATGTGGTTAAAACATCCCGTTGTACCCTTAAATTATCCTGAGGCTCGGGATGATGGATCCGCGGTAGTTTTTGAATATATTACTCCAACCTCAACCCGGCTTCAACACACCCCCAACATGCAGCACTTCTCTTACATCAATAAGATGCGCCGCCTCCATTAATTTGGGCAAGTGCAAATACAAGGGCAGCAGGTCAGGCACGCAATCGGCTGTGTCACGGGAGAGGGCATAGTCTAGTATCTGATTTATGTCCTTGCGCCACGTGGCCATATCCTTGTATTTAAAAAAGTGTTTAAACACGGTGTATGGGTTTTCATATTCCTTAGCGGTTAAAGCGTGCGGTAGCCACTCCCATTCCGCACAGACAACGCCGGGCCGGGCATAGAGCCGTTTATCCATGTATTGCGCCGGTGTAATTTTTAAAGAGCTGCATTGCTTTTGCTTTTGTAATTCATGCGCTGCCAGCATTGCAGAAGTGATGGCTTTAAAGATGCCCAGCATATAGGCCGGTTCCTCCTTGTTATACACTTTATTACTGCCGGCCGCCAGCAACACCTGCCGGATGGTGTTTCTGAAAGAATTAATGTCTGCATAGGCAAAACATTCAGCAAATACCTGCCGCGACTCGGTGAGCACCGAAAAGTTCCAGCAGCAGGTTTCAAACGGGTCTTTGTTTTTCATGAGTTTATTTTTTATGGCGAAATGTTTTTTCGGAGAAGATATATAGCCGGTTATTGAGCGCAACTCCTCAACTGTACCGTCATTTCGATGAGCCCGACGCAGGAGGGCGAAGAGAAATCTAGTTGTTTAAGAACGAGATTCCTCCCTTCTCCCGACTGACGTCGGGATGCGGTTCGGAATGACGGCAAAAAAAGTCATCCTGAACCGCCCTGGGGCTTTGCCACCCCCGGAAAAGCAGTAATAATCTCCCCGGAGGCATCTGTAATAACAGTAATAATGCTCACCATGCGGCCCGTGGCATCATAGCCCACAGGCGCACCCATATCCCATACCCGCTGTAACAAAGTACTGTCTTGCAAAGGCATTGGCGGTTGTTGATAAGCGTCTCTTATAGCGGCAACAATAGCTGGTATAGAAATCGTAAACTTACTGGCCAGCGGGTGACGCGGCACTTTGTAATAATGGCGCTCTAAAATATGCGCCAGGGCAGCAGCGCTTAGGTACCAGCTTTTCCGCAATAATCGTTTTCGGTTTTTAACCGGCAGTTGCCATATAAGCCCTTCCTGCAATTGTTGCAGCCAGGTTTGCGTATCGGCCAGCAAAAACAATACTTGCAGCCATTGCGGCTCATTAAAGGTGTTTGGTACAGGTGTAGTAACGGTATTGTACATAAAAAAAGGTTTTAGGTTAGCACCCGCACAAAAAAGCGTGGTGCTCAACTTACCGAACTGAGGCCGTCGGAGACCTGTACACGGATAAGAGAGCCCACGCCTAGGTCGTGAGCTATTCTGCTTATCATCCCGTGTACTTGAAAGTTCCGACGTTTCAGTTCGAGACTCAAAGCGAATGCTTCAAATGAGTTTATGAAGTAATCGCAAAAATATTATTTCAGAATAAAGGTAAGAAGAAAAATTGAAACGTGGTATATTGATACCACGTTTATTTATCCACATAGCAAGACCTTGCTATAAATCAATATAATGGCTAAAGTTGTAGAAAGCGATTTTTTAATCCAATTTGGCAAGCAGCTTGAGAAGCTAAGAAAGAAGAAGGATCTAAGCTATAGAAAGCTTGCGCAAAATTGCAATGTGGATTATAGCAATATCAGCAAAATTGAAAAGGGAACAGAAAAGGCTAACGTTACCATGTTGACATTACTGGAACTGGCTAAGGGCCTGGAAGTACATCCAAAAAAGCTGCTGGATTTTGAATTTGATTTTGAGGAATGAAAACCTTCTCTGAACTCGATGAAATAGTGCTGAATCTTCACCTTGCATATATGCCTAAGTTGGACAATGACGATTTAATTCTAAAAGAAAAAATAGCTAAGAGGATTAAAAGCCTCCGGGAAAGTTCGGGGAAGAATCAATCTACCTTTGCAAGTGATACTGAAAAAGACCGGCAAACGCTAAGCCGATGGGAAACCGGGCGCGGCGCCACTATCTATACGATCAATAAATTTTGTAAAGAAATGGGTATTTCTTTGAGTAAGTTTTTTGATGATCCGATTTTTAAAGGAAAATAAAACTTAAAGCTCTTTACTACTCGTCGCACCGGTCCTACAAGTCCCACCAAGCTATTTGTGGGACAAAGGGGACTCGCGGGACGAGCGGTCATTGTTTAGTCAAAATTTGCAAGCCAAAATATGATTTGTTGAACTGTCAAAGTATTCTGCATTCCAATAATGCGGGTCGTTAATATCTCTATATCTTATATTTTTAAGCTCATATTTGTCTATAAAAGGCTTTTTTAGGAAAATTATTATAGTGTTTTCGCTTGGCCAACCTTTCGAAGTTTCAATGATCTCATTCCCAAGTTTAATTTCCTGATTTAAGATTTTTTTCAGCGTCGGGCTAAAATTATCTATGTGTTCTTGGGTCTTCATAAAATTATTGTCAGTATGATGTTACTAGCAGTTTTTCTTTATTTTGTAGTACGTGCCTTTTCAAGGCTGCTAGCGTTTCTCAAATATACGCACCTATCAATCGTTCAATGTCATAATCATTTGCAATCGCTCAATTCTTTTTCTTCGGGAATCCTTGTTTCAACGCTGTTGCGTTTTGACCCGCCCATTCGTTATAACGTTATACATACAATTTTATAACGCTTATTTAGAAAATCATGAAGACACTTGCCTATGCCGCCAGCCTGATGCTGTTACTGTTTTGGTTTCAGGGCTGCACTAAAAAGAACGATGGAAAACAGGGGTATATTTATACGGAAGCTTTTAAAAATAATTTATCCGCCGCCGTGGAGATCAGAACAGGCGTAGTGTGGCCTCGTGCGGCGCCCAACAAGGATACAATTGTGTATTCTGATACCATTAAGATAGCTGCAAAATCGACGGTTGAAAAAAGCCGCTTTATTTGCACCGCAAATTGTTATCCCCCCGGGGTAATGGTAGATTTTGCAGTAGTGATTCCCGTAGCTAAAATTATTGCTGCAGGCAAAGAACGAAGCGATAGCTCCTGCCAGGCATTGGCCCGTTTTTCAGGAAAACAAACGGTGAACTGCAATGAATTATACAGCGGTCCGAATATTTACGACACCCGCCAGCGGACAGAAACGAAAGACGGACGGGGCAATACGATCCGGTCGGAATATGTTTTTGATGAAAAAGATCTGGCCTCTTTTCATTAACGCAATGGGTTGCCCCCGCAATACACTAACACTCCGTCATTGTAGAAAGCCGGGGCTGCAATAATTTGGCTATAATGCTGGTCCACCCGGTTTGATGACTGGCGCCCAGGCCGCGGCCATTATCGCCATCAAAATATTCATAAAACAAAATGGAGTCTTTAAAATCCGGATCGGTTTGTATTTTTTGATTGCTTCCGTTTACTGCCCGCGTGCCGGTTTCGTTTTTTAAAAAGATGTTGCATAGTCGTTGCGTAAGATCTGCGGCTATTTCATCCAGCGTTAATAACTGACCGGAGCCGGTGGGGTAGGGTATTTTAAAATCATCGCCGAAATAAAAATGAAAGCGCTGCAAACTTTCAATGATCAAAAAATTGAGCGGCATCCAGATGGGGCCGCGCCAGTTGCTGTTGCCGCCAAACAGGTCGCTGTCGCTGTTGGCCGGGGTATAGCGTACTACAAACTCAATCCCTGCGGCATTCAGTATGTAAGGATTTTGCTCGTATACTTTAGAAAGCGCCCGTACCCCATAATCGCCCAAAAATTCATTGGGATCGGCCATGCGCTCAATAATTTTCTTTAGCCTGTGCCCGCGCAATAAGCTGAGTAAACTGGTGTTCCCCTTGCCGGGCTCGTTCCAGCGGGACACAAGGTTGGCCAGTTCCGGCTTATGGCTCAGTATCCATTCCAGGTGCTCACGGAAGGTGGGTAATTTATCCAATATGTCCTGGTCGATCACTTCTACAGCAAACAGGGGAATCAATCCCACGGCGCTTCTTAGCCGTAAGGAAGAACTGGTGCCGTTGGGAAATTGCAGCATGTCGTAATAAAACTGGTCTTCCTCGTTCCATAATCCCAAACCATCTTCGCTGGCGGAATTGATGGCGTAAGCAATGGCTAAAAAATGTTCAAAGAATTTGGTAGCCATACTTTCATACACGGGGTTATAAAGCGCCAGTTCCAAGGCAATGCGCATCATATTGAGGGCATACATCGCCATCCAGCTGGTGCCATCTGCCTGTTCCAGTACGGCGCCGTTGGGCAGCGTAGCATTACGGTCAAAAATGCCGATATTATCCAGCCCTAAAAAACCGCCCTCGAAAATATTGTTATCGTTAGCATCTTTCTGATTCACCCACCAGGAAAAGGTCAGCAGCAGCTTCTGAAAAACGGTCTCCAAAAAAGGCAGATCGGGCTTGCCGTTCAGTTTTTCATCGATCTTAAACACCCGGAACGTGGCCCAGGCATGCACCGGCGGGTTTACGCTGCTAAAGTTCCATTCATAAGCCGGCAGCTTGCCACAGGGGTGCATATACCATTCCCTCGTGAGTAATTTCAATTGATCTTTCGCAAACACACTATCGATCAGGCTAAAACTGACGCACTGGAACGCCAGGTCCCAGCTGGCATACCAGGGATATTCCCATTTGTCGGGCATGGAAATGACCTCGGAGTTGTCCAGCGTTTTCCATTCTCCGTTACGAATGCTTTTGCGACTTTCAGGTGGTTTTACCTGCGCCGGATCTCCGTTCAGCCATTTGTATACATTGTAATGATAAAATTGTTTGTTCCACAACAATCCCGCTAAGGCCTGGCGGTGTACCAACCGCGCATCATCCGTTTTTACCCCTTCCTGTACCGTAGTGTAAAAATCATTTGCTTCATTGATGCGCGTGGCAAATAAATGATCAACGGCTGCAAAAGGATCGCTGATCGTTTGGTCTGTTAAGCGATAATACAAAGTAATGGAACCGCCAGCGTCTACTATAAGATCGTGCTGAAAGGCCGCTTTGGTGCCGGTATTCGCCGGATTAGTGGCCTGCTTGTTTTTGCCGGTTATACAATCATTGATGCCATCCTTGCAAAACGGGTGGTCATTGGCTGATTGGTACAATCGCTGATTATTGGTTGCATTATCGCAAAATAAAGGCGCGCCTTTTACCTGGCTGTACAGAATTTTTACAGGAAGATTTTTATGATCGATAGCAATCTGCTGGTCGCTTTCCTGTTTTAATACGGGTTTGTAATCATCATATCCCCAGGCCCATGTATTGCGAAACCACACGGTGGGCAATACCACAATGGGCGCGGGTTGCGGGCCACGATTGTACACGGTGATTTTTATAAAGAGATCGTTCACATCCGCCTTGGCGTATTCAATAAAAATGTCGAAGTATTCATTGTTGTTAAAAATACCGGTGTCGATCAGTTCATACTCGGGATCGGCTTTGCCCCGCCGTTTGTTTTCCTGCAGCAGCTGATCATACGGAAATGCCTGCTGCGGGTACTTGTACAGCATTTTCATATAACTGTGCGTGGGCGTACTGTCCAGGTAGTAAAACAATTCTTTTACATCTTCCCCGTGATTACCTTCACTGTTGGAAAGTCCAAAAAAGATCTCCTTTACAATCGGGTCTTTTTTGTTCCAGAAAGCAGGTGCAAAACAAAGCAGTTGCTTTGTATCGCAAATGCCGCCAATGGCTTCCTCGCCCCAGCGATAGGTTTTGCTGCGCGCCATATCATGCGTGGTATAGTTCCAGGCATCGCCGTTGGCACTGTAATCCTCGCGCACATTGCCCCATTCCCGGTTGCTGACATAAGGCCCCCAGGTTCGCCAGTTCACATCCTGTAAACGTTCTTTTTCGTTCATGGTAGTTGTAATTATTACAAAAGTAAATGCCTTTAATTAGCCGGGAATCCGGAAAAACGGGAAGGGTTGTTCTTCAATCTTATAAAATTTACCGTCTTGCCGCCTTCCCGGCAAAAAATACTTTTATCCACCCGTTGAAAAACTTTCAAAAGTGGTCATGCCGCCGTCAATAAAAATACTGGCCCCTGTAATATAATCGGAATCATCACTGGCTAAAAAAACGGCCAGGCCGGCAATGTCTTTGGGCTGACCAATGCGGTTATAAGGGATCAGCGTCATAAGGTTATTGTAGGCCTGTGGTGTATCCCAGGCGGATTTATTGATGGGGGTTTGAATGGCACCCGGACAAATACTGTTGACACGTATTTTCTGCCGACCGTACTCCTGCGCCAATGTTTGCATCAGCATCCGGATAGCACCCTTACTGGAAGCGTAGTTGGCGTGGCCCGACCAGGGAATGATCTCATGCACACTGCTGATATGGATGATCTTTCCGGCAGCTGCGGAACGGGTAGCATCCACACCGCGTCTTAAAAACTCTTTGACGGCTTCCCTTGCACAAAGGAACTGGCCGGTGAGGTTTACATCGATCACCTGTTGCCATTGAGCCAGGGTCATTTCGTGGAAGGGTGCATCTTTTTGAATGCCGGCATTGTTTACCAGGATATCTATTGTGCCTAACTGCGCTACAATATCCTGGAACATTTTGATCACCTGGTCTTCTTTTGATACATCACATTGATAAATGATGGCTTTGCCACCGGCCGAGGTGATTTGATTCATTAGGTCGGTTGCGGAGGGGGCGGCGCCTTCGAAAGGGTAGTTGATCACTACGGTGGCGCCTTCCTGGGCAAAGCCAAGAGCAATACCGGCGCCGATGCCGCTGTTGGCGCCCGTTACAAGGGCTACCTGGTTGTTAAGTTTTCCGGACATAAGGGGATTTTATTGTTTCAGATGCCACGAATTCACGAATAAATAATTTTTGTTGTAAGGCACAGACGTTATCCATTCGTGCATTAGTGGCAACTCATAATTTTTTCTTAACTAAAGATAAATCTAAAATAAAAGCCCCACATTGCTGCGGGGCTACTTAACGTTTATTTAAGGTCGTTATAAATATAGATCGGGTCGACGGGGTTGGTTTCCGGGGTGATCTTCAGCAAGGAATGCAGCTGCCCGTCGGCAAGACCATATACCCACCCGTGCAGGATCGGTGCCTGGCGTTCCTGCCATGCTTTTTGAATGATGGAGGTCTTGGCCAGTTTTTCTACCTGCTCTTTTACATTAAGCTCCACCAGCCGGTTTACCTTTTGTTGGTCATCGGGGAGGGCATCCACTTCGTCCTTATATTTATAATAAACATCTTTGATCACGCGCAGCCACATATTCAATACCTGGTGAAAATCATCGTTGCTTAATGCGGCTTTAATACCTCCGCATCCATAGTGACCGCAAACAATAACGTGCTTTACTTTTAAGTGCGCCACTGCATATTCCAAAACGCTGATGAGGTTAATATCCGTATGTACGACCAGGTTGGCAATATTGCGGTGCACAAATATTTCGCCGGAGGTAGTACCCGTAACTTCATTAGCGGGTACACGGCTATCGCTGCACCCGATCCACAAAAACTCCGGTTGCTGTGAATCGGCCAGGTTATCAAAAAAATGCGGATCAATGCTTAATTTGTTTGTTGCCCACTCTTTATTGTTCTGTAATAATTGTTCGTATGCGTTCATAATATTTTTTTAAAATGACTTTTATTTACTGTTGTTTTTTATGGGCGTAATGCTAAGTTACGCAAATTCAGGGGTTGCCTTTGGTTCTTTCTTTTGCCGGGTACTAATGATCACCCGGGTATAGGTTCTTCGTAAATGCCCATCCTGGTTATCATTGGCCAGTATTTTATCGGAGAACCCGTGGTCAATAAACCCGCTTGTTTCCAGTTGTACGGTTATGTTTTTTAACGGAGCGTGGATGATGAAGTCTTCTATAACTTCCACAATATCCTTATCAATATAATCGGCCCGCAACGCGTCAATGATCACCTGCGCGCCCTCCGGCACTTTTTCCAGGTTCTGTTTGATCAACGCCTTATTAAGGAAGGATACATCTTTACGCAGCCGGAAAAGATATTTTTTATTACCTTTTACTACAAATACCGCTTTCCTGAAATTGGAACGGAAGGCAAAGAAAAGGCCTACGGCAATACCGATGATCACACCTTTTAAAAGATCGGTAGCCAGGATGGCCACAATGGTAGTGATGAACGGTAAAAACTGGTCCCATCCTTTTTGGTAATACAATTTGAACAAGGCCGGTTTTGCCAGTTTATACCCCGTAAAAATAAGAATGGCAGCCAGCGCGGTTTTCGGGATCAGGTTCAGTAAAAACGGAATGAAAGCTACGGAGCTTAACAGCAGTAAGCCGTGCAGGATCGCCGATAGCTTTGTTTTTGCTCCTGCATTTACGTTGGCCGATGATCGCACGATAACGCTTGTAACAGGAATACCCCCCAACAATCCCGAAACAATATTGCCCAGGCCCTGCGCCTTTAATTCCCGGTTGGCCGGGCTTACCCGCTGGTAAGGATCCATGTCATCCACTGCTTCCAGGCTTAATAAGCTTTCCAGGCTGGCCACCAAAGCGACGGTCAATGCCAGCCCCCACACCTGGGTGTTCCCGATCACGCTCCAGTCGGGGCTTGTAAAGAAGGAGATAAATTCCTTAGCGGAACCGGCTTGTGGAATGTTGACAAGATACCCGCCGGATAAAGCGGGCAGTAACCCGGTGCTTGCAAACAGGACATTCAGGCCTATCCCCAGGAAAACGATCAGCAATGGTGCGGGGATCAGTTTGATAAATCCTTTTTTACCGGCAACGATCTTTTCCCAGATGAAATGAAAGACCAGGCAAATAATACCTATTACCAGGGCACCCGGTGTACTATGTGCAAAGGCTTTAAAGAAATTGACAAAGATATTCCCGGCGGGAACAATGGATTCTTCATCATTGGCCGGTAAAGCCGACCGGTCGCCCAGCAACTGCGGCATCTGGTTAATAATGAGGATCAATCCAATGGCCGCGAGCATACCCTTGATCACGCTGGTAGGGATATAGTCGCCGATGATACCCAGTTTTGCAAAACCCAGGATCAATTGGATAACGCCTGCCAGCACCACTACCACCAGGAACGCTTCAAATGACTGTAAGGTAAGAATGGCGGAGGCTACGATGGCGGTAAGCCCCGCTGCAGGTCCGCTCACACTTAATTGTGAGCCGCTGACAATGCCTACAATAATGCCGCCGCAAACACCTGCAATGATACCGCTGAACAAGGGCGCATTGGATGCCAGTGCCACGCCCAAACACAGGGGCAGCGCTACTAAGAACACCACAATGGAAGACGGTAGGTCCGCAGCGAGATTAGAAAAAATGCTTTTTGATTTGTATTGTGCATTCATAACTGATTGTAAAATTTTTATACAGCGCCCTATATCTGTTGCCACGAAGAAACGAAGGCACAAAGAATAGTGGCTTTGTGCCTAATAAAATGTATTTGACATGGCACTATATTGTAAAACACTAAGAATTGGTGAAAACGAACAGCACATTGCTTTACGAAAGACACTTAAAAAGCTAAGGTCTATTGCTCACAGATTTCACGGATGTTCACAGATTTTGTTCCTTTCTGCGAGACAATTCTTTCATTCACTTCTGTTTTTGTGAACGCATTTTTGTCGCTGCAGTACGGAAGCATCTGCGATTTATTCTGTGTAAATCTGTGCAATCCCCGCCTGAATGACACAGTCGGGCAGGTGTGAGCGCTAGTCTATGTGCTGTTAAGCCCGGGAATTGGGTGGCGGAGCGTGCAGCTCGGGGTGAAAGGCTATATAAAGTCTTTCATGTGTGTGTATATAACTGGTGTTTTGCTGCGTGGTGGCGATGGAAAAGTCGTAATTGCCGGTGTGTAAATATTCTTCATTAATATTCACATTCGGGTTGGAAGGGACTTTTTCATCGGTAGAACCCGACAATGGATTAGATGGCGTTTTTTCCTTTGAATCGGTTTGCTGGGTCAGCTGTTTCCTGACTTCATATACAAAAGGCAGGCTCACGGAAAGCCATGAAAGCGTCAATACCAGCAGCACTGCTAATAACTGAAGCGTTGTTTTTTTGTATATAAAACGGGTTTGCACGAATTGCAAAAGTAGCTCGTATTATTTAGCGTAGCAAGAAAATCAACAGAAATTACAATTCTTTAACGAAAGGGGGCTCAATGCAAAACGCTGAACGCTGTAACAATGGACCATTGACTATTCACTTCTCACTACTATACTCCCCCTTCACCGCATACCAGCCAAAGATCATTAATCCAATCGCGATCGGTAAAAAGATCGCGATAATGATCACCCAAATCACGGGGTTGTTAATATCTTTTTTGCCGTGCACATCTATATTATGAACAGCGCCCATTAATAAGAAATAGATGATCAGCGGACCGGCCAGCAGCCAGATGAAACCAAGCAGTTTTTTTATTGTATTCATGGTGATTAAATTAGAAACAAGGTATTAGTTGTCAACTATTTTATTATTTAGGTACACGAACCCGATGATAAAACATAATGCTGCCACGCCAATCGGGTACCAGAGTCCTATAAGGGGATCTGTAGTAAATGTGGTTTGCAGCAATACACCGATAAAAGGTACTAATCCGCCGAAGACACCATTGCCGATATGATACGGCAGCGACATGGATGTATAGCGAATATGCACGGGGAATAACTCTACCAGGAAAGCTGCAATGGGACCATAGACCATCGTTACATAAAAGATCAGAAGAAATACCAATACCACATATTTCCCGGTATGGGGCAGCACTTTATTTTTAATAACGGGTTTCCCTTCGAGTATTTTTCCGGAGGCGCTTTGCAAAGTGTCTGTTTGTTCTTTGGCATATTGCACGCCGTTGGAAAGCTTGTAAAGCGTGGTGGTTTGTATCAATGAATCGGTGCTGTGCGCTAAAAGTTTTGTTTGTTGTTTTACCGTCGTAGTACTGTTTTCGGCAGACCATTGCTGTACATCAGCATCTTCCAGTAACTGGTTAAAAATGGGGCGGTAGGTAACAATCGCCAGTAACATGCCGGCAAGCATCACCCATTTGCGGCCGATCTTATCGCTCAGCCATCCGAAGAAAATAAAGAAGGGGGTGGCCAGTACGATCGCCCAAAGTAAAATGATCCGGCTCTGCTCAAAGCTCAGCGCTACTTTTGTTTCCAAAAAACTTTGTGCATAAAACTGCCCGGTGTACCACACTACGCCCTGTCCCATGGTGGCACCAAACAAGGCCAGCAGCACCATTTTGAAATTTCCTTTGTTGCGAAAACTTTCTTTAAGTGGGTTCTTCGCAATCTTTCCTTCACTCTTCAGTTGGGCAAACAAAGGCGATTCCTGCATTTTTAAACGGATATAAACCGATACGATCACCAGTATAATAGAGAACCAGAATGGGTACCGCCAGCCGCCCCATTCCGCATTAAACCGTTCATCGCTGCTATTCATTTTTACCAGCATGATCACGCCAAGGGCCAGGAACAAACCCAGTGTGGCCGTGGTTTGTATCCAGCTGGTATAAAAACCTCTTTTACCCGGTGGCGCATGTTCAGCCACATAAGTTGCAGCGCCCCCGTATTCACCGCCCAGCGCCAGCCCCTGCAACAGCCGGAGCAATAAAACGATCAACGGGGCTGCCATGCCTATGGAATGATAGCCCGGCACCAGCCCGATCAAAAAGGTAGATCCGCCCATGAGCACCAGTGTGAGCAGGAAGGTGGATTTTCTTCCCAGGAGATCACCCAATCTCCCAAAGAAGATCGCCCCGAAGGGTCGTACGATAAAGCCCGCAGCAAAGATGGCAAGCGTACTTAATAAAGCGGCAGTACTATTTCCTTCAGGAAAGAATTCTGTGGAAATGGTTTTGGCCAGCATGCCGAAAATGTAAAAATCATACCACTCAATAAGGGTGCCCAGGGAGGAGGCTCCAATCACTTTGCGAAGCGTGCCGGATCCGGTCGTTTCTTTCATCTGTTTTATTTTTTAAACACAACTTTAAATAAACCACATAGGGACATAGCCTTTATAGGCTGGGTAAAACACCAAAATATTCATTAACAAAAGTTTTTTGTCCCTTCTTAAAAATGTTGGAACAATTGAAATTTATAAGAATACCCTTCGGGCATTGCAATAGTTTCATGTAGGTCAGCAGCTGTGCTTCATATACAGGTATTATTTCCTGTACAGATTTCAATTCCACAATTATACTACGCTCCACGAATAAATCACATCTAAAATCAACATCAAGTGTTCTCCCTTTATAAACTACCGGAACGTTCATCTCTGTGAGAAAATTTATTTTCCTATGCAAAAACTCCTCCTTTAAACACTGGTGGTAGACGCTCTCCAACAACCCTCGGCCCATAATTTTATGAACTTCAATAGCACATCTTATTATCTCATATGTCAAGTCGTCCAAATATTTCTTTGTCAACATGGCCTATGTATCTATGTGGTTAAAAAGGAAATTTCAATAACTTCAATACAAGGAAACCGCCACAATCGTTATGCAAATACAATGTTAATGGCGTTCAAGATAATACTTCTTTAATAAAACATTGAGTAAAATAAAATAATTTTATTTACTACATTTAGGCTTCGAAAAAATAATGTTATGTCATACCCTTTTCAGATTACAACGATTGAGCAATATCATAAAGATTATAAAAGAAGTGTGGAAGATCCCGAAGGTTTTTGGTCGGATGTGGCCGATACTTTTGAATGGAAGAAAAAACAACCGTTCAGCAGCCGTGTGCTGGAATGGAATTTTACGGAGCCAAAAGTAAAATGGTTTGAAGGAGCTAAACTGAATATTACGGAGAATGCGCTGGACCGGCATTTAAAGACCAATGGCGATACGCCCGCCATCATTTGGGAGCCTAATGATCCTAATGAAAAAACAAGAACACTTAGCTATAAAGTCCTGCATCGCAAGGTTTGCGAATTTGCCCAGGTATTAAGGAATAACGGCGTTAAAAAAGGGGACCGGGTTTGTATTTATATGGGAATGGTGCCGGAATTGGCCATTGCCGTACTGGCCTGCGCGCGTATCGGTGCCATTCACTCTGTGATCTTTGGCGGTTTTTCTGCACAAAGTATTGCAGACCGGCTGGAAGATGCAGGAGCCGAATATATTATTACCTGTGATGGTGCCTATCGCGGCGCTAAGGACATACCGCTAAAGTCGATCATTGATGATGCTCTGGTGGGAAATAAAACCGTTAAAAGGGTCATTGTGCATACCCGCACCCGTACACCTGTTAGTATGCTTAAGGGACGCGATGTTTGGTGGCGGGATGAGGTGGATGCGGTTATTGAAAATATGCACGATGAAGTGCTGAATGTTCCGGCCGAAGTAATGGACGCAGAGGACCCTTTGTTTATTTTATACACTTCCGGAAGTACGGGAAAACCCAAGGGAGTTGTGCATACGGTTGCGGGATATATGTTGTGGACGACTTATACTTTTGTAAATGTATTCCAGTATCAGCCCAAAGATGTATTCTTTTGTACGGCAGATGTAGGCTGGATCACCGGCCATAGTTACATAGTATATGGTCCGCTGCTGGCAGGTGCTACCGGCCTGATGTTTGAAGGTATTCCTACCTGGCCGGATGCCGGTCGCTTCTGGAATATCGTGGATAAGCATAAAGTAAATATTTTATATACGGCACCTACGGCCATCCGTTCGCTGATGAGCTATGGGCTGGATCCGTTAAAAGATAAAGACCTTTCCTCCTTAAAAGTGCTGGGCACAGTGGGGGAGCCAATCAACGAGGAAGCCTGGCATTGGTATGACGAACATATTGGGAAAAAGAAATGCCCGGTGGTAGATACCTGGTGGCAGACAGAAACCGGCGGTATTTTAATATCGAATCTAGCTGGTGTAACACCCTCAAGACCCAGTTGGGCTACGTTGCCGCTGCCGGGTGTGCAACCCTTACTGGTGGATGAAAAAGGAGAAGAGATCACGGAGTATACTGATGAAGTGATGAGCGGTAACCTGTGTATGCGGGCACCCTGGCCGGGAATTTTAAGGACCACCTGGGGCGACCATGAACGTTGCCGTCAAACCTATTTCAGCACCTATAAGGATTTGTATTTTACAGGAGATGGTGCCTGGAGGGATGAGGCAGGCAATTTCAAAATAACCGGTCGTGTTGACGATGTGCTAAATGTAAGCGGTCACCGTCTGGGCACTGCCGAGGTGGAAAATGCGATCAATATGCACGCAAGCGTGATCGAAAGCGCTGTAGTGGGCTATCCGCACGAAGTCAAAGGCCAGGGGGTTTATGCTTATGTGGTGCTGGATGGAAAGCGTCGTAAAGAGGATGATGAGCTTACAAAAAAAGATATCCTGGCAACGGTAAGCCGGATCATAGGGCCTATTGCAAAACCAGATAAGATCCAGTTTGTAAGCGGGTTGCCCAAGACCCGGAGCGGGAAAATTATGCGTCGCATTTTACGCAAGGTGGCAGAAGGGGAATTGAATAACCTGGGCGATACTACAACACTATTGGATCCCGCCGTTGTTGATGAGATCAAGGAAGGGAAATTATAAAAAAGCTAAAGCCGGGAAGGCGGAAATACGGGAAGGTGTTTTTTTAATTGCCTTTGATTTACCGCCTCATCGCCTTTCCGGCCACCTCGCTCTACATAAACAACGCTAATTGCGTTATTTCCGGTTCCACCGGTTTTTTCGGCTTCCTGGCTGCCGCGGTTTCAACGGGTATGTCGTTTTCAAAATAACGATTTACCTCGGTTATTGCCATGCCGGTGACCCGCTCTACGCCCTCATTGTTGATTTTTTTATGAATGGTAAGCTGACAGTTGATTACGGTTCCGTTTTTAAACTGAACTTTTCCGGACTGTACGAGTTTGTTGAATTCTTTCGATTGCATGGTAAAAGTGCAGGCGCTTCCTTTATATAAGCCTGTCCATTTATTGTTGCTTTTTTTTAATACCGGCGAAATGATCTCAATATCAGCATTGTCAATTGTCTCCGGTTCTGTTGCGTTGGTCGTTACTATAAAAGTTTCGAATTCCTGGCGGCGTACATTTTTTTCATAAGCGATCAATGTGCTGTTTTCATCAGATGCGATGAATTGCACCCGGTTGATCCTGGGATAGCGGTTCAGTAATTCAAAAAAGTTTGACCGCCGTTTTTTAATCACTTTACTGTCGTCGAGGCTGGCGCAGCCGGTTATCAATCGCTGTTTTAGCTGCTCGGTTTGCAACTGCAGTTTTTCCTTGTCAGCGGCATCGGGCTCCAAAAGTCCGTCAAACAATTGTTGCACCAGTTGTTGCGTTGCTTCACGGGCAGATACAGAAAGAGGCGCAGTAATAACGGCAGCCAGTGCAGCCGTAATGATCGTGACTGCAGCGGAAGCCGTTGGGGTCGCTTTTTTCAGGGCTACCTTAAAACGGCGCCGGAAACCTTGTTCAGCCAGGGGCGTGGTTTCGATAATGATACGAAGCTTTAACCGGGTGGCGATCTCCCGGATCAGCGCCAGCAGTTCATATTCGCATTTGTTCTGGACCAATGCATCCATTAAATGCGTTTTTTCTTCAAAAAAGTATTCTACTTCAATACAATTGCTGCCGGTAGAAAGTTGGTCATCGCTTACACTCATTGCGTTCCGCCTGTTTTAAATGGGCTGCAAAAGTAATGCTTTTTTGACTGGGAGGAGGTTTCATAGCGGAATTTGACAGGGCGGACGCATAAATTTAAAAGATTGCCACAAATACACGAATGAATTAGCTGTTGTACCCTGTTCAAAGAAAATAAACACGAATTTTACGCGCCGTCGGCGCTATTCGTGTTCATTGTTTTACGAATAGATTAGTCATTTTATTCGAGCATTCGTGGCTTGGCCAATTTACGGGTTTGCCCTGCGGGATTGGGGTGAAAGCACACCTTTTTATACACCGTTTGTTAGCGTGATTGATAAGCAGGCTCACAGATTCCACGGATTTTCACAGAAGGATTTCAAAAATCTGTTTGAATCTGTGCTATCTGTGAGAAAATATAAATGTTATCTGCCGGCGGAACTAAAAAAATTTGTGTAGTTAAATGGCTACGTTTATATTTGTAGTCAAATAGCTACATAATGAATCTGAGACGCGATGTTTTTCAGGCGATAGCCGATCCAACCCGAAGGGCTATATTGCTGCTGGTGGCTACCCAATCCATGACAGCGGGTGCGATAGCAGCCAATTTTGATACGGCAAGGCCTACAGTTTCCAAACACCTGCAAATACTTACCGAGTGTGAGCTGCTGGAACAGGAGCAAAACGGAAGAGAAATTTATTATCACTTCAATCCAAAAAAAATGAAAGCAATAGCCGATTTTATCGAACCCTTCCGCAATATGTGGGAAGACCGCTTCAATAAACTGGAACATATTATGAAACAATACAAACCAAAAAAATGATCAATCATGGAACGGAAAACAAAAGTTAATGCAGAAGACGGGAAACAGGAAATCCGGATCACCAGAGAGTTTGAACTGCCGGTGGTCTTGTTGTTCAGAGCATTTACCGACCCCGGAATTGTTGCTCAATGGATGGGAACAAATGTGCTGAAGCTGGAAAACAAGCAACATGGCGGGTATCAGTATGAAACAACCGATGCTAAAGGGAATGTGGTATTCCGGGCTAACGGAACCATCCATGAATTTGTTCCGGATCAAAAAATTACCCGCACCTTTAAAATGGAAAACACCCCTTTTGATGTGCAGCTGGAATTTTTGGAATTTGAACCTGTTACGGAGGATACCAGCAGGCTGCAGATGCACGTTATATACCGCTCAGTGGCCGGCAGAGACCAGATACTGCAGCTGCCCTTTGTGCAGGGTATCAATATGGCGCATGATCGTCTACAGAAAATTGTAAACAATTTAAAATAGTTGCTATGTCAAAACGGAATAAAATTATTTATTGGGTCGCGACGGCCTGGTTGGCGTTGGGCATGCTGTCTACGGGGATCGTGCAATTAATAAAGACAAAAGAGGAAACAGCGCTGATGAGCCATTTGGGTTACCCGGATTACGTATTAACATTGCTGGGCGTTTGGAAAATATTAGGCGTTGCTGCCGTGTTGCTGCCGAAACTTCCTTTACTAAAAGAATGGGCTTATGCCGGTTTTTTCTTTGCGATGTCCGGCGCTGTTATTTCGCATTTGGTTATCGGCGACACGGCTAAAGACCTTTTCGGGCCCGTATTGCTGCTGGTGCTCACCGCAACTTCCTGGTATTTCCGGCCTGCCGGCAGGAAATTAGTTTAGTAAATCAATAACACAGCATAACTTTAGCGAAGTGCACTATTGACAAAGCCTCATTCGCTGGTTTTAAAAAATCAGATGACCATTAAAATATAAACCCATGAACCCCAAAGTAGATTTCTATTTTAGTAAAGGAAGATGGCAAAAAGAAATAACCCGGTTGAGGAAAATTGTTCTGGATTGCGGACTAACCGAAGAGTTAAAATGGGGCTGCCCCTGTTATACCTTTGAGGGGGCGAATATTGTATTGATACATGTATTTAAAGAATACTGTGCCTTTTTATTTTTTAAAGGAGCGTTATTACAGGATACCGAAGGTCTTCTGATTCAGCAAACCGAGAACGTACAATCCGCGCGGCAGATCCGGTTCACAACTCTAAAGGAGATAACAGAAAATGTATCCACACTGAAGGCTTATATTTATGAAGCGATTGAAGTGGAAAAAGCAGGACTGAAAGTGGCGTTGAAAAAGACAGCCGATTATAAGGTTCCCGAAGAATTTCAGCAGAAACTCAAAGAAGTACCCGGATTGAAAACCGCTTTTGATGCGCTGACGCCGGGACGGCAGCGGGCCTATCTCTTTTATTTCGGGCAACCGAAATTGTCAAAGACCAGAGTAGCGCGTGTGGAGAAGGCAGTGCAGCAAATTCTTGATGGCAAGGGGCTGGATGATAGTGTTTAATACATCAGTGGTTCTGCGCTTCAGTGGCAAAAAACCAGAAAATTATTTGAAATGAGCAGTAAAAAAAGTATATCATCTCAACAACAGGCGGACTTACTAAGCCTGTTAAAAAATCGGTTTGAGAAAAATAATGCCCGGCATAAAGGATTGAAATGGGCGGATGTGCAGGCCCGATTAGAAGCGCATCCGGCAAAATTGTGGTCGTTGAACGAAATGGAGCGCACCGGTGGTGAGCCCGATGTCGTAGACTTTGATAAGAAAACGGGCGCCTGTATTTTTTATGACTGCTCCGCCGAAAGTCCCAAAGAGCGAAGGAGTCTTTGTTACGACCACGAAGCGCTGGCTTCCAGAAAAGAACACAAGCCCGTCAATAGCGCAACGGAGATGGCCGCCGAAATGGGCATTGAACTTTTGACAGAAGATCAATACCGGCAGTTGCAGCAATTGGGGAAGTTTGATACGAAAACATCAAGCTGGGTGCAAACGCCTGCTCCTGTCAGAAAGCTGGGGGGTGCGCTCTTTTGTGACCGCCGCTACGCTACGGTATTCCTGTATCATAACGGCGCAGAATCTTACTACGCTGCCAGAGGATTTCGCGGCTTATTAAGAGTATGAGCGGTATTGTTGTTAGATGCCACGAATCCACAAATGAGGTTGTCTTAAAGGTAATTTTAAACCCTGCCAGAATGAATCTTTCGGGCTGGCACAGAGATTATGGAGGTGACGCTCTGATTAACGCTGTGCTAAACCTCCGGGCCCTCTGTGGTTTTGCTTTTTATCCAGCGCAATAACTGCCTGAAAGATTCTTCGTGCATTAGTGGCCTTATTTAAATTTCTGTATTCTCCCGGATTTTCTTTTTGCATCGTTCAAAATCGTTAAATTGCCGGAACAATTTTGTCATATGCAAACATCCAGAAGAAATTTTATTAAGAAAAGTACGCTAGCCGTTGCAGGTACTGCACTGCTTTCAAAAGGAGTTTTCGCAGCCGCAGCTAAAGAGAAGATCACCGGGCTGCAACTGTATTCGGTACGCGCGGATATGCGCAGCGCCCCTTTGGATACACTGAAACAATTAGCCGGGTTTGGTTATAAATATGTAGAGCATGCTGGCTATAGCGATGGGAAATTCTACGGCTATCCTGCAAAAGAGTTTAAAAAGATACTGGACGATCTGGGTCTGAAAATGCCAAGTGGCCATACCGTGCTGAACGGGAAGCATTGGGACGAAGCAAAAAAAGATTTTACCGATACCTGGAAACAAACGGTTGCTGATGCAGCCATTATGGAACAACGTTTCGTGATCAGCCCCTGGCTGGATGAGAACCTGCGCAAAGACTATGATGGCCTGCTAAAATGGCTGGACGTATTTAACCGTTGCGGGACGCTCTGCAAAAAATCAGGAATGAAATTCGGCTACCATAATCATAATTTCGAGTTTACTTCGGAACTGAACGGTTCAACGGTTTATGATCTTATTTTAAAGCATACCGATCCGTCGCTGGTGGCTCAGCAACTGGACATCGGGAATATGTATGGTGTGGGAGGCCGTGCACTGGAGATACTGAAAAAATATCCTGGCCGTTTTGAACTGATGCACGTCAAAGATGAAATAAAAAGTCCCGGCAAGGGGGAAATGAATGATGGGTATGATAGCACCGTATTAGGAAAGGGGTTGCTGGGTGTACCGGAGATCATCCGCACCGCGGCTGCCAAAGGCGGAACAAACTATTTTATCATTGAGCAGGAATCTTACCAGGAGCTGACCCCGCTGGAAGCGGCCAAACAGGACCTTGCGGCCATGCGGAAGTGGGGCTACTAGAACAACGTATCATTTCCGGAAGTATTTGTCGTTTGTTGCTTAATGCTTAACGCAGAACACACAATGCTAAACGCTATTGATGCTTTATGCATTGCGCGTTGCGCGTTCAGCCCTTGAACCCTGTAACCTGCAACATGTTAGCGGTAGTTATCCACTTGTTATCCACATTTCAGGGCCGTTTTCCACGCTTGGTGTGCATAAACAGGCTTCCATTTTGGGTCCGGAACCGTTATTTTCGCTGGTACATCAAATAGGAATACTGTGCGTTTAAAAAGTCTGGAAATAAAAGGATTTAAAAGCTTTGCCGATAAAACGATCGTCAATTTCGACGATAATATTACCGGCATTGTGGGGCCGAACGGCTGCGGTAAATCCAATATTGTAGATAGTATCCGCTGGGTAATTGGTGAACAAAAGATCAGCAACCTGAGAAGCGAAAACCTTGATTCACTGGTTTTTAACGGCTCAAAAACCCGTTCCGCCAGTGGCCTGGCAGAGGTAAGCCTTACGTTTGAAAATACCAAGAACCTGCTGCCAACCGAATTTAGCACCGTACGGATCACCCGCAAGTTTTATAAAAGCGGGGAGAGCGAATACCGCCTGAACGACGTACAATGCCGCCTGAAAGACATCCAGAATCTCTTCATGGATACCGGGGTAAGCACCGATTCTTATGCCATCATCGCTTTGGATATGGTGGACGATCTGATCAAAGATAAAGATAACAGTCGCCGCCGGATGCTGGAACAGGCAGCCGGTATCTCTATTTATAAAACCCGCAAAAAGGAAGCCCGTCAGAAGCTGGACGCCACGGAACAGGAC